>CAIVWG010000277.1 GCA_903909555.1 uncultured bacterium | reverse complement strand
GAGGGGCTTGCCGTCCATCGGCACGCCGTTCACCAGCGTCGAGACCAGGTCCCTGCCTCCTCGCCCGAGGCGCTGGCGCTTGAGGTCGTCGCCGTAGGCCCAGACCTCCAGGGCGGCGGGGGACCGGAAGGGCAGCATCCGGTACTTCTCGCTCTCCGGGTCCGTCGCGATGACGTCGGCATGCTCGGGGTCGGTGTTCCCGACCATCCGATTGCCCCACCAGATGAGCTTGGGGATGTCGATGTCCGGCACGTCGAGCATGCGGGCAAGGACCCGGATGGGGAAGTCGGCAGCGACATCGGCGACGAAGTCGAACTCGCCCTTGGCAAAGGCCGCATCGAGCGTGGATGCGGTGAGCCCGCGCAGGAAGGTCTCGTATCCCGCGAGCGCACGCGGGGTGAACTCCCCCTGCATGAGCTTGCGCAGGGCGCGATGACGCTCGCCATCGGTCTCGAGCATGGACTTGCGCACGCGCAGCTGATCATCGTCGAGCTCCTCGAGGTTCACCGCGCCACGCTCGGAGGAGAAGGTTTCGGTGTCGCGCAGCACGTCGACGATGTCGTGGTAGCGGGTCACCGACCAGAAGCCCTTGTTCGGCTCCGGCTCGACATCCCAGTGCATCGGATCCTCCGCGCGCAGGCGATCGAAGGTGGCCCAGGGCGGTCCCGCCTCGAAGAGGTCGAGGTCGGCGAGGGTGATGTCGGTCGCGACGGGCATGGCGTCTCCTTCGTCCACGAGCCCGAGGTCGCTCACCCCGGTCACGCTCGATCGTTCGGGCCCAAACCAATCGCACTATGCCAGATGTTCGGGCCCGAACGGAAGGGGAATGCGACACTTCCGGCATGGCCGGCCCCCACACCCTCGCCGAGACCGAGCGTCAGGTCCAGGCGCGCCTGGGCGACCTCACCTTGGATTTCGAGGCGATGGCCGTGGTGTCCAACCTCTTCCGGGCCGCCAATGCCGTCCGCAACCACCTGGAGCGCACGGTCCTGGCACCCGCCGACCTCACGTGGACGGCGTTCGTGGTGCTGTGGGTGGTGTGGATCTGGGATCGCGTCGAGACCCGCACCATCGCGGCCGAGGGGGGCTTCTCCAAGGCCACGCTCTCCGGCGTGCTCAGCACCCTGGAGTCGCGCGGCCTCGTGGAACGCGCCCGCAGCGAGTCCGACGGACGCCTCGTAGATGTCACCTTGACGACGGCGGGCCGCAAGCTCATGCGAGGGCTCTTCCCCCAGTTCAACGATGAGGAACGCGCGATCACCCGGCATGTCGAAGACCTCGGAAGCGCCGCCGCGATGCTGCGGGCGATGACCCTCGCCACCGAGTAGTCGTCAGCCCAAGGACGACGTCACGCGGGCGGAGCTACTCGGCGAACGTCACGACTACTCGGCGAACGTGACCTTGCGCGACTTGATGTCGTAGACGCCGACGACGATGCGCAGTTTGCCGCTGCGGATCCGCGTCGCGATGATCTCGCTGCGTCGCCGGAGTTGCCGGGCG
>CAIVWG010000276.1 GCA_903909555.1 uncultured bacterium | reverse complement strand
CGATCAATGATCGGCCCGCATCGCGTGAAACTGCAGGTCTAGCGCTTCGCCGCGGTCTTCTTGGCGGGAGCCTTCTTGGCCGGGGCCTTCTTGGCCGGGGCCTTCTTCGCGGGCGCCGCCTTCTTCGCCGGGGCCTTCTTGGCCGGGGCCTTCTTCGCGGGCGCCGCCTTCTTCGCCGGGGCCTTCTTCGCGGGAGCCGCCTTCTTGGCACCCGACACCACGGCCTTGAACTCCGCACCGGGGCGGAACTTCGGAAGCTTGGTGGCCTTGATCTTCACTTCCTCGCCCGTGCGCGGATTGCGGCCGGTCCGAGCGGCACGGTCTTGACGATGGAAGATGCCGAAGCCGCTCAGCGCGACCTTCTCGCCGCGGGCGACAGCGCGCTTCAGCTCCTCGAGAGCGGTCTCGATGACATTGGCGACATCGCGCTTGCTGTGGCCCAGCTGCTGGCTGACGTTATCGATGAGTTCCTGCTTGTTCACTGAGGTCCCCTCCGGAGGGATATCGGGCCGGTCCCGTGACCGGCAACGCACTCACCCTATTACCTCGCGCTGTGCCCCGATACTCGAGGCACGCCAGAGTTCCGGTCAGAGCGTGGTCGGGGAAAACGACGGGCGCCGCGACTCGAATTCCGAGATCGCGCCCTCGTTCTGCAGTGTGATGCCGATGTCGTCCAGTCCCTGGAGCAAGCGCCACCGAACGTACGGGTCGATATCGAAACTGGCCACGACCTCCCCGGCACGGATCTGCTCTCCTTCGAGGTCCACCGTGATCGGCGTGCTCGGGTCGTCGTCGACCATCTGCCACAGCTGTTCGACGACGTCCTGGTCGACGAGCGCGGTCACCAGGCCGGCCTTGCCGGAGTTCCCGCGGAAGATGTCGGCGAAGCGCGAGGAGATGACGACCTGGAAGCCGTAGTCCTGCAGCGCCCAGACGGCGTGCTCGCGCGAGGATCCGGTGCCGAAGTCGGGACCCGCGATGAGAATGGTCGCGCCCTGGTACTGCGGGAGGTTGAGCACGAAGGCGGGATCGTCGCGCCATGCCTTGAACAACCCGTCCTCGAACCCGTGGCGCGTGATGCGCTTGAGGTACTCGGCGGGGATGATCTGGTCGGTGTCGACGTTGCTGCGGCGCAGCGGCGCAGCAGTGCCCGTGTGCACGGTGAAGGCGTCCATCGCAGGCTCCTCGTGGGGCGGGTCGGGATCAGGACAGGTCGGCGGGCGAGGCGAAGTGGCCGGTGACGGCGGTGGCCGCGGCCACCTGCGGCGAGACGAGGTGGGTACGGCCGCCAGGGCCCTGACGGCCCTCGAAGTTACGGTGGGAGGTCGACGCACTGCGCTCCCCCGGCGCCAACTTGTCCGGGTTCATCGCCAGGCACATCGAGCAGCCTGCTTCGCGCCACTCGGCACCAGCGCCCACGAAGACCTGATCGAGGCCCTCGGAGATGGCCTGGAGTCGTACCTTGACCGAACCGGGCACGACGAGCATGCGCACGCCGTCGGCGACCTTGCGCCCCTGGAGGACGGAGGCAGCGGCCCGCAGGTCCTCGATGCGGCCGTTCGTGCACGAGCCCACGAAGACGGTGTCGACGGGGATCTCGCGGATCGGGGTGCCCGGGGCGAGGTCCATGTACTCCAGGGCGCGCTCGATGGCGATGCGCTCCACCTCGTCGCTCGCGTCGTCGGGCGAGGGCACGACGCTGGCGAGAGGCACGCCCTGTCCGGGATTGGTGCCCCAGGTGACGAAGGGACTGAGCTCGGCCGCGTCGATGACGACCTCGGCGTCGAACGCGGCGTCGGGATCCGTCGACAGCGTGCTCCAGTAGGCGACGGCCTCGTCCCATTCGGCGCCCTGCGGGGCATGTGGCCTGCCGCGGAGGTACTCGAGGGTCGTGTCGTCCGGGGCCACCATCCCCGCGCGGGCCCCAGCCTCGATCGACATGTTGCACAGCGTCATCCGGCCCTCCATGGACAGCCCGCGCACCCCCTCGCCGCGGTACTCCAGGACGTAGCCCTGGCCGCCGCCGGTGCCGATCTGGGCGATCACGGCGAGGATGAGGTCCTTCGCGGTGACTCCTTCTGGCAGCGGGGCGTTGACCGTGACCGCCATGGTCTTGAAGGGCTTGAGCGGCAGGGTCTGCGTGGCCAGAACGTGCTCGACCTCGCTCGTGCCGATGCCGAAGGCCAGGGCCCCGAAGGCGCCGTGGGTGGAGGTGTGCGAGTCACCGCAGACCACGGTCATCCCCGGCTGGGTGAGGCCGAGCTGAGGTCCCACGACGTGCACGATGCCCTGGTCCTCGCTGCCGAGAGGGAACAGTGGCACGCCGAACTCGTCGCAGTTCTGCCTCAGAGCCTCGACCTGGGCCCGCGAGATCGGGTCGGCGATGGGCTTGTCGATGTCCAGGGTGGGGACGTTGTGGTCCTCGGTGGCGAGCGTGAGGTCGGGCCGGCGGACGACCCGGCCGGTCGACCGCAGCGCATCGAAAGCCTGAGGGCTCGTGACCTCGTGGACCAGGTGCAGGTCGATGTAGAGCAGATCGGGCTCGCCCTCGGCCCTGCGCACGACGTGCGCGTCCCACACCTTCTCGGCCATCGTCTTGCCCATGGACGCTCCTTCAGTGGTGGGCCTTCGCCGGCCCAGGGTAACGAGGATCGCGAGACGGCCCGACCCCCGGGGAGGGGATCGGGCCGTCTCGCAGACGTCGGCACGCCACCGGGTCAGGTGTCGTGCCGCGTCACTCGCGTAGCCCCGACGGGATTCGAACCCGCGCTACCGCCTTGAGAGGGCGGCGTGCTAGGCCGCTACACAACGGGGCCGTGCGCACATGAGAGAGCATGTGAACTCGCTGGGGTACCAGGACTCGAACCTAGACTAGCGGAGCCAGAATCCGCCGGGCTGCCAATTACCCCATACCCCATGGGTGCCGTGTGGCCCGATAAGTGTAGCCGCCGAGGTCACGCGGCCGCGACGCGGGCGAGCGTGCGATCGCGGCCCAGGAGTTCCATGGATTCGAAGAGCGGGGGCGAGACCCGCCGTCCGGTGACGGCGACCCGGACGGCGCCGAAGGCGACCTTCGGCTTCAGCCCCAGGCCGTCGACGAGGGCAGCGCGCAGCGCGGACTCGATGCTCGGCGCATCCCAGGTCGCGACGGACTCCAGGGCCGTCAGGGCGGACGCGAGCACGGCCCGGGCGTCGTCCCCGCTGAGGTCCTCGCCCGCGTCGATGGCGAATGCGGCATCGTCGACGAAGAGAAAGCCGAGCATGCCCGCGGCCTGCGCCAGGGTCTCCATGCGCTCCTGCACGAGGGGCACCGCTGCGCTGAGCAGGTCGCGCTGCGCGGGCGTCAACTCCGCGCCGACCAACCCCGCAGCGCGGAGGAACGGCTCGATGCGCCGGGCGAGGTCGTCGACGCCGAGGCTGCGGATCCAGTCGCCGTTGATCGCGGTGCACTTCTTGAGGTCGAAGCGCGCGGGGTTCTGGCTGACCCGGGTGATCTCGAACGCCTCGGCCATCTCGGCGAGGGAGAAGAACTCGCGGTCCTCCCCCATCGACCAGCCCAGCAGCGCCAGGTAGTTGAGGAGGGCCTCGGGCAGGTAGCCCTCCTCCCGGTACATGAGCAGGGCGGATTCGGGATCCCGCTTGGACAGCTTGCGGTTGCCCTCTCCCATGACGTAAGGCAGGTGCCCGAAGCGCGGCGTCGTCCCGTCGCTCACCCCGATGGCGGCCAGGGCGTCGTACATGGCGAGTTGGCGGGGGGTGGAGGACAGCAGGTCCTCCCCGCGCAGGACGTGGGTGATGCGCATGAGGGCGTCGTCGACGGGGTTCACCAGCGTGTAGAGGGGCTCTCCGTTGGCGCGCACGATGACGTAGTCGGGGACGTGCTCGCGGGCGAACGTCACCTCGCCACGGACTAGGTCGTCCCAGGCGAAGTCGCGGTCGGGCATCCGGAAGCGGGTCGCGGGCAGGCGCCCCTCGGCCTCGTACGCCGCGCGCTGCTCGGCGGTGAGGTCGCGACAGTGTCCGTCGTACCCGGGCGTGCGACCCTCGCGGCGGGCAGCCTCGCGGCGCTCCTCTAACTCCTCCGGGGTGCAGTAGCAGGGATAGGCGTAACCGGCATCGACGAGCTTTCGGGCCACCTTGGCGTACGTCTCCAGCCGCTCGGACTGGCGGTAGGGCTCGTAGGGCCCACCCACCTCCGGCCCCTCGTCCCAGTCCAGGCCGAGCCAGCGCAGCGAGTCCAGCAGCGCGAGGTAGGAGTCCTCGCTGTCCCGCGCGGAGTCGGTGTCCTCCACGCGGAAGACGAAGACGCCGTCGTGGTGGCGGGCGAATGCCCAGTTGAACAGCGCCGTGCGCACCATGCCCACGTGGGGGTTGCCGGTGGGCGACGGGCAGAAGCGGACGCGCACGCCCTCGGTCATGCGATCACCTCGTTCGTGAGCGAGCCGATGCCCTCGATGGTCACGGTGACGACGTCGTCCTCGGCGAGCGGACCCACGCCGGCGGGGGTGCCGGTGAGGATGACATCGCCGGGCAGGAGGGTCATGACCGCGCTGACCCACGACACCAGGTGCGGCACGTCGTGGACGAGAAGGGACGTCCGGGAAGACTGGCGCACCTCCTGGTCGACCGTGCACTCGATGGCGAGGTCTCCGGGCTCGAGGTCGGTCTCGATCCAGGGTCCGAGCGGGCAGAAGGTGTCGAAGCCCTTCGCCCGACCCCACTGGCCGTCGGTGCGCTGCAGGTCGCGCGCGGTGACGTCGTTCGCGCAGGCGTAGCCAAGAACCACCTCGCCCACGCGCTCGCGGGGCACATCGGAGCACAGCCGACCGATGACGACGGCGAGTTCGGCCTCGTGCTCGACCTGGCTCGACGCCGCCGGCAGCCGGATGGGCGCCTCCGGCCCGATGACCGACGTGCTGGGCTTGAGGAAGATCATCGGCTCGGCCGGGACCTCCCCGCCCATCTCCGCGGCGTGGGCGGCGTAGTTGCGGCCCACGGCGATGACCTTGGAGGGCAGGACGGGGGCGAGCAGGCGCACCTCCGACATCGGTAGCACCAGCCCGGACAGTTCGATCTCCCCGAAGGGGTGGCCGGCGATGACCTCGACGCTGGCCTCCGGGTCGGGATCCTCGGTGCCGGACCCGGGCACGACGGCGAAGGCCACCTCGGACTGGTAGGAGACCCGGGCGATGCGCACGACGGCGACCCTACCCGTCAGGCGGAGGGTGCCGACGCGTGCAGGAGGCTGTAGGCCAGCGCGTCCTCCAGGGCCATCCACGATGCGGCGATGACGTTCTCGTGGACGCCGACCGTGCTCCAGTCCTCCGACCCGTCGCTGCTGCCGATGAGAACGCGTGTGACGGCGTCCGTGCCGGCGACGCCCTCGAGGATGCGGACCTTGTAGTCGGTGAGCCGGACGGCATCGAGTGACGGGAAGAGCTTCACCAGCGCGCGGCGCAGCGCGCGGTCGAGGGCGTTGACCGGGCCGTTGCCCTCCGCGGTGGTGATGACGCGCTCCCCCCCGGCATGGACCTTGACCGTGGCCTCGCTCATGACACTGCCATCGGCGTGCTGCTCCACGATGACGCGCCACGACTCGACCGTGAAGGGCTGCGGACGGGCGCCGTCGCGCTCCTCGAGGATCATGAGCTCGAACGACGCATCGGCAGCCTCGAAGGTCCAGCCGCGCGACTCCAGGTCCTTGACCCGCTCCACGACCTTGCCCAGTGCCGCGGGATCGCCCGCGAGGTCCAGGCCCAGCTCGCGGCTCTTCATCTCCACGGACGCGCGGCCGGCCATCTCGGTGATGAGGATGCGCTGGTCGTTGCCGACGACGGCCGGGTCGATGTGGTTGTACAGCTCCTGGTTCACCTTGAGGGCACTCGCGTGCAGCCCGGCCTTGTGGGCGAACGACGAGACCCCGGCGTAGGGCTGATGGGTGTCGGGGGCGATGTTGGCGATCTCGGCGATGGCGTGGGAGACCCGCATGGTCTCGCGCAGCCGGCCTTCGGGGAGGACGGGCATGGCGAGCTTGGTCTCGAGATTGGCGACGACGGAGAAGAGGTCGGCGTTGCCGGTGCGCTCGCCGTAGCCATTGGCGGTGCACTGCACGTGGGTGACCCCGGCCTGGACCGCGGAGACGGAGTTGGCGATGGCGCACCCGGTGTCATCCTGGCAGTGGATGCCCAGGCGCACCCCGGCGCGCACGAGAACGTCGGAGACGACGTCGTAGATGCCCTTGGGGAGCATGCCGCCGTTCGTGTCGCACAGGACCCCGACGTCCGCGCCCGCGCTGAAGGCGGCCTCGAGGACGCGCACGCCGTAGTCGGGGTCGTGGTCGTAGCCGTCGAAGAAGTGCTCGAGGTCGACGAAGACGCGACGGTCGTGCTCGCGCAGGTAGCGCACGGTGTCGGCGACCATGGCGAGGTTCTCCTCGTTCGTGGTGCGCAGCGCCTCCTCGACGTGGCGGACATCGGACTTCGCCACGATGGTGATGACCGGGGCACCGGAGTCCAGCAGTGCCTGCACCTGGGGGTCGTCGCGTACGTCGATCCCGGCCTTGCGGGTGGCGCCGAAGGCCACGAGCTGCGCGGTCGTGAGGTCGAGGTCGGTCCGGGCGCGGGCGAAGAACTCGGTGTCCTTGGGGAGGGCACCGGGCCAGCCCCCCTCGATGAATCCGACGCCGTACTCGTCGAGGAGGCGGGCCACCGCGAGCTTGTCGGTGACGGAGTAGGCGATGCCCTCGCGCTGGGCGCCGTCGCGCAGGGTGGTGTCGTAGACGTGGAAGGCGTCGCCCAGCGGTAGGGTCGCCATGTCGTCCTCCTCAAGCAAAAAGCCCCTCGCGGTCGCGAAGGGCTGCGCATCGGTGCCGGGGCGGCATCGATGCGCTAGGTAATGATGATGCTGTGACGCACGGGGCTAGTGTAGCGGCCTGATACACGCGCCGGCACTGGGATTCCCGGAAGTGGGGGAACCTCTCGACCCTCGGTCCGGCTGGTCCGAACGTCATGCCGGGCGAAGCGCGCGAGCAACTCGCGGAAGTCCCGGTTCAGCCTCGACGGTCCACCCCTCGAACTCGCGGCGCATCTGCGCCAGGGCAGCGATCCGCTCCGCAGCTGGCCGTGTGAGCCAGTAGGCCAGGTGAACCGCCCCGGGTGTTGTGGAGGCTCTGATCCCACGGAAGGGTGGGAGTCATGCCAGCACCGAGGAAGTACCCGCAGGAGTTGCGGGACCGGGCGATGCGCCTGGTGATGGAAGCGATGGCCGAGGATCCGGGGTTGTCGCTGAACGCGGCAGTTCTGCGCATCGGCCCGAGGGTCGGAGTCGTGCCGGACACCTTG
>CAIVWG010000275.1 GCA_903909555.1 uncultured bacterium | reverse complement strand
CCGATCCTAGGGGCGCGCCCCGTCGAGAGCGGTGAGGACCCAGGGTCCGTCCTCGGTGATCGCGACCGTGTGCTCCCAGTGGCTGGCCGTCACGCCGTGTGTCGCCACGACCGTCCAGTCGTCATCGAGGACGTGCACCTCGGCAGGGCCGAGGGTGACCATGGGCTCGATGGCGAGGGCCATACCGGGAAGGAGGCGGGGGCCCCGGCCGGGGCGGCCGTAGTTGGGCACCGCGGGGTCCATGTGCATGCGCGAGCCGATGCCATGGCCGACGTACTCCTCGACGATCCCGAAGTGCTCGCCCTGGGATCGGATGCACGATTCCACCGCATGGCCGATGTCGGACAGCCGTCCGCCTGGGCGAGCAGCCGCGAGACCCGCCCACAGCGCCTGCTCCGTGACGCGAGACAGGTCCGCCACTTCGGGCTCGACCTCTCCGACCAGCACGCTAATGGCGGCGTCTCCGTGCCAGCCCTCCACGATGGCACCGCAGTCGATGGACACCAGGTCGCCCTCGCGGATGATGCGGTCGCCCGGGATGCCGTGGACCACCTCGTCGTTGACGGAGACGCAGATATGGGCGGGGTACCCGTGATAGCCGAGGAAGGAGGGCTCCGCGCCCTCATCGCGGATGGAATCCGCCGCGCATGAATCCAGGTCGGCAGTCTTGGCTCCCGCGACCGTGATGTCCGCGACGCGCTGGAGAGTGCGCGCGACGACGAGCCCGGCACGACGCATGGCGTCGATTTCGCCGACGGTCTTGATCTCGATCCGATCCCTGCCGCGGAACATGTCAGGCCGTCACGGCAGCCAGGATGCGACCCGTGACGTCCGGCACGGCTCCCATCCCATCCACCCGCACGAGCAGTCCACGCTGCGTGTACACCGCGGTCAGCGGTGCCGTCTGGTCGAAGTACACCTCGAGGCGGCGCCGGATCACCTCGGCCGTGTCATCGCTGCGGCCCTGCTCCTCGGCGCGCTTGAGCAGTCTGGCGACCACCGCGTCGGTGTCCACCGTGAGCTCGATCACGCGGTCGATCCGGTGCTCGTCGGCCAGGAGCATCATGTCGAGTTCGTTGACCTGCTCCAGCGTGCGCGGATAGCCGTCGAGGAGGAAGCCTGGCGTGCAGTCCTCCTGGGAGAGCCGATCGCGGACCATCGCATTGGTGATCGAGTCGGGCACGTACTCCCCCGCGCTCATGTAGCGCTGGGCCTCCTCGCCGAGCGGGGTACCGCGGTCGACGTTGGCGCGGAAGATGTCGCCCGTCGAGATATGCGGGACGCCCAGCTCGACCGCGACCACCTGGGCCTGAGTCCCCTTGCCCGCCCCCGGCGGCCCCATGATCACGAGGCGCATTAGCGGAGGAAGCCCTCGTAGTTCCGCTGCTGCAGCTGCGAGTCGATCTGCTTGACGGTGTCGAGGCCGACGCCGACCACGATGAGGAGGCTGATGCCGCCGAAGACGAACTGGTCGCCGATGCCGATGAGGTTGAAGGCGAACACCGGGAGGACCGCGATGGCGCCGAGGTACAGCGAGCCGGGCGCGGTCAGGCGATTGAGGACGTAGGAGAGGTAGTCCGCGGTCGGCTTGCCGGCTCGGATACCCGGGATGAAGCCGCCGTACTTCTTCATGTTGTCCGCGACGTCGGTCGGGTTGAAGGTGATCGACACGTAGAAGTAGGTGAAGAAGATCGTGAGGAAGAAGAAGGTGAGGAGATAGATCGTGGACGTCCCCGTGGAGAAGTTGGTCGCGACCCACTGCGCCCACTCCGCCTGGCTGCCGGTGAGCTGGACGATCAGCGTGGGGATGAAGAGCAGCGACGACGCGAAGATGACCGGGATCACGCCGGCCATGTTCATCTTGAGGGGGATGTAGGTGGAGGTGCCGCCGTACATGCGGCGACCCACCATGCGCTTGGCGTACTGGACCGGAATGCGCCGCTGGCCCTGCTCGATGAACACCACGAGGGTGAGGACCACGAGCGCCACGAGGAGAGTGAGGACGAAGGAGAAGGTGCCCCGGCTCACGAAGACGTTGATGAACTGCGCCGGGATGGAGGCGATGATCGACACGAAGATCAGCAGCGACATGCCGTTGCCGACACCCCGCTCGGTGATGAGCTCTCCCAGCCACATGATGACCGCGGTTCCTGCCGTCATGACGATGACCATGACGATGATGACCAGCGGGTTCTGGTTCGGGATCAGCTCCTCGTTGCAGCCGGTGAAGAGCTGGCCGGGAACGCGCGCGAGGGACAGGATGGCCGTGGACTGCAGGATGGCCAAGCCGATCGTGAGGTATCGGGTGTACTGCGTGAGCTTTGCCTGTCCGCTCTGTCCCTCCTTCTTGAGCATCTCAAGACGGGGGATGACGACCGTGAGCAACTGGATGATGATGCTGGCCGTGATGTAGGGCATGATGCCGAGCGCGAAGACCGAGAGTTGGAGGAGCGCTCCGCCGCTGAAGAGGTTGATGACGGCGTAGACGGAGTTGTCCTGCGTCTGATCGATGCACCGCTGGATCGCGGCGTAGTCGACTCCGGGGGTGGGCACGACCGAGCCCAGCCGGAAGATGGCGATCATCCCCAGCGTGAACAGCAGCTTCTTGCGAAGGTCCGGAGTCCGGAACGCTTCGACGAAAGCGCTGAGGTGCACGCCATACCTCCTGGGGCAGCGCCGGGGCGCTGCGCTCGCTCGTGGGCGACGGGTCCGCGGAACCGCGGGTCCGACACCCGGACTCGAAGGAGCCTAACCTAGGCCCCCGTTCCGAAGCCGATCCGAGGGCTCGCTCAGACCTGCTGGGTGGTGCCTCCGGCCCGCTCGATCTTCTCCCGGGCGGAGTCGGAGAAGGCCTGAGCCTGGACCTGCAGGGCGACCGAGAGATCCCCTTGGCCGAGGACCTTGACCGGCTGTCCCTTGCGGACCGCACCGCGGGCCACGAGATCGGCGACCGTCACGGCGCCCCCCTCGGGGAACAGGCGGTTCAGCGTGGCCACGTTCACGACCTGATAGGTCTGGGAGAAGGGGTTCGTGAAGCCCTTGAGCTTCGGCAACCGCATGTGCAGCGGCATCTGGCCGCCCTCGAACCTCGCGGGGACCTGGTACCGGGCCTTGGTGCCCTTGGTGCCGCGGCCGGAGGTCTTGCCCTTCGATGCCTCACCTCGGCCCTTGCGGGTCTTGGGGGTCTTGGCCCCGGGGGCGGGGCGCAGATGATGGACCTTCAGCGCCATGTCACTCGACCTCCTCAACGACGACCAGGTGGGACACGCTGCGGATCATGCCGCGGATCTCCGGGCGATCCTCCTTCACGACAGTGTCGCCGATGCGCTTGAGCCCGAGGGACCGCAGGGTGTCCCGCTGCCCCTGAGTCCCGCCGATGCCGGAGCGCTTCTGGGTGACCTGGAGACGCACGCTCATGACGCACCTGCCGCGCGGGCGCGCAGGAGCGCCGCCGGAGCCACGTCCTCGAGGGGCAGGCCGCGCCGGGCGGCGACCTCCTCGGGACGCTCGAGGCCGCGCAGCGCGGCCACCGTGGCATGAACGATGTTGATGGCGTTGTCCGAGCCCAGGGACTTGGACAGCACGTCGTGGATTCCGGCGCACTCCAGCACGGCGCGCACGGGGCCGCCGGCGATGACGCCGGTGCCGGGAGCGGCAGGGCGGAGCATGACGACTCCCGCGGCGGCCTCCCCGGTGATGGGGTGAGGGATCGTCCCCTGGATGCGGGGGACCTTGAAGAAATGCTTCTTCGCCTCCTCCACGCCCTTGGCGATCGCCGCCGGCACCTCCTTGGCCTTGCCGTAGCCGACACCGACCGTGCCGTCGCCGTCGCCGACCACCACCAGGGCGGTGAAGCTGAAGCGCCGACCGCCCTTGACGACCTTGGCGACGCGGTTGATGGCCACGACGCGCTCGATGAAGGCGGACTTCTCCTCACGCGGCGTCCGCTCACGGCGCTCGCGGCGGTCCGTGCCTCCGGCACCGCTTCCGCGGCGCTGCTGTGTCGTCATGACTCACTCACCTCTCGTGCAACCATCGAGACCATCAGAACTCGAGGCCGCCCTCACGGGCGCCCTCCGCCAGGGCCGCGACGCGACCGTGGTACATGTTGCCGCCGCGATCGAAGACCACGGTCTGGACGCCCTTCTCCTTGGCGCGACTCGCCACCAGCTGCCCCACCTTGCGGGCCTTGGCGGTCTTGTCGTCGCCCGAGGTCCGGACATCGGACTCCATGGACGAGGCCGAGGCCAGGGTCGTGCCCTGGGCGTCGTCGACGACCTGGGCCACCACGTGACGGGCCGACCGGGTGACCACGAGGCGCGGGCGCTGGGCCGTTCCCGCGATCTTCTTGCGGACGCGCAGGTGCCGACGAGCACGAGCCGTGCTCTTGGGGCTCCCGGATCCGATCTTCGGGGCGATTCCACTCACTTCTTGCCCGCCTTCCCGGCCTTGCGACGCACGACCTCACCCTCGTAGCGCACGCCCTTGCCCTTGAACGGCTCCGGCTTGCGCAACTTGCGGATGTTGGCCGCGACCTCGCCCACCTGCTGCTTGTCGATGCCGGCCACCTTGAACTTGGTGGGCGTCTCGACCGTGAACGTGATGCCCTCCGGGGCCTCGAAGACCACGGGGTGGCTGAAGCCCAGGGAGAACTCCAGGGCGCTGCCCTTGGCCTGCACGCGGTAGCCCGTGCCGACGATCTCCAGGCCCTTCTCGTAGCCCTGGGTCACCCCCGTGACCATGTTGGCGATGAGGGTGCGCGTGAGACCGTGTCGCGAGCGCGCGTCGCGCTCGTCATTCGGACGGGTCACCACGAGGGTTCCGTCCTCGTCGCGCGTCACCGCGATGGGCTCAACGACGGTGTGGCTGAGCGTGCCCTTAGGGCCCTTGACCGTCACCTGGGAACCGTCGATGGACACCTCGACTCCCGAGGGAACCGCGATGGGAAGCCTGCCGATTCGTGACATCGTCGCCTCCCTACCAGACGTAGGCGAGGACTTCCCCGCCTACGCCCTTCTGTGCGGCCTGTCGGTCGGTGAGCAGCCCCGACGACGTGGACAGGATCGCCACGCCGAGGCCACCAAGCACGCGCGGCAGCGCCGTGCTCTTGGCGTACACGCGCAGGCCCGGCTTGGATACGCGACGCAGCCCGGCAATGGAACGCTCCCGGCTAGGTCCGTACTTCAAGTCGAGCACGAGGGACTGGCCCACGCGCGCCTCCTCGACGTGCCAGTCGCCGATGTAGCCCTCCTGCTTGAGGATCTGCGCGATCCCCGCCTTGATCTTGGAGTGCGGCATGGTGACGCTGTCGTGGTACGCCGAGTTGGCGTTGCGCAGACGGCTGAGCATGTCTGCGATCGGGTCGGTCATTGTCATGGCCATCAGGCCCTTCTCGCCGTGGTATCCCTCTCGGGACCTTCGACGTCGGTGGTTACCAGCTGCTCTTGGTGATTCCGGGGAGTTCCCCGGCGTGCGCCATGTCCCGGAAGCAGATCCGGCACAGGCCGAACTTCCGGTACACGGCGTGCGGGCGGCCGCATCGCGTGCATCGCGTGTATGCGCGCACCGCGAACTTCGGCTTGCGCTGCTGCTTCTCGACTAGTGCCTTCTTCGCCACGGTCAGGACTCCTTGAAGGGGAAGCCGAGGCGGCGCAGGAGCGCTCGACCCTCGTCGTCGGAATTGGCGGTGGTGACGACCGTGATGTCCATGCCGCGAACCCGGTCGATCTTGTCCTGGTCGATCTCATGGAACATGGACTGCTCGTTGAGACCGAAGGTGTAGTTGCCGCGGCCATCGAACTGCCGGGGTGAGAGGCCACGGAAGTCGCGGATGCGGGGAAGGGCGATGGACAGCAGGCGGTCGAGGAACTCCCACATGCGGTCTCCGCGCAGCGTCACGTGGGCACCGATCGGCATGCCCTCGCGCAGCTTGAACTGGGCGATGGACTTGCGGGCCTTCGTCACCTGAGGGCGCTGGCCGGTGATCTCGGAGAGATCACGGATCGCACCCTCGATGAGCTTGGAGTCGCGGGCGGCGTCGCCCACGCCCATGTTGACCACGATCTTGGTCAGCCCGGGCACCTGCATGACGTTCTCGTAGCCGAACTCCTCGAGCATCCCCGGGATGATCTCCTCCCGGTAGCGCTCCTTGAGCCGGGGCACCTTGCGGTCCGTGGCGATAGCAGTCATCAGATGTCCTTACCCGTCCTCTTGGAGTAGCGCACGCTGCGCTCAGCCTCGTACGTGCTGCCGTCAGCGCGACGCTTCTCCACCTTCTCCTTGCGGAACCCGACCCGCGTGGGGCGGTTGTCCTCGGGATCGACGACCATCACGTTGGACACGTGGATGGGCGCCTCGGTGGTGATGATGCCGCCTGTCTTGGCGCCGCGGTTGTTCTGTCCCACGCGCGTGTGCTTCTTGATGCGATTCACGCCCTCGACGATGATCCGGTCGGACTCGGGCATGACCTCGATGACCTTGCCGGTCATGCCGCGGTCCTTGCCGCTGATGATCTGAACAAGGTCGCCCTTGCGAACGTAGAGGCCGGGCATGTCAGAGCACCTCCGGTGCCAGCGAAATGATCTTCATGAAGCGCTTCTCGCGCAGCTCGCGCCCCACTGGGCCGAAGATGCGCGTGCCACGAGGCTCACCGTCACCCTTGAGGATGACCGCGGCGTTCTCGTCGAAGCGGATATAGGAGCCGTCGGGACGACGGTGCTCCTTGCGGGTCCTCACGACGACGGCCTTGACGACCTCGCCCTTCTTGACACCGCCTCCGGGGATCGCGTCCTTGACGGTCGCGACGATGATGTCCCCGATGCCCGCGTAGCGCCGGCCGGAACCGCCGAGCACGCGAATGCACAGCAACTCCTTGGCGCCGGTGTTGTCGGCGACCTTGAGTCGGGACTCCTGCTGGATCACGTCACTCTCCCCTACTTGGCCTTCTCGAGGATCTCGACGACGCGCCAGCGCTTGGTCGCGGACAACGGCCGCGTCTCCATGAGCAGCACGCGATCGCCCACCCCGCAGGAGTTCTGCTCATCGTGGGCCTTCAGCTTGCTCGTGCGGCGCACGACCTTGCCGTACAACGGGTGCTTGAAGCGGTCCTCGACCGCCACCACCACTGTCTTGTCCATCTTGTCGCTGACGACGTACCCCTCGCGCACCTTGCGATTGGCGCGCTCGGCGGTCGCCGCAGTGGGCGTCTCGCTACTCATGCCGCACCTCCCACGTGCTCGATGGGCGTGATGCCCAGTTCCCGCTCGCGCATCACGGTGTAGATGCGCGCAATGTCCTTGCGCACGGCGCGAAGCCGACCGTGGCTCTCCAGCTGCCCCGTCGCACCCTGGAAGCGCAGGTTGAACAGCTCCTCCTTGGCCTCGCGCAGGCGCGTGACGAGCTCCTCGTCGTCCAGGCCCCGGAACTCCTGTGGCGATGTCCCTGCGGCCATCAGTCCTCCCGCGTCTCGTCGCGCCGCACGATGCGGCACTTCATGGGCAGCTTGTGCATGGCTCGCGTCAAAGCCTGGATCGCGACCTTCTCGTTCGGGTAGCTCAACTCGAACATCACGCGGCCCGGCTTCACGTTGGCCACCCACCACTCCGGTGAACCCTTGCCCGAGCCCATGCGCGTTTCGGCAGGCTTCTTCGTCAGCGGACGGTCGGGGTAGATCGTGATCCACACCTTGCCGCCACGGCGGATGTGCCGGGTGATCGCAATACGCGCCGACTCGATCTGCCGGTTGGTGACGTAAGCCGGCTCGAGGGCCTGGAGACCGTAGGTCCCGAAGGTGACCTCGGTGCCGCCCTTCGCCGCTCCGCTGCGACCGGGATGGTGCTGCTTGCGGTGCTTCACCTTGCGCGGAATCAGCATGTTCAGACCTCGCCTTCCACCGGTGCCGCCGGGACTGCCTCGGGCGACTCGTAGCCGCTCTCGGGAGCCTCTCCCTCGTCGCGACGCAGCGGGCGCCGCGGCCGCTCGGGACGCTGCCGCTGACCCAGCCGGGCCGCAGCCGCCGCCGCCTCGCGCTCCGCGCGACTGGTGGGGGCGTCGCCCTTGTAGATCCACACCTTCACGCCGATGCGACCGAAGGTGGTGCGCGCCTCGTAGAAGCCGTAGTCGATGTCCGCGCGCAGGGTGTGCAGGGGCACGCGTCCCTCGCGGTAGAACTCCGTGCGGCTCATCTCTGCTCCGCCGAGACGTCCCGAGACCTGCACGCGGATGCCCTTGGCTCCGGCCTTCATGGTAGACTGCATGCCCTTGCGCATGGCGCGACGGAAGGACACGCGGCTCGACAGCTGCTCGGCGATGCCCTGGGCGACGAGCTGCGCGTCCATCTCGGGATTCTTGACTTCGAGGATGTTCAACTGGACCTGCTTGCCCGTGAGCTTCTCGAGGTCCGCCCGGATGCGGTCCGCCTCCGCTCCACGACGACCGATGACGATGCCGGGCCGAGCGGTGTGGATGTCGACCCGGACTCGCTCGCGGGTGCGCTCGATCTCGACCTTGGAGATGCCGGCGCGCTCCATCCCCTTGCTCAGGAGCTTGCGGATGGCGACGTCCTCCTGGACGTAGTCGCGGTAGCGCTGGCCCGTCTTGGAGGAGTCGGCGAACCACCGCGAGGTGAAGTCCGTGGTGACCCCGAGGCGGAAGCCGTGCGGGTTGACCTTCTGGCCCATGTCAGGACTCCTTCCGGCTGCCGGCAGCGGCACGGCGACGGCGAGGAGTCGACTCCTCGGTGTCCACCGATTCGAGGACGACGGTGATGTGGCTGGTGCGCTTGCGGATCCGGTAGGCACGGCCCTGGGCGCGGGGGCGGAAGCGACGCATCGTGGGGCCCTCGTCGACGTAGGCCTCGGCCACGACGAGCGTGTCGGGGTTGAGGTTGTGGTTGTTCGTCGCGTTGGCGATAGCACTGTCGAGCACCTTGCCGACCGGCTCACTCGCATCCTGCGGGGCGAACCGCAGCACCGCCTGGGCGTCGGCCGCCGTGAGACCCCTGATGAGATCCACGACGCGGCGCGCCTTCATAGGCGTGACGCGGACGTACCGCGCCTGGGCCCTGGCTTCCATGTCTCTTCCCTTGCCTCTCGGATTTCGTGCGCTTTGCGGTGCCTCGTGCGCTTCGCGGTGCTACTTGCGCTTCGCCTTGCGATCGTCCTTGACGTGACCCCGGAAGGTGCGCGTCGGCGCGAACTCGCCCAGCTTGTGCCCGACCATCTGCTCGGTCACGAAGACGGGGACGTGCTTGCGCCCGTCGTGCACGGCGATGGTGTGGCCGAGCATGGCGGGAACGATCATGG
>CAIVWG010000274.1 GCA_903909555.1 uncultured bacterium | reverse complement strand
CTTGCCGGCCTCGCCCTGTCCGCACTCCCGCTCGCCGCCGGAACCGCCGGTGCGGCACCTCCGCCGATGTCCACGCCGGCATCAGCGTCGGGAGACAGTGCGAGCACGACCCGAGGCCTCGGCCAGGACCCTGTCAACGTCTGCGCCTCGGTCGACGACACCGCGGCGGTCTCAGCAGCCAGCCCCGGGGACCTGCTGGCGGCACCGCAGGACGTGACCGCGGAGTCGGGGCTCGTGTACGGCCGCCTCTACCGCGTGCTCTACGCCACGACAGGCGGGGCGGGCACGGTCGAGGCCACGTGCGGTCTCATCGCCGTTCCCGAGGAGCAGCAGCTCGCCGGAGTGATCGCATGGGCCCATGGCACGCGCGGCCTCACCGAGACCTGCCAGCCCAGCACGAACCCGGCCGGGTTCGTGGGTCCGATGCCTGGCGGCATCGGTGCTCCCTCGGCGGACGACTCCCAGCAGGACGGCGCTCTGGTGCACATGCTCCAGTCCGGCGCCGCGGTCGTCGCCACGGACTACTACTCCCTCGGCGAGGACGGTTCGACCGGCCTTCAGCACTACGTCATGGGCGTCCCCGAGGCTGCCGCCGTCCTCGACTCCGCCCGAGTCCTCACCGGCAACGCCGCGGCGTTCGGCCTGACGCCGGTCGCACCCGGGGCCGAGCTCCCGCTGGTCACCTGGGGGCACTCGCAGGGCGGTGGTTCCGCGCTGTGGGCCGGGCAGTTGGCGCGGCAGTACCTCGCCCTGCACGACGACAGCACACTCGACCTCGCCGGGGTCGCCGCCCTCGCGCCGGCGACGCAGTACACGACGTCGCCGGGACAGCCCCGCAAGTTCCTCGGCAAGCACCTCGGCGACCGCGACATGTACAACATGAACCCGGGGCTCGGGGTGCCGTTCCCCATCGGGGCCGCGCTCTTCAGCTACGTCACGGCGAGTTGGAGCCAGGTGGAGAACGCCGATTCAGGGGCGCTCCCGTTCGGCCCCACCGCGAGCGTGTCCCTGGCCGACGTGCTCTCACCGCAGGGCCAGGCCACGGCGCCCGTGGCGGCGAACTACTGTCTCAACGGGCCCGACGCGCTCAAGCTGATCGGGGCCGTGTCGAAGTACCTCAACCCCAATCAGAACCGCTTCTTCGCCGCGCCCTTCGCCGGATCGAACTCCTCGGGCCGGTGGGTGGGGGGCATCGACGCCACCTGCTCCGACCCCTCGAGCTTCGCCCAGGGCGTCCAGGACTGGTGCGCGTGGCTGCAGTTCAACATGCCCGGCCCGTACGGCGTGAATCCCTACGCCAAGGTGCCGCTCGACAACGACGGCGCGAAAGTGCCCATCTACCTCGCGCAGGGGCGGAACGACCGGGTGATGTGGTGCGTGAGCCCTCTCGGCATCGTGACGGGTCCCGCCTGCCTCACGGCGCAGTTCCGTCGCTCGCTGCTGCCGGAGTACTGCCTCGGGCAGGGTCACCTGCAGACCGACTACGTCGCGCGCACGACCCACCTCGGGCTGCCGGCGGCCGTCTCGTCGAATCCGTCGACCGGCGACTACGAGGGCTCGCCTCTCGATGAGTTCATGGACGCCGCCCTCGACCGTTCCCTGCCCAAGAGGTGCACGGTGAACAACCTCCCCGCGCCCCCCTCGTGACCCTCCGCACGGTCCGCGTACCCGCAGGGCGACTCGGCCGGTGGATCGAGGGCTTCGAGGAGCGGCACGGTGCGACGACGTGCGAGATCGCGGCTGGGGACCTGCGTCTCTCGGGCGCCGACGGGGCCACCGCAACGCTCGCACCGCCGTTCTGGGTCACGGTGCCCGCGACGAGCGCCAGCGAATTCCTCGACAGCGCCGATCGGCTTCCCCGGTGCGCGGTGATCCTCGTGCGCCGCGGCGGCTTCGGGGCCGCGCTCGTGGACGTCACCGGCGTGATCGCCAGTCGTCTGGGCCGACGACACGTGCAAAGCCGTACCGCCGCGGGCGGATGGTCGCAGCAGCGCTTCGCGCGCCGACGGCAGAAGCAAGCCGACGAGCTCGCCGACGCTGCCGTTTCCTGCGTGGCCGAGGTCGTCCTGCCCGGACTTCCCGTGGAGTACGTCGTCACCGGAGGCGATCGGGCACTCGTCCAGCAGGTCCTCGACGCTCCGATCCTGCGGCCACTGCAGGGGATCCCCGTCGGCCCGCACCTCGCCGTGCCCGATCCGCGCCGCGATGTCATCGACGGCCTGCCCGAGCAGTTGTCCCTCATTGGCATCGACCTCGTCGATCCACCGGCCGCCGAGGCCTAGCTCATCCGGGTCAGCGGGCGGTGATGCTCGGGATGTCCTCGAGGACGTAGCCTGCAGCACCTCGGTCGACGATCATCCCGACGTTGTTCGTCTCCATCTGCCGTCCGTCTGGGAGCCGATCGACGACGCCGATGAGGTGCGTGCCGTGCGTGGCGATCGCCGATGCCGTCTGCTGGATGGTCAGGCCGTCGATCCCGTCCTTGCCCGCCATGATGTGGGGAGGGAAGACAATCGCCCAGCGCTGCCACCCGTAGAGATCCTGCTGGGAGACCGTGGCCGCGGCGGCCGCGGTCATCGCGACGCCGATGCCCCGGTCGGCGAGCAGCCGCAGCGCCTCGCCCCCGCCCGCGGGCACGAGGTCCACGAGTGCCACGGTGCGGACGCACTCGGCGCGGTCGAGGAACGGCGACATGAGATTGGGCAGCGCAAGCGCGCCCGCATCAGGGTGCAGCAGGACCGAGGGCAGCGCCACCATCACCGGGAAGTCAGCACGTCCCTGCTCAGCAAGCATGCGCAGCACCTCGCGGTGACGGTCGAGGATCGCGCGGGTTGCCTCGGCGGCGAGTTCGGGCTGGCGGTTCACCAGGCGGAGGAACTCCGCGGGCTGGACGAGGTCCAGGGATCCGAAGGAGCGTCGCCAGCCCACCTCGAGGACGAGTGCCTGCGGCTGGTCACTGTCGGGGCGACGGACGACAGCGAGGGAGTAGGGGAAGAGTTCGTCCGCGCGCGGCGAGCGCCGGTCCTCGCGCAGCGCCGCGCCGGCGTCCACCACCGTCGTGGGCGTCTCGGCGCCGCCGATGATGTCCTCGGGGCGGATATCTCGGGTGATGACCTCGCCGATGGCGAAGGGGCTGCGGGCGCTCTGGTCGATGGCGAGCCGGTCGACCGCGGCCTCGCGGAGGCCGGCGAAGGCGAACTCATCGACCTGGTGCACGGCGTAGCCGAACGACACCGCGACATGCACGTCGATGTCGAGCCGCGCGGAAGGAACAGAACCGTGATCGTTGATGTGGCGCTGGAGGTCGTTGAGGAGCGCAACCCCGGAACGGATCATGGGGCCGCCGGTGAGGGCAACCCAGATCCGCCCGGGCGACTCGTAGGCGACGAAGGTCTCGTGCCCGGCGAGGTCCTGGTAGCCCGAGACCAGCCGCATTACCTGCCCGATCGCGGCCTGCTCGAATCGCCCACCCGCGAGGGCGCCGAAGTCATCGATCGCATAGACGCCGACGAGCAGCGAGGAACTGTGGGGGCTCTCGTCCACGCGGCGCTGCATGCGCTCGACCGACTGCTCGAAGGCGGCCATGGTCGGCCGGCCGTGCAGTGCATCGAACATCGCGTCGTACGCCGCCGCGTCCCGGTCATCACTCGACGCGACGACCGGGGTGAGCAGGGCCTCCGTGGCGAGCTCACGGTAGCGCTCGACGATCGCGCGGGTGCGAACCATGAACCAGCCGGGTGCCAGCCAGCCGCCCACGGTGACGCTGCTGTTGTTGGGATGGCCGGGCTGCGCGTAGAGCGGGATGCGCAGGTGCGGGACATCGGCGAGACTCGAGGCGTCCGTGGGCGCACTCGTGCCGTAGAGGTCGGCCCCCACGAAGTACGGCGTGGCGGCACCCCGTCCGTCGTCGAGGACGACGAGCACCCGCGTCGCCCCGAAGATGGACAGCGCCATGCGGGCGGTGACGGGCAGCGCCGCGCGTCCGGCAAGGTCAGCGCTGAGGGACCCATCGGCGATGCGGTTGATGACCTCGGCCTGATGCCGCCCCCAGCGCATCAGCGTGCGCAGCGAGTCGCGCCGCCAGAGCCGGATCGAGACCACCCACAGGATCAGCCAGCAGGCGACGAAGATCCCCAGGCACACGAGCGACCCTGCAAGCGCGGGGTTCTCGGGCGAGAGGGAGGGCCCCAACTGCGCACCGAGGATGCCCAGCCACGCGATGAAGGCGCTCACCGCGGCGACCACGATGCGACGGATGTCCACGGCGTCGCGCAGGAAGGCCCAGCGGGTCCGATCGCCGTTGACCCACCGCTCGATGACATTGAGGCCGAGGCCGACGTAGAGGGCGACGAAGGCGGCGAGGAGGAGCGGGACGATGGAGTCCTGGAGGGTGACGGTGGGAGCAAGGGGGCGCACCACGAGATAGGCGGCCGCACCGGTGAGGAAGGACATCGTGGCGAGGACCAGGGAGTCGTAGCGCGCATTGGGATCGACCGCGAGCGTCCTGCGGCTTTGGATGAGCACGCGGACGAGCAGGGCGAGCCCGAAGGACACGGCG
>CAIVWG010000273.1 GCA_903909555.1 uncultured bacterium | reverse complement strand
GCGTAGGCACGGCGTCGTTCTACGCGCCGCCCTCCTTGAGCTCGACCGAGATCGGCGCGAAGGCGTCTCCGGTGGTGTTGAGGCCCTCCGCGGTGAGTGCCGCGTTGGCCGCCTCGGCGTACTGGTTGGTGTAGGCCGCCTCACCGGGATCCGCGGTGATGATGGTGACCTCATCCGCGTTCAAGGTGTTGAGGGCGACGCCCACCGTCTGCGTCCACAGGGCGGGGTCGATGATGCCGACACCGAGCGGCGACGGCCAGATGAGCTTGTTGACCTCGTTCATCATCCACAGCTGGTGGCTGGCACCGAGCTTCGAGCCGTTGGCTGTGATGATGTCCGCGCACTCCTGGGGGTTGTCGCGGCAGTAGATCCAGCCCTTGAGGGAAGCCGTCACGAAGCGCTGCGTCATGTCCTGGTACATGGGATCCGACAGCCGCTCCTCCGAGGCCCAGATGGCGTCCTGGTACATCGCGGTGCCAACGTCGTTCCAGTTGATGACGGAGAAGTCCTCGGGCTTGTAGAGCTCACCCGTGTCCGGATTGACCGCCTCGAGCACCTGGGCGTACTCGTTGTAGGTCATCGCCTGCGCAGCGTCGATCTCGCGATTGAGCAGGGCCTGCATGTCGAACTGCTGCTGCACGAGCTCGACGTCCTTGCCCGGCTTGAGACCCGCCTGGGTCAGCCCGGCGAAGAGCTCGAACTCGTTGCCGAAGCCCCAGTTGCCGACCTTCTTGCCCTTGAGGTCCGCCGGGGTCTTGATGCCCGAGTCCGCCCAGGAGACCTGCAGGGTCCCGGAGCGCTGGTAGACCTGGGCCACGTCGACGATGCCGGCGCCCTGCTCACGCGAGGCGAGTGCCTTGGGCACCCAGGCGATGGCGTAATCGGCCGCCCCCTGCGCGAGCTGGGTCTGCGGCACGATGTCCACGCCACCTTCGAGGATGGCGACGTCAAGGCACTGCTCCTCGTAGTAGCCGAGGTCCTTAGCCGCGTAGTACCCGCCGAACTGCGCCTGGACGAACCACTGCAATTGCAGGCTCACGGGCATGATCTCGGTGCAGGCCCCGGCGGCAGGCGAGGACTCCGCGGGAGCGGAGGACTCGGCCGGCGCTGAGGATTCGGCCGGTGCCGAGGACTCCGCGGGTGCCGAGGACTCGGCCGGCGCCGAGCTCGAGCCGCCGGACGTGCTCCCGCCACAGGCGGCCAGGACGAGCCCGGCGGATGCGATGACGCCGACGACGGCCGCGATGCGGCCGCGCGGTGCTGACTTCATATCTCCTCCAGTGTGTGCGTCAGGCGGATCGGGTTCGACCTGCCCACGGAGTCGTCACCCTCTCGAGTAGGAGGGTGATGAGGTAGAACGCGAGCCCGAGGATGATGGCGACCACCACATACGCCCAGGCTCGTCCGTATGCGGTGTTGGCTGCCGAGGACGCGATCTTGCTGCCCAGGCCCTCCTGGGGTCCACCGAAGTACTCCGCCACGAGGGCGGCGATCACGGCCAGCGGCGCGGCGACCTTGAGGCCGGTGAAGAAGAACGGAAGCGCGTTGGGGATCCGGAGCACTCTCAGGACCGTCCGCGGCGTTGCCGACAGGGAGCGCAGGAGCTCCAGCTGGACTGCCGGGACCTCGGTGAGGCCCCGGTAGACGTTCACGAAGATGGGAAAGAAGACGACGATCGCCGTGATGAGGACGCGCGGGGTCCGGCTGGTGATGTCGAACATGTTGTTGAGAATGGGGGTCAGCGCCACGATCGGCACCGCAGCGATCCCGGCGGCCACGGGGATCATGAGGTTGCGGAACACGAAGAACCGCTGCGCCACCATGGCGAAGAGAATGCCCACGAGCGTGCCCAGCACGAGGCCCAACACGGCGGTCGTTGCCGTATAGAGACCTGTGGCCAGCATGAGCGAGAGGTTGCTGGTGAAGGTGGTGAAGATGAGACTCGGGGCAGGCAGGAGATAGGGCTTGATGTCCTGGACGACCACGAGGGCCTGCCAGGCGATGAGGAAGATCGCCCCGAGGAGCACCGGGGGCCACACCGCATTGAGGCGCCCCTTCACGATGTCTCCGCCAGGCGCGCGCCGCCCTCGCCCACCGGTGCGACGCGCCCTCGCAGGGCCTCCCGCACGGCTGTCACGGACTCGAAGAAGGCATCGGACTCACGAGTGTCCTCGTTGCGATCGCGGAGGTCGACGCTCACGACGTGAGTGATGCGCCCGGGCCGCGGCGACATGACGACGACGCGATTCGACAGGTACACCGCCTCGGGGATCGAGTGGGTGACGAACACCACGGACGTGCCGGTGGCCTTGGAGATGCGCAGGAGCTCGTTCTGCATGCGCTCGCGGGTCATCTCATCCAGGGCGCCGAAGGGCTCGTCCATGAGGAGGATCTCGGGGTCCGTCGCCAGAGAGCGGGCGATGGCGACGCGCTGCTGCATGCCGCCGGAGAGCTCCCAGGGCCTGTGCTCCGCGAAGTCCTGAAGTTGCACCATCTCCAGGAGTTCCAGGGCCCGTGCCTTGCGCTTCTCCTTGTCCCAGCCCGCGAGCTCGAGCGGCAACTCGACGTTGCGCCGGACCGTCCGCCAGTCCAGCAGCGCGGCCTGCTGGAACGCCATGCCGTACTGGTGCTTCTCCCGCGCCTCGTGGGGCGTCATGCCCGCCACGGCGACAGTGCCGCGGGTGGAGGGGATCAGGTCGGCGATCACCCGGAGCAGGGTGCTCTTGCCGCAGCCAGAGGGGCCGATGAGCGAGACGAACTCGCCCTTGCCCACGTCGATGCTCACGTCCGACAGCGCCGTGACCTCGTTGGCGGCGCCCTCGTTGAAGATCTTCCACACGCCTTCGGCGTGGACGGCAAGTGTGCTCACGTGAGCCTCTCCTTCGGCAGGTTGCGCGTGAGGTACAGGTCCAGCAGGGCGACGAGTCCTGCGGCAAGGAGGCCCACGATGATGGCACCGATAACCGCGACGTAGACCTTCGCCGGTTGCGAGGTGGTCTCGCGGGAGTACTCGATGATGAGCCGACCGATGCCCCCGCGGCCGCCCGTGGAGATCTGGGCGACAACCGTGCCGACCACCGCGGCGGCAGCGGACACCTTGAGTGCGGGCACCAGGTAGGGAATAGAGGCGGGGAAGCGGAGCTTCCACAGGGTCGCGCGCGGCGTGGCGGCGTAGGACCGCATGAGCTCGATCTGGGTCGGGGTGGCCGCCTGGAGTCCCCGCAGGGCGCCTACGGAGAGGGGGAAGAACGCCAGGTAGGCGGCGATGAACATGATCGACTGGGTCTGGCCCCACTCGAGCGGCCCGATGGTGATGCGGTTGCCGATCCCCACGATGAGGGGAGCCAGGGCGATGAGTGGCACGGTCTGAGAGGCGATGACGAACGGGAGCAGCCCGCGCTCCAGGAAGGCGAACCTCTGCATGACGATGGCGAGGAGGAGTCCGACGCTGACCCCGATGAGGAAGCCCCCGAAGGCGATCACCAGGGTGTAGATCGCCGCGATGAGGACGGTCTGCCAGACCGGCGTGTCCGAGCCGCGGACCTCGGGCTGGAGGGCGCCCGCGGCGATGGTCCAGACGTGGGGCATGGCCTGGTCGCTGGTCTCGAAGGGCAGCGTGATGATGCTGCCGAGGACCTTGACGGCCTCCCACAGGAGGATCGCGACGAGAACGCCGGCGACGGCCCAGCCGAGCGAGATCGCACCGCGGCGCAGCCGCGCCCCTGTGGTCGAAGTCGCTCCTGCCACGTCAGCTCTTCGCCAGCACGGTGTCCTGGATGGCCGGGATGATCCGCTCGCCGTACTCGACCAGGGTGCGGTCCTTGTCGTCGTGCTGGAGGTAGATCGCGAACTGGTTCACACCGAGGGCCTTGAGCTCCTCCAGGCGGCGGATGTGCTCTTCGACGGGTCCGATGATGCAGAAGCGGTCGATGATCTCGTCCGGGACGAAATCGGTGTGCGAATTGCCCGCTCGGCCATGCTCGTTGTAGTCGTAGCCGGTGCGCCCCTTGATGTAGTCGGTGAGCGCCTGGGGCACGCCCCCGCCCTCGCCGTAGCGCTCGACGATGTCCGCCACGTGGTTGCCCACCATGCCGCCGAACCACCGGAGCTGGTTGCGGGCGTGCTCGACGTTGTCGGTGACGTAGGCCGGCGCCGCGACGCAGATGTACACGTCATCGGGATTGCGCCCGGCCGCGGATGCCGCATTGCGCACTGCTTCGATCGTCCAGGCGGCGATCTGCGGATCGGCCAGCTGGAGGATGAAGCCGTCTCCGACCTCGCCGGTGAGGGCCAGGACCTTGGGACCGTAGGCCGCGACGAAGACCTCGGTGCCGGCGTCCTTCGCCCAGGGGAGGCGGATGGAGCTTCCCTTGTAGTCGACCGGGCGGCCGTTGGTCATGTCACGGAGCAGGACGACTGCATCGCGCAATTCGCCCACCGAGACCGGCTTCCCGTTGGTGACGCGCACTGCGGAGTCCCCGCGCCCGATGCCGATGACGGTGCGTGACCCGTACATCTCGTTGAGCGTGGCGAAGACCGAGGCGGTGACGGTGAGGTCCCGGGTTGCCGGGTTCGTCACCATGGGCCCCACCTTCACTCGTCGCGTCTCGTCGAGGATCCGCGAGTAGATGACGTAGGGCTCCTCCCAGAGGATGTGGGAGTCGAACGTCCAGACGTAGTCGAGGCCGAATGTCTCCGCCTTCTTCGCGAGGTCGACCACGCGGGACGCCGGGGGAGTGCACTGGAGGACGACGCCGATATCCATGGGGGGCCTTTCGTCAGCGGGTGCGGGGGAAGCCCAGGTCGACGCTCGACGTGGACGGGTCCGGCCAGCGGGAGGTCACGGTCTTCGTGCGCGTGTAGAAGTCGACCCCGGCGGGACCATACATGTTGGCGTCGCCGAAGAGCGAGTCCTTCCAGCCCCCGAAGCTGTAGTACGCCACCGGGACCGGAATCGGCACGTTGATGCCCACCATGCCCACCTGGATGTCGAACTGGAACTGCCGGGCAGCTCCGCCGTCGCGGGTGAAGATGGCCGTGCCGTTGCCGTACTGGTGCTCGTTGATGAGCTGAACCGCCTCCTCGTAGGTGTCGACGCGGACGACCGAGAGGACCGGCCCGAAGATCTCGTCGTCGTACACCTTCATGCCCGGCTTGACGTGGTCGACGAGGGAGACGCCGAGGAAGAATCCGTCGGACGGGAGGTCGGCCTGGCGGCCGTCGACGACCACCCGGGCGCCCTCGCCGGACGCGCCGGCGAGGTACGACGCCACCTTGTCCCGGTGCTCGCCGGTGATGAGGGGTCCCATCTCGGCGTCCGGATCGGTTCCGGGGCCGACCTTGACCTTGGGCAGGCGCGCCGCGATGGCATCGACGAGCCGGTCGCCGGCATCGCCGACGGCCACGACGACGGAGATCGCCATGCAGCGCTCCCCGGCCGAGCCGTAACCCGCGCTCACGGCGGCGTCGGCGGCCATGTCGATGTCGGCGTCGGGGAGGACGATCATGTGGTTCTTCGCGCCGCCGAGCGCCTGGACACGCTTGCCGTTGGCCGTGCCGGTGGAGTAGATGTACTTCGCGATCGGAGTGGAGCCGACGAAGCTCACCGCCTGGATGTCGGGGTGCTCGAGGATGCGGTCGACGGCCACCTTGTCCCCCTGCACGACGTTGAAGACGCCCTCGGGGAGGCCGGACTCCGCGAGCATCTCCGCGATGAGCAGGGACACCGAGGGGTCCTTCTCGCTCGGCTTGAGCACGAAGGTGTTGCCGGTGGCGATGGCGTTGGCGAACATCCACATGGGCACCATCGCGGGGAAGTTGAACGGCGTGATCCCCGTGACGACACCGAGCGGCTGCTTGATGGAGTACACGTCCACGCCGCCCGAGACCTGCTCGCTGTAGGCGCCCTTGAGCATCTGGGGGATGCCGCACGCGAACTCGACGTTCTCCAGGCCGCGCGCGAGCTCTCCGGCCGCATCCGAGGGCACCTTGCCGTGCTCCTGGGACACCAGGCTGGCGATCTCCGCGCGACGCGCGTAGACCTGCTGACGGAAGGCGAACAGGATCTCGGCCCGGCGCGACAGGGATGAGCTGCGCCAGGTGCCGAAGGCCGCCTTGGCCGAGGCGACGGCGGCATCCACCTCCGCGACCGAAGCCAGGGCCACCTGCCCCTGCTGCTGGCCGGTCGCCGGGTTGAACACCGGACCCGTCCGTCCTGAGGTGGAGGGGACCCGGCTTCCGTCGATCCAGTGGTCAATCGTGTACACGGCGTGCTCCGCTTCCGTTGTCGTGGTGCTGGCGAGATGAGGTCTAGATGAGGTACTGCGAGAGGTCACGCTTGAGGAACCGTCCGCGGCCCTTGGTCCCGTGGAAGCCCTGCTCGTCCACGAGGACCTCGCCCCGGGACATGACCACGTCGACGTGGCCGTCGATCTCGTAGCCCTCCCAAGCACTGTGATCCATGTTCATGTGGTGTGTCTTGTCGAAACCGATGCTCGTGTGGCCATTCGGGTCGTAGACGACGATGTCGGCATCGGATCCGGGGGCAATCGCGCCCTTCCTCGGGTAGAGGCCGAACATCCTGGCCGGGGTGGTCGACGTGATCTCCACCCACCGCTCCACGGAGAGCTGCCCGTCCACGACGCCCTGGTAGATCAGGTCCATGCGGTGCTCCACGGACCCGATGCCGTTGGGGATCTTGGAGAAATCCCCCAGGCCGAGCTCCTTCTGCTCCTTGAAGCAGAACGGGCAGTGGTCGGTGCTCACGATGGACAGGTCATTGGTGCGCAGGTAGCGCCAGAGTTCGTCCTGATGACCCTCTTCCCGGGAGCGCAGAGGTGTCGAGCAGACCCACTTGGCGCCTTCGAATCCCGGCGCGCCGAGCTGCTCCTCGAGGGAGAGGTAGAGGTATTGCGGGCAGGTCTCCCCGAAGACATTGAGCCCGAGGTCACGGGCCTCCTGGAGCGTCTGCACCGCCTGCTTGGCCGACATGTGCACGATGTAGAGCGGCGCACCCGTGATCCGGGCGAGCATGATCGCGCGGTGCGTCGCCTCCTCCTCGGTCTCCCACGGCCGTGTCAGGCCGTGGTGGATCGGGGCCGTCTCACCCCGGGCGAGGGCCTGGGCGACGAGAACGTCGATGGCGATGCCGTTCTCCGCGTGCATCATGATCATGGAGCCGTTGTGCTTGGCCTGCTGCATGGCGCGCAGGATCTGGCCGTCGTCGCTGTAGAAGACGCCCGGATAGGCCATGAAGAGCTTGAAGCTGGTGATGCCCTCGTCGACGAGCTCGTCCATGGCCTTGAGCGAGTCGTCATCCACCCCCCCGATGATCTGGTGGAAGCCGTAGTCGACGAAGCAGTTGCCGTCGGCCTTGGCGTGCCAGGCCGCCAGGCCATCCTGGACGCGCTCGCCGTAGCGCTGGACCGCGAAGTCGATGATCGTCGTGGTGCCCCCCCACGCCGCGGCACGCGTGCCGGTCTCGAAGGTGTCGGAGGCGAAGGTGCCCCCGAAGGGCAACTCCATGTGGGTGTGGGCATCGATCCCGCCCGGGATGACGTACTTGCCGCGGGCGTCGATCACGCGGTCGACGGCGCCGGCGAGTTCGTCGCTGGTGGCTCCCGGCGCGAGCAGCGCCGAGATGGTCTCGCCGTCCACGAGGACATCCATGGCCTGGATGCCCTGGGGGGTGACGACGGAGCCGTGGCGGATGAGGGTCCTCATGTCAGCCTCCTGTCCTGGGGAGCGTCAGGCCCGGGTGAGATCGCCGTACGCATCGGGCCGCCGGTCTCGGTAGAACGCCCATCGGTTGCGGACCTCGGCGAGCAGGTCCATATCGAGGTCGCGAACGACGAGCTCGGGCTGGTAGGGGTCGGCTGGCTCGCCGACGAACTTGCCCTCGGGGTCCACGAAGTAGCTGGTGCCGTAGAAGTCGTTGTCGCCGATCTCGGACTCGATGCCCACCCGGTTGATGGCGCCGACGAAGTACTCGTTGGCCACCGCCGACGCGGGCTGCTCGAGCTTCCAGAGGTACGCCGACAGGCCTCGCGACGTCGCGGAGGGGTTGAAGACGATCTCGGCGCCGTTGAGTCCGAGCGCCCGCCAGCCCTCGGGGAAGTGCCGGTCGTAGCAGATGTAGACGCCCACCTTGCCGACGGCGGTGTCGAAGACCGGGTAGCCGAGGTTGCCGGGGCGGAAGTAGAACTTCTCCCAGAAGCCCTTCACCTGCGGGATGTGGTTCTTGCGGTACTTGCCGAGGTAGGTGCCGTCCGCGTCCACGACGGCCGCCGTGTTGTAGAGCACCCCGGGCTGCTCCTCCTCGTACATCGGCAGGACGAGCACCATGCCCAGCTCCCGGGCCAGGGCCTGGAAGCGCTCGGTCGTGGGGCCGGGGATCGACTCGGCGTACTCGTAGTACGCCGCGTCCTGGACCTGGCAGAAGTACGGCCCGTAGAACAACTCCTGGAAGCACATCACCTGGGCGCCCTGGGCCGCGGCCTGCCGGGCGTAGCCCTCGTGCGCCTGGATCATGGACTCCTTGTCCCCGGTCCAGTTTGTCTGGACCAGGGCCGCTCGTACGACCGTCATCGACCCCTCCTTGGGCAGGCTCCGGCTGTCGACGGAGCGCGCTCCTCACCCTAGCCCTGCTCGGTGGGGCAGATCCGCCGACCGGCCACTAATCTGGCGTGATCACGTCCGGCGTCCGGGTGACCGACGTCCGGGGAGGAGGTGGCCAGCCATGGCACGAGACACACTGCCGGCGGGATTCGTCGCGGGGCGCCCTGTCGATAGTCGATCGGGAGATTCCCTGGACGTCGTCGATCCGTGGGATGGGACGACGGTGGCCACGGTCGGCGTGGCGGGGGCAGGAGAGGTGGACGACGCGGTCGCGGCCGCCACGGCGGCCTTCCCTGCGTGGGCGGCGACGCCCCCGGCGGAGCGGGGCGCCGCGCTTCTCGCGCTCGCCGAGCGGGTGGGCCAGCGAGCCGCGGAGTACGCCGAGGCGGAGTCGCGCCAGACCGGCAAGACCCTGCGTCTCGCGACCGAGTTCGACGTTCCCGGCTCCATCGACAACGCGGTGTTCTTCGCCGGAGCCGCGCGGATGCTCGAGGGGCTCGCCTCCGGGGAGTACGACGCCACCCACACGTCGCTGATCCGTCGCGAGCCCGTGGGGGTCGTGGGCTCCATCGCCCCCTGGAACTACCCCCTCCAGATGGCCATGTGGAAGGTCCTGCCCGCGGTCGCCGCGGGCAACACGATCGTCCTCAAGCCGGCCGAGATCACCCCCCTCACCACCCTCATGCTTGCCGAGGACGCCCGCGCCGCGGGCTTCCCCGACGGGGTCATCAACGTGGTGGTGGGTCGCGGGCCGGTCGCCGGCGAAGCCCTCATCGGCCATCCGGGTGTCGGCATGGTGTCCTTCACGGGATCCACGCCCGTAGGGCGGCGCGTCATGGAGATCGCCGCCGGCCGGGCCGCGCGCGTGCACCTCGAGCTCGGCGGCAAGGCCCCGTTCCTCGTGTACGACGACGCCGATCTCGAGGCCGTCGTGCACGGTGCCGTGGCGGGGGCGCTCATCAACACGGGCCAGGACTGCACGGCCGCGACCCGCGTCTATGTCCAGGGCGATCTCTACGGTCCGGTGGTCCAGGGCATCGCGGACCTCCTGTCGACGATCCGCATGGGGGATCCGCGCGATCCCGACACCGACCTCGGCCCCCTCGTGACCACGGCCCAGCGCGACCGGGTGGCGGCGTTCGTGGATCGCGCACGGGGTGCGGGCGCCCGCATCGTCGCCGGGGGCGAGATCCCCGGGGGCGACCTCGCGAAGGGGGCGTTCTACGCGCCCACCCTGGTCACGGGTGCGGGCCAGGACTCCGAGATCGTCCAGGAGGAGGTCTTCGGGCCGGTCCTCACGGTCCTGCCCTTTTCCTCGGACGCGGAGGGGGTCGCGCTGGCCAACGACACCCGCTACGGCCTGGCGGCCTCGGTGTGGACCCGGGACGTCTTCCGGGCCATGGCCGCCCAGCGCGAGATCCGGTCCGGGTGCGTCTGGGTCAACGACCACATCCCGATCGTGAGCGAAATGCCCCATGGAGGGATGAAGCAGTCGGGGTTCGGGAAGGATATGTCCCGCTACTCTCTGGAGGAGTACACCGTCGCCAAGCACGTCTCTTGGGACATCACCGGGGAGCCGCGCAAGGCCTGGCACCGCACGATCTTCGCCGACCGGGGCTAGGTTCGGACGGATGAGGCACCACGGGAAGACCACGCACCATCGGGAGTGAGCACGACCACTGGCAGGACCAACGGATGGAACCACGGAAACCGAGGAGTGAGCCATGACCAAGCGCCCGCTGTCCCCTGAGGCCGCCGCCATCGTGCGGATGACGCGTGCCCAGATGTCCCGCCGCCGCCTGCTCCAGGCCGCGGGGATCACCGGCGTGGCCGCGGCCGCCGCCGCATGCGGGGCGGGTGCGGGGGGCGGTGACAGCGGGGGATCCGCGTCGGCCTCGGCATCCGGTTCATCGGCGCCGTCACCCTCCGCGGCGCAGGACCTCTCGGACACCGAGAAGATCGTCAACTGGGCGAACTGGCCGCTGTACATCGACGTCAACGACGAGACGGGTGCCTACCCCACCCTCGAGGCCTTCAAGGAGGCCACCGGGATCACGGTGAACTACACCGAGGACATCAACGACAACAACGAGTTCTTCGCCAAGGTCCGCGCGCAGCTCGAGTCCGGTCAGACGATCGACCGCGATATCGCCGTGCTCACCGACTGGATGGCCGCCCTGTGGATCCAGAGCGGATTCGCCGCGCCCCTCGACAAGGCCAACATCCCCAACAGCGCCAACCTCGAGCCCAGCTACCTTGGCGTGTCCTTCGACCCGGACCGCAACTACACGTTGCCGTGGTTCTCCGGATTCGGGGCCTTCGGCTGGAACAAGGCCCAGCTCCAGGAGACGCTCGGCACCGACACCCTCACCTCGCTCGACCAGTTCTGGGACCCCAAGCTCGCCGGGCGTATCACGGTGCTCTCCGAGATGCGCGACACGATGGGCATCATCATGGCTTCGCAGGGGGCCGATCCCTCCAACTTCACCGACGATCAGTTCCAGGCCGCCATCGCGGAGTTGCAGGCTCAGATCGACAGCGGACAGATCCGCCAGGTGGCCGGCAACGACTACGTGGCCGCGCTCGAGACCGGGGACGTCATCGCCGTCATCGGTTGGTCGGGTGACATGTTCCAGCTCGGAGAGGACTACGGCGTAGGGCTGCCCGACACGGGCGGGATGCTGTGGACCGACAACATGCTCATTCCCTCGGTGGCCACGCACAAGAAGAACGCCGAGGCGGTCATGAACTACTACTACGACCCCAAGGTCGCCGCCGAGGTTGCCGCCTACGTGCAGTACGTCTCGCCGGTCAAGGGGGCCAAGGAGGCCATGGAGCAGATCGATCCGGCGCTCGTCTCCAACCAGTGGATCTTCCCCGACGAGGCCACCCTCGGGAACTCCTACGTCTTCATGACGCTCACCCCCGAGCAGGACGTGGCCTACCAGCGGGAGTTCCAAAAGGCCATCGGGATGTAGCCAGGCTCCGTAGGGTGTTCTCCGGGCCGGACGAAGGGATCTGACGTGACCGTCGCACAGGGCAGCGAGGTCCAAGACCTCAACCTCGTCGATCTCGTGAAGTCCTTCGGGGACTTCGTCGCGGTCGATGACCTGACTCTCACGATCCCCGCGGGCTCCTTCTTCGCGCTGCTCGGACCGTCCGGATGCGGCAAGACCACCACGCTGCGCATGGTGGCGGGGCTCGAGGAGCCCACGTCAGGCCGGATCATGCTGGGCACCCAGGACATCACCGACGAGAAGCCGTACAAGCGGCAGGTCAACACCGTCTTCCAGTCCTATGCGCTCTTCCCGCACCTGGACATCTTCGAAAACGTCGCGTTCGGCCTGCGCCGGCGAGGAGTCAAGAACGTCGACGCCCAGGTCAACGACATGCTCGAGCTCGTCGAACTCGGGCCCATGGCGCGCCGCAAGCCGGCGCAGCTCTCCGGAGGGCAGCAGCAGCGCGTGGCGGTGGCCCGGGCGCTGATCAACCATCCCGGCGTGCTCCTGCTCGACGAGCCGCTCGGCGCACTCGACCTCAAGTTGCGCCGCCAGATGCAGATCGAGCTCAAGCGCATCCAGGACGAGGTCGGGACCACCTTCGTCCATGTCACGCACGACCAGGAGGAGGCCATGACCATGGCCGACACCGTCGCGGTCATGAACAAGGGCCGGATCGAGCAGATGGGCCCTCCGGTGGACATCTACGACCTGCCCCGCACGGCGTTCGTGGCCAACTTCCTCGGCCAGTCGAACCTCGCCCAGGGCTCGGTCTCCGGGACGTCGGGAGACAATCTCGTGGTCTCCTCGAGCGGCGCCTCCTTCACCCTCCCGTCCGAGCGGTCGGTGCGCCAGGACGGCGACCTGCTCATCGGGGTGCGGCCCGAGAAGCTCGCCATCGACGCGGCAGACGCCGACACCGTCCCCGACCGCCACAACCGCCTGTCGGGCAAGGTCACCGACGCGTCCTTCACCGGCGTGTCCACGCAGTACCTCGTGATGACGACATGGGGCGACGAGTGGATCATCTTCGAGCAGAACCGGTCTGCTGACCTGCACCAGCTCGGCGACGAGGTCGTGATCCACTGGGCGCCGGAGCACACCTTCGGCCTCGAGATCCCCGCCGGGGGCTGACGATGCCGTCCCTCGCGCCTACGCTCTCCTCGCCATCGGCGGGGGCGCCCCCTGCCGCATCCGGCGTGAGGCGCCGTACACGCACGGCGTACCTGCTGCTCATCCCCGGGCTGCTGTGGCTGGGGATCTTCTTCGTCATCCCTCTGGTGTCGCTGTTCTTCACCAGCCTCCAGGCCCCCACGGACAAGGCCGGCGTCTACCAGCCGGCCCTCCAGGTCTCCAACTACCTCGTCGCCCTCCAGGAGTACTGGCCGCAGTTCATCCGGTCCTTCGTCTACGCCGGGATTGCCACGGTCCTCGCGCTGGTCATCGCCTACCCTCTGGCGTACTTCATCGCCTTCCGGGCCGGCAAGTGGAAGGCGCTCATGCTCGTGCTCGTGGTGGCGCCCTTCTTCGCGTCCTTCCTGCTGCGCACGTACGCGTGGCGCACGATCCTGTCCGACGAGGGCGCCATCACGACCTTCTTCAACGCCCTGCATCTGCTGCCGCAGGGCAGGATCCTCAACACCCCGATCGCCGTGGTTCTCGGGCTCACCTACAACTTCCTCCCCTTCATGATCCTTCCCCTCTTCGCGGCGCTCGACAAGATCGACCCGCGCCTGATCGAGGCATCGAAGGACCTGTACGCCAAGCCCAGCACGGCATTCCGCAAGGTCATCTGGCCGCTGAGCCTCCCTGGCGTCGTGGCCGGCACCCTGCTCACGTTCATCCCCGCGGCCGGCGACTACATCAACGCGACTCTCCTCGGCGCGCCCGGCGACCGCATGGTCGGCAACGCCATCCAGACGAACTTCCTGCAGTTCCGCGACTACCCCACCGCCAGCGCGCTGTCCTTCATCCTCATGGCGATCATCCTCACGCTGGTCTTCGTGTACATCCGGCGTGCCGGCACGGAGGACCTGGTCTGATGGGCTGGCTGCGGCGCAATCTCATCGGGATCGTGGCGGTCCTCGTCCTCATCTACCTCTTCATCCCCATCGCGGTGGTCGCGATCCTCAGCTTCAATGACCCCGCGGGTAAGTTCAATGTGGCCTGGAACCAGTTCTCCCTCGAGGCGTGGCAGAACCTCTGCGGCGTGCCCGGGGTGTGCTCGTCCTTCGCGACGAGCATCCAGATCGGCATCCTGGCGACGATCGTCGGGACGGTACTCGGCACGATGATCGCGTTTGCCCTCGTGCGCTACCGCTTCCGCGGACGCTCCACCACCAACCTGCTCATCTTCCTGCCCATGGCCACCCCGGAGGTCGTCCTGGGCTCGAGCCTGCTCGCGCTCTTCCTCAACCTCGCCTTCCCCCTGGGCTTCTGGACCGTAGTCATTGCCCACATCATGTTCATCATCAGCTTCGTGGTCGTGACCGTGAAGGCCAGACTGCAAGGCATGGATCCGAGACTGGAGGAGGCGGCCCGTGATCTCTACGCGGGGCCGACCGCGACCTTCCGGTACGTCACGTTCCCTCTTGTGCTGCCGGGCATCCTCGGGGCGGCACTGCTCGGATTCTCCCTGTCCTTCGACGACTACATCATCAGCGCCTTCAACGCCGGAACCCTCGTGACGTTCCCCATCTACATCTGGGGTGCGGCGCAGCGCGGGATCCCGGTCCAGGTCAACGCCCTGGCGACCCTGGTGTTCGCCATCACACTCGTCCTCGTCCTGTCCATCCAGTTCGTGAACTACCGCCGGCGCCGCAAGCTGGAGAAGGCCGGCGCCTGACCCGTCATGCCCTTCCCCTCCACGATCACCGCCCCGGCGCTCGCCGCCCTGGACGACGTGCGTCGCTCGGTCTTCTGGCTCGATCGTCCCGATCGGCCCGAGCCCCGCCCGCGCCTGAGCGGCACCGAATCCGCAGACCTCGTCGTCATCGGCGCCGGGTTCAGCGGCCTCTGGACGGCCTACCTCGCCACCGAGCGCTATCCGGGGATCGAGGTGGTCGTCGTCGACGGGGGAAGGATCGCCCACGCGGCCAGCGGCCGCAACGGCGGATTCGTCGCGGCAACGCTCACGCACGGCATCGCCAACGGCCTGGACCGCTGGCCGCGTGACATGCCGACCCTGTCGCGCCTCGGACAGGCGAACCTCAAGGAGATCCAGTCCACGATCGAGGACGAGGGCATCGACTGCGACTTCCTCCGGGTCAGCGAACTCTCCGTCGCCATCGATCCCCACCAGGTCGACGGGATCCCCGAGTCCATCGACCGCGCGGCGAGCGTCGGAGTCACCCTGGAGTCGCTGGATGCTGCAGCCGCCCGCGCTCGGGTCGACTCGCCGACGTACCTGGGCGCGCTCCTGGATCCCGAGGGCGTCGCCTTGGTTGACCCGGCGCGGCTGGCCTGGGGGCTGGCCGATGCCTGCGAGCGGCGGGGTGTGCGCATCCACGAGCTCAGCCCGGTGCGGGGACTGCACCGGGCGGGGGGCAAGGTCGAGGTGCACGCGGACCAGGGGAGGGTCTTGGCCGACCGGGTGGCGCTCGCCACCAGCGCCTATCCACCCCTTCTCAAGCGCCTCGGGTGGTACGTCCTACCGGTGTACGACTCCGTCCTCATGACCGAGCCGCTCACGGCCGAGCAGCGCGCGTCGATTGGCTGGCGCGACCGGGAAGGCATGACCGATCTCGGGAACCAGTTTCACTACTACCGCATGACCGAGGACGGCCGCATCCTGTGGGGCGGGTACGACGCGTCCTACTACGGCGACATGGGCCCGCATCGCGAGCACAATCCGGAGGCCCTGGCGCGGCTATCCGAGCACTTCCTGTGGACCTTCCCGCAACTGGAGGGCGTGCGCTTCACCCACTGCTGGTCAGGGGCCATCGACACCTGCTCGCGCTTCTCGGCGTTCTGGGGCACGGCGCTGGAGGGAAGGGCCGCGTACTCCGTGGGCTTCACCGGCCTGGGCGTCGGTGCCTCGCGGTTCGGCGCCGAGGTCATGTTGGACCGGCTGTGGGGTGAGGAGACCGAGCGGACCGAGTTGGAGATGGTCCGCTCCAAGCCGCTGCCCTTCCCGCCGCAGCCGCTGCGGACGATCGGCGTCGGCCTCACCCGGTGGTCGATCAACCGGGCGGACGAGCGACGGCCGGCGCAATGCGTGGCTGCGCACCCTGGATGCCCTGGGGCTGGGTTTCGACAGTTGACACCCGCTGTGCGACCCCCGACTAGGGTGGCGCTGTGGCGCGATACGGGGGCCAGTACGGCCCGGACCTGACCTTCCTCGGCGTGCCCCGGTGCGACCTGGACGACCCCGCGACGTACGCCGATGCGGACGTCGTCATCATCGGGGCTCCCTTCGATGGGGGGACGTCCTACCGCAGCGGCGCCCGCTTCGGTCCCCAGGCCCTGCGCATGGCGTGCTACCTCGCACACGATGGGTCGCGCCCCTCCCTCGCACTCCGGACCGACGGGCTCACCGACCTCCGCGTCGTCGACGGCGGGGACGTGGAGATGTTCAGTGGGGACGCCGCACGATCCTGCGCCGATCTGGAGGAGGTGGTCCAGCGCGTTGCCGAGGCTGGACCGATGCCCCTCGTCCTCGGCGGCGACCACACGGTGACGTGGCCCGATGTGACCGGTGTCGCCCGCGCCCGGGGCTGGGGACGCGTCTCGGTCCTCCACTTCGACGCCCACGCGGACACCGGCGATATCGAGTTCGGATCCCTCATCGGACACGGCCAGCCGATGCGTCGGCTCATCGAGTCGGGTGCCGCCCGCGGGGACCGCTTCCTCCAGATCGGCCTGCGCGGCTACTGGCCGCCACCGGACATCCTGGACTGGATGGCGCAGCAGGGGATGCGGTCCTTCGAGATGACCGAGATCGTCACGCGGG
>CAIVWG010000272.1 GCA_903909555.1 uncultured bacterium | reverse complement strand
GACGGCAACCTCTGGATCACGCAGCACGCGGATGGCAAGGTCACCCGGATGACGCCGAAGGGCGCGGTGACCGACTTCGATCTTTCCTCGGCCACATCGCTGCCGTCGTCGATCGCTCCCGGGCCCGACGCCAGCCTGTGGGTCAGTGAGGCCGGCAGCGGTGCGCTGGCGCGCATCGACATCTCGGGAGCGAAGGCGCCGGTGACCGTCACGCAGTTCCCGGTCCCCACCGACAATTCGATCCCTGGCTCGGTGGCCGTGGGCGCCGATGGCAGCGTGTGGTTCAGCAATCTCGTGCTGCCCCCAGGGCAACCGGGCACGGTCAAGCTCCAGATCGGCCGCGTAGGCACCGGCCTCGGGCCCCTGGTGACGGCCAAGGTCAAGGGCACGCCAGAGCCCGGATCCCGGCTCACCTGCGCGTACGTGAGCACGCAGGCTGCCGTGGTCGCGACGGTGCGCTACCAGTGGTTCCGGAACGGCAAGCCCATGCGGCATGAGGATGCCCGGAGGTTCACGGTGCACGCCGCAGACAAGGGAGACTCGATCTCCTGCCGGGCGTCGGTCACCTACGCGACGGCGCTCTACCAGCTCGCCGGGACGTCTGCGCCCGTGAAGATCCGGCGCCCGTGAGAATCCGGCGCTGACCGCGGGGCGCGCGGGCACCGGGGCCGCCCGGGCAGCCGCGGGTGCTGTCAGGGGGACACCGGGACAGTGGCCCACCTAGACTCCCGCGCAAGCGGGGACTCGTGCGGGAGGTCGTCATGGTGGTGCGGACGGGCATCGTGGGCGGCTCGGCCGTGGCTGTGCTCGCCAGCCTCATGGTCGGGGTCTTTCCCTCGACCGGCTCGGTCCTGGCGGCCCCGGCGCCCCGATCGGTCGGGGCGGTGGAGTCCGTCGCGCCGCTCCCCGTCGAGCGCGCATCGGGCCCCGCTTGGCCCGACCTCCCGCGCGGTGTCGCCGAGATGCCGCAGGGCAGCGTCGCCAGCGGCCGCAGCCCCCGCGTGTACATCCCCGCCTTCCAGGACATCGACTCCATCCCGGGCCGCGCGTACGACATCTCCAGCGGTCAGGGAACCGGTCGCATCGTGGCGACGTTCCCGGTGCGTGCCGGCTGGGGGCAGATCGCCGAGACGCTTCCGGAGGGCCGTGACTACGCCGTCCAGGTGCAGGCGCCGTCGGGGACGTGGCAGACCGTGGGCACCTTCTCCGTCACGGGCCGCTCGGCCGGTGTCGGCCCGTCGCTGAACGTCGGCGGCATCGCCGTGTCGTCGGTGACGGGCGAGGTGTCCTGGAGCTGGAACTCCCCGCGCTTGCCCGGACCGGTGGGCTCGGTGGGCGTCGGACTCGGCTGGGGCTCGGGCATCGCGGCGTCTTCGGGCATGCCCCCGGGCTGGCGCTTGAGCGTCGACTCCGGCTCGGCGTGGGCCACCCTGCGTGAAGGCGGACCCGACGTTGCCACGCTGCTGGTCCCTGGCGCGCCCACGGTCACCAAGGTGCAAGGCACCCCGCAGGTCGAGATCAGCCTGGCGTACCCGCGGGCGTCCTCGGACCTGGCCGAGGGGTTCGTTCTCCAGAAGCGCCGCACCGGGGGGGAGTGGAAGACCCTGCGCCGGGAGGCCTTCTCCATCGACGCGAACGACGTGTCGACCCAGGTCGACATCGCCGGTGCCGACATCTTCTTCCGTGTCGGCGTGCGCTCGGATTCCGGGATCCTGTGGAGTCCGCCCGCCCGCGTCGCCGTCCAACCGCGCCTCGTCGACAACGATCCCGAGCCCATCCCCGGTGCGGGCGACGGGTCGCAGATCACCGCGGGCGCGGAGCCTGCTGTCGTGACGCTCACCGGCTGGGGTGGCTCCATGCTCACCTTCGTCCGCAATGACTTCGGGGTATACGAGCAGGCCGCGGGGTCGCGTGCCCCCGGCTTCGCCAACACTCTCTCCCGTGACGATCGCGGCCGCTGGCAGTTCATCGACACTCGCGGCACGGTGACGACCTTCGTCGACGGCCATGCGCGCACCGTGCAGTCGCGCGGTGCCACGGTGGCCGAGATCGCGTGGGACGATCAGGGCCGTCCCACGCGCGTCACCAATGAGGTAGGCCGCACGCTCACGCTCATGTACGCCGGCAGCGGTGACTGCCCCTCCGCGGGATGGACCGCGTACGGCTACGCAGCGCCGCCGGCGGGAATGCTGTGCCGGATCGCCTACCCCGACGGCTCGGCGACGGACCTCGGCTACGTCTCCGGCACGGCCGGAGGCGCGCAGATCGCCCTGGTCCGCGAGGCGGGCAACCAGGCCACCGGGCTGGGCTGGGACTCCCTCGGCCGGCTCGTGTCGGAGCGGTCCTCCCTCGTCCTGCGCACGGCGACGATCGACCCCGGGGTAGCCGGGCTGTCATCCCAGGTGGACTACGACGGCCAGGGCCGCGCGGCAATCCTCCGCAGCCAGCCCGCCGCGCCGGGTGCGCAGGGCACGACCCAGCGGCTGGACTTCCCCACCGTCAACGACATGGTGCTCACCCGATGGGTCGAGTCCCCGCAGCCGGCCAACGCTGTCCAGGCGAAGGCGAGCCTTTCCGGGGGGGCGTACGCACTCGGGCAGACCTGGACGCTGGACCCCGTCACGTGGCAGACGCTGTCCTCTCAGGACGCGACCGGACTCAAGGCCTCGGTGCAGTCGGGCGCCGACGGGGGCCAGATCGGCTGGTCGCGCACTCCCCAGGGACTCGTCACCCGGTACGAGCACAACGAGATCGGCCTCGTCACCAAGACCGTCGGTCCTGTCGCGGGTGCCAGCGGCCGGCGCGCGGCCGAAGAGGCGTCGGTCATCACCCGCAAGTACGACACGACGACGGAGTCGGGCCGCGACGTGCCGCTGTCGGGCCTGCGCGCGCAGGTCTACTCGGGCGCGAACTACGCCGGCGAGGTCACCGACGAGTTCTGGGCGAGCGACCCGCGCGGCGGCGGGCTGTCGGCGTCCTGGAAGGGGCGGTCAGCGGCGCTGTCCCTGCAGGCCACCGGCGTGTGGACTCCGGATCCGCAGGCCGACAAGCGCGGCTCCCAGGACGGATGGCGTTTCACCGTGAGCGCCTCCACCAATGCGGACGTGAGCCTCATCGTGGGCGGTCAGGTCTGCGTCCCCAGCGCGACCGGGTGCGTCATCAGCCACCTGCCCGAAGGCCCCAAGCAGGTCACCGTGCAGGTGGCGCGTGCGGCGGGCGAGGGCTTCTTCACCGTGCGCGCCGCCGCGGGCGGCGACGAGCCAGCGCTGCTGCCGTTCGACGCGGTGGCGCCCGGATTCGCCAATGCGACGGTGGCGGAGTCCAACGACACGCTGCCCGGGTCTGCCGACGGGGCCCGCACGACGTACGCCTTCAGCGACCCGGCCTCAGGCCGCGCCGATGCGGTGACGGCGCCCGGCAACCTGCGCAGCCTCTACTCCTACGAGGAGCAGGATCCGTCTGCCGGCGAGTGGGGACGCCTGGAGTCGCGCACCACCCCGGGTGGCGAGGTGCAGACCACGTCCTACTGGCCCAATGCGGGCACGGCGAGGCTGCCGGCCGTGTGCGGCGCCGCCACCGTGCAAGTCTCCGGGCAGCCGAAGACGGTGATCGGATCCGACGGGCTCACGCACACCCGCTACTTCGACGTCAGCGGTCGACTCAGGGCGCTTCATCGCGAAGGCAACGGGGTCGGCGAGACCATATGCATGTCCTACTACGACGACGGCACGCAGAAGTCCTCCGAGACGTACGACGATGCCGGGCGGCTCGTCGAGAGCAGCCTGGTCGAGCAGTCCGTGGATGGCGACCCGCGGATGAACCGCGTGACGCTGACACACGGACCCGCGGCGCCCGTGGATCCGGGGACCTCGGTGACCTCGACATCGACGAGGGACCTGCTCGGCCGGGAGGTGGCGGCCACGGACTTCGCGGGAACGACCACGGTCACCCAGTACGACGCCCTCGGCAATGTCACGAGCACGACGGTCACGCCTCCCGCGGGTTCGGGATCGCCGGCATTGACCCGGGCCTACACCTACGACCCGCAGACGGCGCGACCGCTGACGATGCGCGCCAATGGGGTCCTCGCGGCCACGTCGACCTACGACGCGAGCACCGGCCGACTGTCGACGATCACCTACGCCGACTCGGTGCGCACGACCTACGGCTACGCCGCCAATGGCATCGCCAACCTCATCAGCGTGAGCACCCCTGACGTGAGGTTCACGAGGGTCGTGCACGAGCAGGACGCCACGGCCTTCGGCCGGATCACCAGCAGCAGTATCACCGTCAAGGGCACCCAGGGCCTGGCGCACTCGGAGCGCTACGGGTACGACGCTGCCGGGCGTCTTGCCCAGGCCGCCATCGTCTCGACGCCCACCGGGGGAGATCGCACGCGTACGACCTACGACTACTCCTTCGCAGCCCAGTCCGCGTCCTGCGGGACGGCGTATCCCGATGCCGGAAAGGACGGCCTGCGCACCGCGGGTGCGCGCAACGGCGTCGGATACGTGACCTGCCACGATGCAGGAGGCCGCACCGTGTCGACGACCGATCCGCTCGTCGCGGGGGGCGGCGCGGCCACCTTGGAGCACGATGCTCTCGGTCGCGTCACGCGCATCACCGGGCCTCGACCGGCTGTGTTCACCTGGGGCGCGGGGACTGCGCTGGCCCGCGTGAGCGAGTCCGGCGACGGGGGCCTGGTGCAGACCACTCTGTCGACGTATTCCGGCTCTGTCCTGGACAAGACTGTCGCCACCGAGTCGGGCAGCCAGGCAGTGCGCTACGCCGGACCGTTCGTCCTCGCGCTGGAGGACGGGCAGGTCGCCGGCACCGACGCGATCATGTACGACGCGCCCGGCGGCGCACTGGTCACGACAGCGCCCGGCTCCGGCGCCACGCTCACCATCGTGGGCCTCGACGGGGCGGCGCTCGTGACGGTCGACATGCCGTCCCTCGGCTCTGGTGCTGCTCCGATCCCGGGCGCGGCCATCGGCGTGGCTCCGAGGTACGGACCGTTCGGCGAGCCGCTGATCGCCCCGACGCTCGAGCAGGCCAGCGCCATCCCTGACCTGGGCTGGCAGGCGGGGGCCGGGCAGGAGACGCTGCCCGGCATCTCGAGCATCACGCTCATGGGCGCTCGTCCCTACCACCCGGCGCTGGGCGAGTTCCTCGCGCCGGATCCCAACGTCGATGCCGGCAACAACCGCTACTCGTACACCGACGGTGATCCCATCAACAGCGGCGACCGGACCGGCAATGAGACCGACTACTCCTGGCTGACCTGGGTAGGAGCTGTCGCCGGTGCGTTCGCGAGCAACGGCTTCGCCCTTGTCGCCCGACGCGTGGGCGGAGGCTGGGGAGCGGTCGCGGCGATCGCCTCTGTTGTCAGCGTGGTCGGCTCCGGCGTTGCCGGGTACCTCGGTGCCCAGTCCGCGGGCGCCAACGAGACGGTGTCCGCGATGACCGCCGTGAGCTTCGCCCTCTTCTCAGCACTGAGCTCTTTCGCTACCTATTCGCTGAGTACGCCCAGGTCTTCCCGGATGGGGTCGAGCAGACAGGCGAGCGTGGAGCTGCAGGGCGCCCCCGCGGTCCCCGAGCGGCTCGCCGGGAATCGCGCCGGCGCGAGCCTCGAGCCGGAGGGTCAGATTCCTGCCGGGTGGGGTGAGTACGGTCGGATCAGCGACTACAACCTCAGCCGGCGCCGTACCGCTGAGTTCGGCGGCGGCGGAGGCCCCGTCATCCAGAGCGTGAAGCGGGCGCCGCAGCCGCGGAAGAAGGCGGTGGTGCTGGAGATGTCCGCGCAGGAGATCGATCTCGACAACTACGTGTTCGGTAGCCGGGGCAAGATGTTCACCGACGTCAAGAACTCCTTCGCCAAGCAAACGTCCAGCATCTGGTCCTCATAGCCTCTGTCTGACGGGCCTCTGACTCACGCGCCGCCGGCACGTGTCGGGAACTGCAGGGCGACGAAGTCCGCCTGCCACAGTGACCGGACGAGCTCCACGGCCTGGGACCGCACCTCCGCGACATCCCGGCGAGCCAGCGGTCCGCTGAGTACGAGGTCGGCGGCGATCTCGTCGATCGAGCGGCGACCATCCATGCGTGCGGCGATCTCCGCCTGTGCGGGATCCAGGGCGACCTGCCAGTCGTGTCGTCGTAGCGTGTCGCCATCCAGCCGGCAGGCGTGGCGCAGCGAGGGGACGAACGCCAGCGGATCCCCTGCATCGAAGTCGATCTCGTACGACGCCCGCGGCCGATCGGGGCGGCAGGCGAGGAAGAAGTGGCAGCCATTGCGGGTGTAGACCCGCTCCATGACCGACCACTGCTGCTCGCGCGGCAGCGCGCCGACCCGGGAGAAGAACTCACTCGCGGTGCCCCTCGGGGCGTAGTAGGCGGATTTGAGGAAGACGTCCTGGAACGCCAGGCCCGCCGAGGCGACCAGGGCGCGGCACTCGTCGATGGTGTAGTCGCGCTCGCGACCGTGCAGGAACGTGTCGACGAGGCCCGCATCGTCGTCGAGGTCCGGCGCGATGCCGAGGTAGCCGGCCACCGGATGGTCCGCGGGGAGTTGCTCCAGAGCATCCCGCACGACGTCGAGGGACTGCTCGTCCTGGCGCAGCCCGAGGTCGCGGAACGCGGACTGGAGCAGTTGCACCCCGACCCGGCCGTACGTCGCATAGAGCATGACGGCGAGGACGCCGTTCACGCGCAGGCACTGCCCGAGCGCCCGCATCCCTGCGGAGGGATCGGCGAGGTGGTGCAGCACGCCGGTCGTGATGATGAGGTCGAAGTCGCGCCCGAGCGCGCTCACCTCCTCGATCGGCAGTCGGTGGAGTTCCAGGTTCGCCAGGTCATACCTCTCCGCCAGCACGCGATGGTGGCCGAGGGACGACTCGCTCACGTCGATGGCCACCACCCGGGCCGTCGGGTTGGTGTAGGCGATGACCGCGGCCTGGTTCGTGCCGCACCCGGCGACGAGGATGTCCATCCCGGTCCAGTAGTCCCGGTCGGGCCACATCATCCGGTGGGCGTGGCTGGGGTCGAACCACTGCCAGTTGCCCTGGAGCCAGGCGGGTAGGTCGGTGATGGGGGCGGGATAGACCCAGCGCTCGTACTGCGCCGAGACGACGTCGGCGAGCGGGTCATCGGCCACGGGGCACCGTACCTCTCGAGCGCGGGCGACTCATCGTATGCGGGCTCGGATGCGGGGAGGCGGGACCTGTCGAATCGGCGCGCCTCCCCGTGGGTGGCGCTGATACCGTCCCCTCGGAACGCCCACCGCTCCGTCGCGCGAGAGGACCCCCCATGGCATCGACCCGCAGACGAGGACTGGCAGCCGCGCTGAGCGCGACCGCCCTGGCCGCCGCCGCGCTCGCCGCGGCTCCTGCCGCACCCGCGGCCGAGGCCGACGCGGCACACAGCAGCAAGGCCAAGGACGCGTGCGTGCAGCGAGCACTGGACATGGCCGCCCCGCTCATCGAGTCCATCGACCAGCCGGGCTCCGCGCGGGCGCGACGCGTCGATGCCAAGATCGAGAAGATTCGCGAGAAGTCCGCGGCCTGCTCCGACGAGCTCTTCGCTGATGGCACCGCCGAGAATCCCAACGCCGGGATCCTGGTGGGCAACGGCTATTCCTACGACGAGACCACCTGCCCTGACCACGGAGTCTGCGATGGCGGCAACGGCGGCCTGATCTTCGGCAATGGCGGCGACGGCTACAACGGCGGCAACGGGGGCAACGCCGGCTGGTACGGCGGCAGGGCTGGCAATGGCGGCAACGGCGGCGTGGGCGGCAACGGTGGCGACGGAGGGCGCGCGGGCCGCTTCGGCAATGGCGGCAACGGCGGCAACGGCGGTGCCGGCTCTGCGGCGCCGACGGGCGGCAACGGCGGCAACGCCGG
>CAIVWG010000271.1 GCA_903909555.1 uncultured bacterium | reverse complement strand
GCTCCTATGGAGTTCCTCGCGGTGTTCGAGACGCCCGGCGGGGGCTCGGCCAGCCGCATCGAGGCACCGGCCAAGCGCGTGTCGCCGGACCCGGATCCGAAGGTCTTCCAGACGATGTTCCCCGACTCGACGAAGGTGAAGTCCTACGTCGCGGACGACTACTCGAAGTCCAAGATCCGCGGTGTCGACACCGCGGGCCTGAGCGCTGCCTTAGACGCCCTTCAGGAGCAGGTCTTTGCCGCGTCGCGCGCGGTGCAACCGCCCACGAGCACGCTCGTCGGACCGGGCAAGCCGCTCGCCGGCTTTACCCTGGATCAGGGTGCCTTTGACCAGATCGCGCGCGCCCAGGACGAGGAGCTGGCCAAGCAGTTCTTCACGTCACCGCCGAACACCTCATCCGCGTCGGGGGTGCAGACGGCCATCGTGCAGATGCGGCAGTTCATCGCCCCGCTCGACACGACGGCCAACGTGCCGGACATGTTCGAGCCGTCGTACGTCGTGCCGTGGCCCGAGTGGGAATTCCACGAGAAGTTCTCCGTCCTCGACAGCCACCCGCGACTGCTGCGGCTCATGGGCTGGGTCATCGACCTCGAAATCGATCCGGCCGACTTCCGTCAGTCACCCCCGCGCACAGGTCCTGCCACTCTCGCGCCAGGCGCGTACGACATGCGGATCAACACGATCTACGCGCCGGGGGCCAACGCCGTGGACATCGCCCAGGGTGCGTCGGTGACGTTCGGTAGTGCGGTGTTCGCGCCCAAGTTCTCCGGCACGGGCCCGACGGACGCGGGCTTCATCGACATCGGACTCGATGGCCAGCAGTGGCCGATCGTCACCAGCGAGGTTGGCTCGGAGATCGCCGCCACGACCGTCCTCGCCTCGGGCTACCAGCGCGCCGTCACCGAGCGGCTCGGCGACGAGGACTATGTGCCCCTCACCCTGCCCGCCCGGTCCACCACGGGCATCTCGCTGCTCGCCCCGCGCCTGGCGGAGCGCGTCCATCGCGACTTCGATCGCCAGTGGAACATCGCGAAGTCCGTCGATATCGCCGGACGTCGGATCCAGATCGCCAGTGCCAGCGATCTCATCATCGGCTACCGCATGGATGTGCGCCCCGCGGGTGCATCGGGTTGGCTGAGTCTGAACTTCCGCAACGGGTTGTGGCGTGCGAGTCCCGACACCTACGGTGCCGGCGCGATCGACCTTGGTGTCGACGAGGGCTGGACCGAGCCGGCAGGTGCCGGTGCAACCGGCAACGCCGGCAACGAGTTCCGGTTTGCGCAGGCGGTGAGCGTGTGGACCGGCTGGAGCCAGAGCCTGGAGCGGCCGGGCAAGTCGATCGACGAGGACAGTGCAGCCCATTCCATCAATCCGCTGTCTCCGCCGCCCCCTGGATTTGGCGCCACGATCGACTACGTCGCCCCTCCGGGCGGCGCCCAGTTGCCGACTCTGCGTTTCGGCACGACGTACCAATTGCGGTTGCGCGCGGTCTACCTCGGTGGCGCTTCCAAGCAACTCGGTGATGTCGAGCCGCGCACCGCGCGACGTGAGATCGACTACCTGCGCCATGAGCCTGTGATGAGCCCGGTGACCTATCTCGGGGCGATCGGGTCCCAGATCGTGGACGTGGGCGACATCGCGGGCGAGAGCTACGCCGGGGCCGTGGTGGCGTGGGCGCAGTCTCCCGAGACGGTGGTCATCCGCAGTGGCGGCAATGGCGCGGCCGTCGACTCGAGCGAGGTCGAAACCCGCTGGCTCACTCCGACCCGAGTCAGTCCGTGGCTCGTCGAGCAGCACGGCCGACTGGACTCCGGGGGCAGGCCCGATCCGGCGAAGTACTCCCAGATCGCCGCGCGCGATGCGGCGTTCTACGGGCCATCAACCGCCGGCTACGAATCAGCGGGCGACGTCGTGGGCTTCGCGTGGACCACGCCGTCGCAGGGGACAACCCCCTTCTACCCGGACCCGCTCACCTCGGGCGCACTCCTGCGCGGTGTGCCCACCTCGAGCGGCACGCCCACGGAGGCGAGCGCGAGCTTCGGTGGCACGTGGCCGGACCTCGTGCCCATCCGCCTCGACGTCGCCGGTGGCACCCCGGGCGCCACGGTCTCGGGCCAGACCGTCGACATGCGGGTGGCGCCGGGTCGCACCGAGCGCGTGCGCGTGTCTTCGGCGATCCCTTCGGCGGACCTGGGTCTGCTCGACCTGTGGGACCGTGTGAAGTCGACCGCCTCCGCGGCGGACGCGGCCAAGGGAGCCTTCTGGCAACTGAGCCCCTACCGCACCATGACCATCGTTCACGCCACCCAGCAGCCCGTGAGTGCGCCGTACTTCGCCGGTGGCGACACCTGGAGCGGCGAGCGCGAACCCGGCGAGGTGCCCTGCCGCATCAGCGGGTCGATGACCATCGACGAACCCTCGACCGAGTCCGTCTCGCTCACGGGCACCCTCACCAGCGGTATCGACGGTGGGCCGGGATCGCCCGCGCCCACGGTCGCGACGGTCTCGGTCGGTGACATCGGCTCGGTCAACGTGGCGAATCCGGCGCCCGGCGGTCCCGTGGGCAGCACGTCCTACGCCATGGACGCGACCGTGCAACTGCAGGACACGCGTCGCCACGACCTGTCCCTCGTTGGGACGGCGTACTCACGCTACGCGGAGTACTTCCGCAGGCTGCGCAAGGCCGATCATCCGACGGCGTCGACGGCGCCGATCGCGGTGGTGACCGACGCTTCAGGCGCGGCCCTGCCGATCGTGCCCGGGAGCGCTCGCGTGCAGTGGAGCAGCGGGGGGCAGGTCGTCACCGGCACCGTCGGCGTCGACTTCACCGAGGACCCGAGGGAAGGCACCATCACCCCGGCGGCGTCCGTCCCCGGGGGCAGCATCGTCGTCTCCGGCATCCCGACGCCCGTGACTCTCTCCACGACGGACTCCGCGACCGGCGCCCAGGCGCATGAGTTCGTGCTTCCGGCGAGCGCTCGTCCGCAGCCACCCGATGTGGCCGCTGTCGTGCCCGCCTTCGCCTGGAACGCCGCATCCACGGCGACGAGCGCGTCCGGACGCGTGACGTCCACGCGATCCAGCGCATCCCTGCGGGTCTATCTCGAACGTCCCTGGTTCACGTCCGGCCTCAAGGAGGACCTCGCGGTGCTGCTGCGTCCGCGGACCGGTGGGGCGTCGGTGAGCGATTACGTCAGTCGGTGGGGGGGCGACCCCGCCGTGACGGGGGGCGGGAGCCTACCGGCGTCATGGCCTCGGGCGATCGACTTCACCAACGCCTCCGGCACGGTCTCCGGAGTCCGCTTGGCGGAAGCGTCGTCCCTTCGCGTTGACCTCGTGCGCTACGAGATCGGCCGCGAGGCCGCTGACGGCGCTCTCACCGGGTGGGATGCTGAGCGGGACCAGTGGTACGTCGACATCGACGTCGACATCGACACCGCCTACCGGCCCTTCCTGCGCCTCGCACTCGCCCGCTATCAGGCGGGTGCGGCCCAAGATCTACGCCTCTCACCGGTCACGCTCCTCGACGTGGTGCAACTGGATCCGGCACGCACAGCGACGGTCGCACTGCGCCGTGCGCCGCGCGTGGGCTATCAGGCCGACGTCACCCTGACGGGGCCGACCTTCTTGCGCAACCGGCTGGGTGCAGGTCCTGGCAGGACCTTCCTCGTGCATGAGCGCCTCAGCGACGACGACACGCCGGGCCCGGGAGCCGTGCTCTGGCAGGAGGTCACGCGCGTCGAGGCGGCCGGACGCTACTCCGGAGGCGAAGGGCGCTGGAGCGGCAAGATCGGTCTCGGCTCCAGTGTCGGCGGAGGTCGTCATCGCCTTGTCGTCGAGCAGTACGAGGAGTGGCGCACGGATGGCGGGGTGTCCGGCAGCGGTGCCAAGGGCCTGCGCCTGGTCCACCAGGACATCATCGCCCTGGGCTAGGAGGGGCAGCGTCGCCGCGGGGACGCGTCAGCACACTGCCTGGGCTCCGGTGATCTCCACCACGGAGCCGCACATGTACGCCGCCTCGTCGGAGGCCAGGAAAGCCACGAGTGCCGCCACCTCCTCGGGCGTTCCGAGTCGGCCGTAAGGCACCTTCGCGGCAAGGTCGGCGGCCGCGATTCCCTGGTGAGCAAGGCCCGCCTCGACCATGGGCGTGAGGATCTCCCCGGGGCACACGACGTTGACGCGCACGCCCATCGGCGCGTAGTCGCGTGCGAGGTTCTGGGAGAAGGCGATGACGGCCGCCTTGGAGACGTTGTAGGCGATGTGCCCGGGTGCGGGATGCATGCCCCACTGCGAGCCGGTGTTGACGATGGCGCCGCGCCCGGCTTCGACCATGGCCGGGAGGAATGCGCGACACATGTAGTACATCGAGTCCACGTTGACACGCATCGTGGTGTGCCAGTCCTCATCGCTCAACTCCAAGAGCGGGCCGCGCCGGTTGATGCCGGCGTTGTTCACGAGGACATCGATGCGTCCGTGCTGCGCCAGGGCGTCGAGCGCGAACGCGGCCACCTGCCCCGCATCGGCGACGTCGAACACCGCGGGAGAGGCGCTGCCGCCCGAGGACGTGATGGCCCCGACGGTGGCCCGCGCCAGCTCGGCGACGCTGTCGCACACGACGACGTGCGCCCCCTCGCGTGCCAGTCGCGCCGCGATCGCGCTGCCGATGCCTCCACCGGCGCCGGTGACGACGGCGTACTGACCCTCGAAGCGATGCATGGGCGACCTCCCCGGATGTCTTGTCTGACAATCCTGCCTCATGAGAGGCACGCCGGGGGGCCCGGCGTGTCGCATGACTTCGAACACCTGTTCGTCCTACTGTGGGCCACGGCGCCGCTCTCCACAGCACTATCGGCGCCTGGATCGACTGTCGGACCCCGGTCCTACCGTCGATCCCGACCCACACGGATCCGTCCGGGAGGCACCCGGCGGCGAGCAGGAGGAGTGGCCATGGCCGCCAAGGAGAGCAGCAACCCCGGCACCGACCGCGAGAAGGCCCTCGACGCGGCCCTCGCCCACATCGAGCGCCAGTTCGGCAAGGGCTCGGTCATGCGTCTCGGAGAAGAGGGCCGTGCCCCCGTTGAGGTCATCCCCACCGGGTCGATCGCCCTCGACGTCGCCCTGGGCATCGGCGGCCTGCCCCGCGGCCGGATCGTGGAGATCTACGGCCCGGAGTCCAGCGGCAAGACCACGGTGGCGCTGCATGCCATCGCCAACGTCCAGAAGGCGGGCGGCATCGCCGCGATCATCGACGCGGAGCACGCGCTGGACCCCACCTACGCGTCGGGCCTGGGCGTCGACCTCGACAGCCTCTACGTGTCGCAGCCCGATACCGGCGAGCAAGCGCTGGAGATCGCCGACACCCTGGTGCGCTCCGGCGCCATCGACCTCATCGTCATCGACTCCGTCGCCGCGCTCGTCCCGCGTGCGGAGATCGAGGGGGAGATGGGCGACAGCCACGTCGGCCTGCAGGCACGACTCATGAGCCAGGCGCTGCGCAAGATGGCGGGCGCGCTGAGCCAGACCGGCACGACCGCGATCTTCATCAACCAGCTGCGCGAGAAGATCGGCGTGATGTTCGGGTGCTTCTCCTACGGCACCCGCGTCACGCTGGCCGACGGCACCCAGGAGAAGATCGGGAAGCTGGTCAACCAGCGGCGCCAGGTGGATGTGCTCACCTACGATCCCGAGAGCGACCAGGTGGTCGCGCGCCCGATCCGCAACTGGTTCGACAACGGCAATGCGGACCGGTTCCTGAAATTCACCGTGGAGAAGCCCTCGGGCAACGGTAAGGCGCAGTTCGCGGCCACCGAGAACCACCTTGTCCGCACCCCCGGGGGATGGCGGCCGGCAGGGGAGATTTGCGAGGGCGACCGCGTGATGGTCAACGAGGTGCATCGCCTGAGTGCACTGCAATGGCAGGTGGTGCTCGGCTCAGTCCTGGGCGATGGCGCGCTGTCGCGCACGCGCAGGTCGCGGGGCACGCGCTTCCGACTGGGCCATGGCGCTCGCCAGAAGGAGTACCTGGACTACAAGGCCGGGTTGCTCGACAACATCCCGATGACCAGACATACGAATGCGAAGGGTCAGTCGTTCATTGACACCACCCCGCTGCCCGAGATCGCGGAACTTCACGACGTGGTCTACGCGGTGCCTGGCCGGAAGCACATCAGCGAGGAGTACCTCAAGGCACTCACTCCCTTTGCGCTTGCGATCTGGTTCATGGATGACGGTTCCTTTCAGTTGCGCTCCAAGGGGGCGCAGCAGCGGACCCTCGGCGGGTCAGGGCGCATCGAGTTCTGCGTTGAGGCGCTGACGGCGGGCTCACGCGGCCGACTGGCCGACTACCTGCGCCACACGTGGGGACTGGACGTACGCCTCGGCGATCGAGGAAGCCGGGGGGTGTCCATCTTGAGTTTCACGACGCAGTCCTCAGCGAAGTTCATGGACATCGTGGCCCCCTACATCCACCCGAGCATGGACTACAAACTGCTGGAGCGCTTCCGGGGCCAGTTCGCCGTCAGCCCAGAGTTCGTCGAGCCCCGCCTGCGTCCTGCCCCCGCGATCGTGCGCGATGTGCGTGTGAAGCCTCCGACGCGCTCGATGAAGCGATTCGACATCGAGGTTGAGGGCACGCATAACTACTTCGTTGACGGCGTTCTCGTGCACAACTCGCCCGAGACCACGACGGGCGGCAAGGCGCTGAAGTTCTACGCCTCCGTGCGCCTGGACATTCGCCGCATCGAGACCCTCAAGGGCGGCACCGAGGCTGTCGGCAACCGCACCCGTGTCAAGGTCGTCAAGAACAAGATGGCCCCGCCCTTCAAGCAGGCGGAGTTCGACATCCTGTACGGCGAGGGCATCTCGCGCGAGGGCAGCCTCATCGATCTCGGCGTCGATGCGGGCATCGTGCGCAAGTCCGGCGCCTGGTACACCTACGAGGGCGACCAGCTCGGCCAAGGCAAGGAGAACTCGCGTGCCTTCCTGCGCGATAACCCCGACCTCGCCGACGAGATCGAGAAGCGCATCAAGGAGACGATGGGGATCGGTGCCAAGCTGGACGAGCCCATCGTCGACGTCGACCTCGACGCGCCGATCGATGTCGTCCCCATCGATGAGTAGCGAGTGCGGAGGTCCATGAGCACCGCTGTGCGCCCGCCCCCGACGGCGGACGAGGATGACAGCACGTCAGACCCCGAGAACGTCGCCCGGATTCTGGTGCTGCGTCGCCTGGATGCCGCACCGCGCACCCGCGCGGAGCTTGAGCGCTACCTCGCCCAGCGCGGCATCCCCGGCGAGGTGTCGTGCGCGGTCCTCGACCGGTTCACCGAGGTCGGCCTCATCGACGACCGCGCCTACGCGCAGGGCTGGGTTGCGTCGCGGCACGGCTCGCGCGGGCTCGGCCGTCGTGCTGTGGCCGCGGAGTTGCGGCGCAAGGGCGTGGACCAGGCGATTATCGAGGAGGCCCTCGACCCCATCGACGAAGGGCAGGAGCGCGAGCGTGCGCGTCAACTGGCGCGCTCGCGGTATCCCCAGGTGACGGGTCTTCCCTATCCCACCCAGGCGCGTCGGCTCATCGGAGCGCTCACCCGGCGCGGCTACGACCTCGCGACGGCGGCTCAGGTGGTGCGGGAGGTGCTTGCCGAGGAGGCCGTTGCGGACGACTGACGCACGGCGTCCTCCAGCCAGGGAGCAAAGGACTCGCTCATCGAGCCCGCCAGGCGGTCCAGCAGCGCGCCCAGCGTCGCCAACTCGGAATCGTCGAAGACGGAGCAGGCGTGGTCGAGGTACGCCACACGCAGGGACTGGACGAACTCGACGACCTCTGCTCCCAGGGGAGTGAGGGTCACGGCCACCCTGCGGCCGTCGTCGGGCAGGGAGCCCCGGGTGACGAGGCCGTCGTCCTCGGCCTCCCCGATGAGCCGGCTCGTCGTGGACCGCTCGAGGTGCAGGGCGCCCGCGATGTCGGAGATCGTGACCGGTCCACCACCTCGTGCCAACTCGCCGATCGCCTCGCACGCCAATACCTTGGAGAGGTCCACGGGGCGGCCGAGCCGGGGCATCGGAACGGCGAGGGCCGGCGGCCGGGCGACCACCCGGCGCATGGCCTGCATCGCATGGTCCACCCGGGCCAGGCTCAGCGACCGGGCCCCGGATGAAGAATTTGCGTGTGCCACACACCTACCGTAGCGTTGCCGTGAAGTGATCGCCACTCGTCAGAGGAGTACGCATGGGTGCCCTGTCGCGCTGGGCCGTCCGCCGCCCCGTCTGGGCCATCGTGGCCTGGTTCATCGCCATGGGCGTCGTCATCCTTGCGGGGACGCGCCTCGGTGGTGAGCTCAACGACTCCTTCGCGCTGCCCGACACCGAGTCCACGATGGCGACCGAGATGCTGTCGACGATTCCCCCCAGCGCCGGCGGGGAGAGCGCGGCGCGCATCGTGTGGTCGCCGACCACCGGCACGGTGACCGATCCGGCCGTCGAGCAGGCCATCACGCCCGTGCTGCAGGAGGTCGCCGCCCTCGAGTCGGTCACCTGCGTCACCAATCCCTACGGCGACCCGATCGGCCGCGACTGCCCCGAGATGGGCGGTGGGATGCCCGAGGGCCTCCCACCGGAGTTCGCCGCTCAGCTCGAGCCGGCGTTCGAGGCGACCGCCGAGGCGACCTCGCCCATCAGCGCCGACGGCACGGTCGCGTTCGCACGCATCAGCCTCGCCGGCAATGGCGCCGAGATCTCCGCCGAGGACGCGAGCGCGATCATCGCCGCCGTGCGGGCCGCGAACACCGCCTCGCTCGAGGTGGGCGCCGGCGGCCAGGTGCTGGAGTTCGCCGGCACGGAGCCCCCCTCCAGCGAGGGCATCGGCATCCTCGTCGCGATCATCATCCTGCTCATCGCGTTCGGGTCCGTCGTGGCCGCGGGTATGCCCATCGTCGTGGCCCTGCTCGGCCTCGCCGTGGGCCAGATGCTCGTGCTCGTGGTCGCCCGATTCCTCGACGTCGCGACGTTCGCCCCGACCCTCGCCGCCATGATCGGCCTCGGCGTCGGCATCGACTACGCGCTGTTCGTGCTCAATCGGTACCGCCAGGCGCTCCTCGCGGGGCACGGGCCCAAGGAGGCGGCATACGAGGCCGTCGCCACGGCCGGGCGCGCGGTGCAGTTCGCGGGCGCGACGGTCATCATCGCGCTGCTGGGCCTCTTCGTGCTCGGCATCAGCTTCTTCCACGGCCTCGCGGTCGCGGCGGCGGTCACCGTGCTGTCGGTCATGCTCGCGGCACTCTGGCTGCTGCCCGCCCTGCTCTCGCTCCTGGGGACGAAGGCCCTGGCGCTGCGCATGCCCTGGGCCCGCAAGTCGAAGGTCGACGGGACGAAGCACCCCGAGGGCCGTCGCTTCCTCGCCTACGCGAAGTTGCTCCAGCGCAAGCCGATCATCCCGGCCCTGATCTCGCTCGCCGTCGTCGTCGCGCTGGCCATCCCGCTGTTCTCCCTACGCCTGGGCTTCGCCGACGACAGCGGCAAGCCGGCGGGCAGCACCTCCCGGATCGCGTACGACCTCATGTCCGAGGGCTTCGGGCCCGGGGTCAACGGACCGTTCTTCGCCGCCGTCACCCTGCCCGCGCCCCGAGACGTCGAGGCGCTGGGCGAGGTCATCGAGATCGTCGAGGCCACCCCCGGGGTCGCCTCCACCCTGCCCAACGCCGACATGCTCGCGCTGTACGCCATCAACCCCAACGCGTTCAGCGACAATGGCATCGTCACCTCCATTCTCATCACCCCCGAGTCCGCACCGCAGGACGTCGAGACGTCCGACCTGCTCAACCGCCTGCGCACCGAGACTGCGTCGACCGTCGAGTCCGAGGTGGGGGCGGCGATCTACGTGGGCGGTGCCCAGGCGATCACGTCGGACTTCACGCAAGTGCTCATCGACGTCCTCCCGCTCTTCCTGGGTGTCGTCATCCTGCTCGGCTTCCTCGCGCTCATGCTGCTCTTCAGGTCCGTCCTCGTGCCGCTCACCGCGGCCGTGACCAGCTTGCTCAGCTTCGCTGCCGCCATGGGCATCACGGTGGCTGTGTTCCAGTGGGGCTGGCTCGGGCAGCAACTCGGCGTCACCGCGGTCGGCCCGATCTTCCCGTTCCTGCCCGTCATGGTGTTCGCGATCCTCTTCGGGCTGTCGATGGACTACCAGGTCTTCCTGGCCTCCCGCATGCAGGAGGAGTGGGAGCGCACCCACGACAACGCCGTCGCGGTGCGCAGGGGCCTCGCGGGCTCCGGCAAGGTCGTGGTGATCGCGGCGGCGATCATGTCCAGTGTCTTCCTGGCCTTCGTGCCCTCGACCAACGGGACCATCAAGCTGTTTGGCCTCGCCCTCGCCTCGGCGGTGATCATCGACGCGTTCATCGTCCGGCTCGTGCTGGTGCCCTCGCTCATGACCATGTTCGGCAAGGCGAACTGGTGGCTTCCGGGATGGCTCACGGGCATCCTTCCCAAGATCTCGGTCGAGGGCGGCGATGACGAGATCGTCGAGGATTCGGCCGGGGATCCTGACGAGACGAAGGTGCCGGTCGGCGCTTGAGGTTGTTCCGGTCGGACCGTGCTGGCACGGTAATTGACCGGAACGGGGGACGATGCGCTGGCACGTTGCGCCCGCCCATTCTAGGTTCGGCGGCATGCAGAGCATCCTTCGTCCATTCGCTGCCTTCGCAGTCGTTGCCTCGTTCGCGGTGGGCTTGATCGTCGTGAACGGCATCGCCGTGCCGCCACCTGCCCTTGCGTCGTCGTGCTCCGATGCCACGGGTGGTGACAACGACCGGCTGATCAAGGCCAACAACAGCAACACCGGGGCCGGTGGCTGGAACTGTGCCTACGTCTACAGCACGGGGGACTCGGCGATCGGTGCGCTGGATTCGGCTGTCGTGGAGGATGTGTCGGAGAACGGCTACCAGAATGCCTACGACTGCATCTACGAGTCCGACAGCAACATGTCGATCTACCGCACGTATGTGGACGGTGGGGGCAAAATCGGCTCCTCGATGACGTGGTCGGCGAGTAACGGCAATACGGGTACCCGCCACTGGACGGGCGCAATCCTGTGGATGACGAAGAAGTACAGCGAGGATCCCCTGGACGGGCAATACCTCGCGAACTGCGACAACTACACCATCGGCTACAACGCGATGTTCCAGACCAACCTCTCCTGGTCCTCGACCACTCCTGCGGGCACGAGCATGACGACCGGCACCGTGGTCCCGGTCACCTTGAATCTCACCGGCGAGGGAAGCAACCCACCGGACGCCTCTGTCCTCTACGTGTTCCAGTCCACCGATCCGAACTCCACCGCCGATGACACGGTCATCTCCTATGGCAAGACCTCGGGGGGCTCAGTGAGCCTCAGCGTGAAGATGCCGACCGAGGGCAACATCGACGTCTGGGGCGCCTACGCCGGCACGCCGTGGCAGACGACAGCTCCACCGAGCCAGGGCTACCTGGGCGCCATCACGAGTACGACGTCCTACTACGTGTACAACCCGAAGCCCTACTCGACGGTGACCACCCTCAGCATGCCGGCGAAGACCGGTGTGGGGATGCCGGTGACGGCGACGATCTCGGTGACGACGCCGGCCAACACTATGGCGGCGAAGCCCAACGGGATTCCGATCACGCTCTACCAGCAGGTCGGCTCGACGGAGGACACGAATGTCGACCTGAAATTGGGAACTGCAACCCTGGTCAATGGATCAGCCACCATGTCCGTGACTCCTTCCGCCTTCGGCAACTACAACTACTACGCATCGTTCCCCGGGCTCCTGGCGACGAGCAGCAGTACGCCGCCGGCGCAGTACTACCCCTCGCTGTCTACTGCCGCGGCAGTTTCAGCCGACTACTCGTGCAGCACCTACACGGGGTCGGCGTACCCGACCAAGATCAAGGCCAACAACTCCTCCACTGATCCCGCAACGGGATTCAACTGCGCCTACCTTCAGGGAACAGGCAAGAACACTCTGTCCGCTGGAAAGCAGTCGAAGTCCACGAAGACTGCTGATGCGGGCTTTGCCGAGGCGGCATCCTGCTACGTGACGGACGGCCCGATCGCGGTGACCACATCAGCATCGCCGCCCGGTCTCACACCCGTGACCCGCAGTTGGACTGCTCAGAACGAAGACTGGAGCAAGTCCGGCAGCTGGGGTGGCTCGGTGCTGTGGATGGCCCAGCAGAACTCCACGGCGCCCCTGGCGGGTCAGTACTCGACGAGTTGCTCGTCTTCCACCTACAGCCTGTCGGTCAACCTCCTGGCGGATCCGACGGTCACGCTGGCCGTTCCGTCTGGGGTGACAGTGGGCACCGCGGCCAATGCCACGGTCTCGGTCACGACGAATCCTGTGGTGACCGTGTCGGGCGCGACCGTGAACGTTTTCCAGATGCTCGGCGCCAATCCGGCGGCCTCGGATCCGAAGGTGGGGTCGGGGACGGTGACGTCGAACGGAGCCACGGTGTCCATCACGCCGCAGGCGGGTGCCCTGGCGTTCTATGCGGTGGTGGATCCCTCCAATTACGCGTCGGCACCACTCCTGGCCTCCGGCTGGACCGGCTGGGCGTCGGGCATGTCGAGCGCGGTCGGCCCCGGAGCGACCGTATCCTCGGCGGCGACGCAGGCGATCGACATCACGCCGCGGCCTGCTGCCCCGGCGCCGGTGTGGTCGGAGTCGCAGCCGGTGAACGGCCATCTGAAGTCGCAGATGATGCGGAGCACGCCGAGGTCGTCTTTGGTGACGCCGATCGTGGTCCAGCAGCAGGGCAAGGGTGATCTGTCGGTGAGGTGCCCGACGGGCACAGTCGTCCAGAACTTCTTTGCCGGGTCCGCCAAGGCGATTTTCGGTCCGGACACGATCGTGGTCGGCACCAACGGTCGGGTCACGCTGACCAACAGGGGTGGGCACAGGGCCGTTCTTCAGGTGAGTTGCCGTCCCGCGAGGGCCGCGGCAGTGATCGAGGGCCGGACCGGGCAGGGCTCGGCTCGCGCGGACGTGATGGCGACCGTGACGTCGAAGTCGATCTTCCTCGGTGGCCCGGGTGATGACCGCATGACGGCGTCGCATCCTGACTCGACCCTGGCCGGTGGCCTGGGTGCGGACCTGCTGATCGCGAAGGCCGCTCGTGCGGTGCTGTCCGGCGGCCCGGGGGATGACGAGCTGCGCGCGGACGGCGGCCGGGTCCTTCTCAACGGTGGCGCGGGCCAGGACGAGTTCCTTGCCGGCAATGGCGTTGTGCTCATCAACGCCCGCGACGGCCGCGGTGGCGATGTCATCCGCTGCTCGTCGTCGAAGAACCGCTACCTCGCCGATAAGGGCGACATCATCTGGGGTCCCTGCACGCCGATCGGAAGGTGACAGGTCCTTCCCACACGTGGGAGCAAGGTCCACCGGAAACTTGCGGCCTGTGGGGCGCTGGGTGCCGGTTGGCTGTGGAGGTACACACCTAGACTTCCGGTATGAGCAGGACGTACCAGGTGCGCACCTTCGGGTGCCAGATGAACGCCCATGACTCCGAGCGCATCTCCGGGGTACTGGAGTCGTCCGGCTACGCGCCCGTGGCGGAGGGCGACCAGCCAGACCTGGTCGTCTTCAACACCTGCGCGGTCCGGGAGAACGCGGACAACCGGCTCTACGGCAACCTCGGCCACCTTGCGCCCGTGAAGGCGAGTACGCCGGGCATGCAGATCGCCGTCGGCGGCTGCCTGGCCCAGAAGGACCGCGGAGAGGTCACCCGTCGGGCCCCGTGGGTCGATGTCGTGTTCGGCACCCACAACCTCGGCTCGCTGCCCGCGCTCCTCGAGCGGGCCCGAATCCAGCAGGAGGCCCAGGTCGAGATCCTCGAGAGCCTCGAGGTCTTCCCCTCCACACTCCCCACCCGCCGGGAGTCGGCGTACGCCGCCTGGGTCTCCATCAGCGTGGGGTGCAACAACACGTGCACCTTCTGCATCGTTCCCGCACTGCGCGGGAGGGAGAAGGACCGCAGACCGGGCGACATCCTCGCGGAGATCGAGGCGCTCGTGTCCGAGGGAGTGCTCGAGGTGACGCTCCTGGGCCAGAACGTCAATGCCTACGGCGTCGAGTTCGGCGATCGCGGTGCTTTCGCCCAACTCCTGCGGGCGTGCGGGTCCATCCCGGGACTGGAGCGAGTCCGCTTCACCAGCCCGCCTCCGCGTGATTTCACCGACGATGTCATCTCGGCCATGGCCGAGACCCCCAACGTGATGCCGCAGCTGCACATGCCCCTGCAGAGCGGCTCCGATCGCGTGCTCCAGGCCATGCGGCGCTCCTACCGCGCCGACCGCTACCTCGGCATCATCGAGCGGGTCCGGGCGGCCATGCCGGAGGCGGCCATCACCACCGACATCATCGTCGGCTTCCCCGGTGAGACCGAGGAGGACTTCCAGGGCACCCTCGACGTCGTGCGCGACGCCCGCTTCGCCAGCGCCTTCACCTTCCAGTACTCGCCTCGCCCGGGCACTCCGGCGGCTGCCATGGCCGATCAGGTGCCCAAGGAGGTCGTGCAGGACCGCTACGTCCGGCTCATCGCACTCGTCGAGGAGGTGGCCTGGGCGGAGAACCAGCGGCTCGAGGGCACCGTCGTCGACGTGCTCGTCGCCGAGGGCGAGGGACGCAAGGACGGCGCGACCGCGCGCATCTCCGGTCGCGCTGCGGACAACCGGCTCGTCCACGTCACTCCCGTCCCCGACCGTCCTGCTCCGCGCCCGGGCGACATGGTGCGAGCGGAGGTGACGTACGCCGCCCCGCACCACCTCGTCGCCGATCGGATGATCGACGTGCGGGCTACACGGGCGGGCGACGCATGGGAGTCACGACAGGAGCGAGCACCCTCGGGCGTGCTCCTGCCCATGCCATCCGTTCGCGCATGAGCGTCATCGCCGTCGTCGGTCCGACCGCGGTGGGCAAGTCGGCCCTGGCCGTCGAACTTGCGCTTGCCATTGGCGCGGAGATCGTGAGTGCGGACTCTATGCAGGTCTACGTCGGCATGGACATCGGCACGGCCAAGCCGACCTTGGCGGAGCAGCGCGGGGTTCCCCACCACATGATCGATGTCTGGCAGCCCGACGAGGACGTCAGCGTCGTCGCCTTCCGCGACCGTGCCCGCCGTGCGGTGCGCGAGGTGCAGGCCCGGGGCGCCCACGTGCTCCTCGTGGGCGGGTCTTGGCTGTACGTCCAGGCCGTGCTCGACGACCTGGACTTCCCCGGCACCGATCCCCTCGTGCGGGCCCGACTGGAGGAGGAACTCGTCGCGCTGGGCCCGCAGGCCCTGCACGCCAGGCTGGCCGAGGCGGACCCTCGCGCGGCGGAGGCCATCCTCCCGTCGAACGGACGCCGGGTCGTGCGCGCCCTGGAGGTGGTCGAGCTCACGGGCTCGTTCGCCGCGCGGCTGCCGGAGCCGGTGCCGTGGGCGTCGGCCACGTGGATCGGCCTGGTGACCGATCGGATCAGCCTCGACGCCCGCATCACCGAGCGCGTGGACCGCATGTGGCATGACGGACTCATCGACGAGGTCCGGGCGCTGCGCGCCCGCGGGATGGGGCGGACCGCCCGCGGGGCGCTCGGCTACCGCCAGGTCCTCGAGGCCCTCGAGGGAGACGGTGACCTCGACACGGCCCGGCGCGCGACCGTCGACGGCACCCGGCGGTTCGCGCGCCGGCAGGAACGCCGCTTCCGGCAGGATCCGCGCATCGCCTGGGTCAGCGCCGGCCCCGATGCCCTTGCCGACGCCCTCGCCCTCCTGCGTTGAGTGGCGGGTGATGTCTCCACCTTCGGCGTGTGGCGCGACACGCCTGCGACTCAACGGTGGTGGGGGACGCGGAGGTAGTACTCGGTGCCGAGCAGCCAGCCGAACGCCGGCGCCGGAAGGCCCGCGAGCACGCCGAGCGTCCGCGTCGCGCCGTCGGCCTCGGCCTGGCTCGCGTGCGCGCGCAGGCTCGCCCTCTTCGCAGGGAGGTAGGCGCGCACGTCGACCCGGTGCGTGATCTCCCGCCTGGGCGTCCACGCCTGCGCGAACTCGCCGGGATCGAAGTCCGCGGGGGTCACTCGCGCCAGGGACGCCAGCCGCACCGCGGAGGCAATGGGTTCACGCGGCAGGGTGGCCTCGAAGAGGCGCGCCCGCGTGCGCGCGGCCGCCCGGCGAGTCGCGCGATGGAGGACGCGGTGATCGGCGTGGCCGTAGCCCCCCGCCGCGTCGTATCCCACGAGCACGTCGGCTCCCTCCTCGGCTGCGACCTCCGCGATGCGTGCCGACACCTCCTCGACCGGGACGCCTGCCATCCCGCCGGCGGCATCGCCGCGCAGGCCCGAGTCGGTGTACCCGAGATGGACCACGCGCGCGGTACCGAGCAGGCGCGCCGACTGCTCCACCTCGGCACGGCGGACGTCGGCCAGCCCGTCGCGCAGGCGAGCCGAGGTGAGGCCCGCCGCGCCGTCGGTCGCGACGATGAGGACCACGCGATGCCCCTCGGCAGCGGCGCGCGCCATCGTCCCGGCGGTGAGGAGCGCCTCGTCATCCGGATGCGCATGGCAGAAGACCAGCGTGGTCACGGGTCCATCCTGCCCCCTCTCCCGTTGGCCGCCGTCGGGCCGCGTTTTCGGGGTGGTTTCCGCGGTTGGTGGGCGGCTAGCGGAATGGGGGGTGGGTCGTTCTCGTGGCTGGCCGCCGTCGGGCCGCGTTTTCGGGCTGGTTTCCGCGGTTGGTGGGCGGCTAGCGTGATGCCCTGCGGGGGAGCAGGCAGCCTCCGGGCGCAGGGGCGTAGCGTCGGGTCCCGTGTGGATCGCCCACGTCTCCGACTGCTACCTCCCGCGGACCGGCGGCATCGAGACCCAGGTCCGGGGGCTGGCGATGCGCCAGGCCGCCGACGGCGACGACGTCAGCGTGGTCACGGCGACACCTGCACCGGGCGACGAACGGGGTCGCTCCACCGAGATCCTCGACGGCGTGCGGATCGAGCGGGTGACCGCGCGC
>CAIVWG010000270.1 GCA_903909555.1 uncultured bacterium | reverse complement strand
ATGGGTGGTCCCGGGAGGGGCGGTCATCACGGCATGGGCGGGCCCGGGATGGGTGATCGCGACGGAGATGATGGCGACGCCTGACTCGCCACGTCGGAGCGGGGCCGGAGGGAGATCCCTCCGGCCCCGCTCTGTCGTTGCGAATCCGCCGAACCCGTTCTCTCCCGCGAATCGGACACGGGCGGCGGCACGGAGCATGACGAAGTGCCGGCGAACTGCCCGTCGGCATCATCTCCAGCCACGAGACCTGCCGTCTCATCGCCGAGCGTCATGGGCTGCCCTTCATCCACCTCCCGGTGACCGAGGAGACGAAGGCTGGGCAGGAGGAGCGTCTCCTCGAGATCACCGCACCGTGGTCTTCGGATCCTGACCGCCGTCGTTCCACTACGGTGAGCCGGTGCCCCTCTCACTGGACGACGACGAGAGGGCCATGCTGGCGGGGGAGCAGGGCCCTGCCGCCGCGCTGTCCATGCGCATTATCACCGAGCTCGGGCGCATCCGAGGCGCGGAGCGGCTCGTGGACATCGACTCGGTGCACATCGACGGCTGCATCTTCTACGGCCAGGCCGGCCTGGATTTCGCCCAGCGGCTGGTCGCCCTCGGCGGGAAGGTCCGCGTCCCCACCACGGTGAACGTCGGCTCCGTCGACCTCATCCACCCGCACCTCATCCTGCAGAACACCGACTACGAGAAGTGGGTCGCGCAGGGCGGACGCGACCTCATGCAGGCGTACGTCGACCTCGGCTGCCGGCAGACCTGGACCTGCGCGCCGTACCAGTTGGACTCCCGGCCCGGGGTCGGGCGGCACATCGCCTGGGCGGAGTCCAACGCCATCGTGTTCGCCAACTCCGTGCTGGGCGCGCGCACCGACCGGTACGGCGACTTCGTCGACATCGCGGCAGCGATCACCGGCAAGGCGCCGTGCGGCGGCCTGCACCTGGATTCCGAGCGTCACGGCGACGTCGTCCTGGACTGCTCCGGGCTGTCCGCCGACGCCCTCGCGCAGGACGTGACGTACCCGATCCTGGGCTACCTCTCGGGGGCCATCGCCGGGACGAGCAACCCGGTCTTCGTCGGACTCCCCGCCGACGTCTCGGAGGACCGGCTCAAGGCCGTCGGCGCGGCCGCGGCGTCCAGCGGCGGCGTCGCGCTGTTCCACGTCGTCGGGCGCACGCCCGAGGCGCCCACCCTGGAGGCAGCCCTGGGGCCGAACGCCGGCGCTCCGGTGCACCACATCACCGCGCAGCGCCTCAACGCCGCGCGCCAGGAGCTCTCCACCGCGCGCGAAGAGCGCCTCGACGCGGTGAGCCTCGGGACGCCGCATGCGTCGGTGGACGAGATCGCCGAGGCGTACGACGCCATCGTCGGTGGCCCGCCGCTCGCCGAGGGAGTGGCCTTCTACATCTCGACGGGACGGTCTGTCTTCGCCGAGGCGGAGCGTCGAGGCCTGATCGCGCCACTGGAGGCGTGGGGGGTGATGTTCGTCCTGGACACCTGCACCTACGTCACGTCCATCCTGCGTCCCGGGACGCGCACGGTCATGACCAACTCGGGCAAGTGGGCGCACTACGCGCCGGGCAACATGGGCGTGGACGTCGTCCTTGCGACGCTGGAGGAGTGCGTGCAATCGGCGACGACCGGTCGCGTCACCTGGGACCGGGACCTCTTTCGGTGAGCGCGATGACGGGCTGGCGGGTCACGTCAGGGAACGCCGAGGGACCGGTGCTCAAACTCAGTGAGCCGGTGTCCTTCTGGGGCGGTATCGGCCCCGACGGCCGCATCATCGACGTGCACCACCCTCAGCACGGCGCGGAGGTGACCGGACGGATCCTCGTCATGCGATCCGGGCGCGGCTCGAGTTCGGGCACCTATGTTCTCGCCGAGCTGCTGCGCCTGGGGATCGCCCCCGCGGGGATCATCCTCACCGAGCCCGACGGCATCATCGCCACGGGCGCTCTGGTGGCCGCGGAGCTGTACGACGTGCACATGCCCATCGTCACCGTGAGCGAGCAGGACTACGCCGCCATCGAGGACGGTGTGACGCTGTCGATCGACATGGACGGCGACGACGCGATCATCGCGCTTGGCTGAGGCGCGCAACGCGAAGGAGCAGACATGAGGGTGTGGCTCAGCACGTTCCCTCGGGCTGGGCAGACCGAGGAGGTGGGGAGAGCGGCCGAGGCAGCGGGCTTCCACGGTCTCCTGCTCACGGATTCGCAGTGCCTCGCGGGCGACCCCTTCGTGGAGCTCGGCGCCGTCGCGGATGCGACCACGAGCCTCCACCTCGGCACGTGCGCGAGCAACGTTGTCACGCGGCACCCCACGGTCGTCGCGTCGCTGGCGATGACGCTGCAGGCGCGATCGGGCGGGCGCATGACCCTGGGGATCGCGCGCGGCGACTCGGCCGTCACCAAGGTGGGATTGCACCCGATAGCCACGGAAGGGTTCGGCGCGGTGCTCGATGAGTTGCGCAGGCTCCTGCGCGGCGACAGCGTCGAGATCGACGGCGACCCGGTGTCGCTCGCCTGGGTTGACGGGGCGATGGCGCCGCCCCCGGTGATCGGGGTGGCCAGCGGGCCGCACGCGATCGCGGAGGTCGCGCGCCATGCCGACGGTCTCATCCTCCAGGTGGGCTCCGACCCCGCGGCCATCGCGCGTTGCGTCGAGGAGGCACGTAGCACCCGGGCCCACGGGGACTTCACCATCGCGGCCTACGTGATCGTGGGGCTGGAGGTCGACGGATCCGCACCCCCGATCGGCGGAGTGACCCCGCTGCTGGCCCGAATGGCCGCGGAGACGCTGGGTGATGGGTCCTCACCCCAGGCGCAGGCGTCGGCCGAGGCGGTCCGCGCGTACACGCTGGCCACGCACGGGCTTGCCGAAGCGGGGGAAGGGCACCCCGAGATCGAGGACTACGCGGTGCGGGGGACGCCGCAGGAGTGCATCGAGTCTCTGCGCGTGATCGCGGGGACCGGCTGCGACGAACTCGTGGTCATCCTCGGATCGATGACGACTCCGACGCCCGAACTGCAGGACCTCATCGCGGCCTTCGGAGACAGGGTGCTGCCGGCCCTGAGCGGCATCGAGCCGAATCGCCGGGATCCCGCGTCTTCATGACGCGGGCTCGCGCACGTGTCGTAGCGGTGATCAGAGAATCGTGACGAGGACGCCGTTCGACATGATGCTCGGCACCTCGGTGTGGTCGTTCTCCGAGAAGATCGCGAAGATCCGGTAGGTCCGCCCCTTCTTAAGCGCGCGGGGGTCGCTCCAGTCGGTGAGCCCGTTGCCCGTCCAGCCGATGTAGAAGGTCTTCCCGTTGCGCATGTTGGTGGCGTAGAGGTGGGCGTGTCCCTGGCCGGCGACGTTGGGTGCGCCGTCGTAGGGAACCTTGACGTAGGTGAAGCCCTCCGGGGTGACGGTGAACTTCACCTGGCCGGTTGCCGCCCGCACGCGGTCGATCTCCAGGACGAGGCCGTAGTCGGCGCGGCTGTCGCCGGTCCCGTGCTCCCCGTCGTGAGCGGCCGCGCCCGTGGCAGGGACGGCGACGAGGGCCGCGATGGCGGCGAGGGCAACGGCGAGGCGCGTGATCATGGGGTGAGCGTAGGCCGGATGTGCCGGGCACGCACGGGGAAAGCCCAGGTTGGTCATCCCCCGATGCGGTGCCGGGCGCGGAATCGCATCGGGGGTTGAGGAGGCAGGGGTGCGGGGGCGTTGCGGGAGGGAGGCCTACGTCCAGGTGATGCTCACGGTGTTGGACACGCTCACCTCGGTGCCGTTGCGGAGAAGTCGCACGCGGTACTTCCCCACGCCGGGCTCGAAGCCCTCGACGTCAGTGGCGATCGTGCCGGAGGAAGGCACTCCCCAGGTGTCGATGGAGATCCACGAGGATCTGCCGCGCACCTCCAGACGCGCGCTCAGGCCGGACAGTCGAACCTTCGGGGTGACGACGATGGAGCAGGCGACGTCCACGCCGACCGGGGCCGTGGACTTGGCGCAGGATAGTCCTGCCGTATGCCGCAGCGGACTGAACGAGATGGTGATCGTCGCCGAGTAGGCGACCACCTTCCCCGTGGTGCGGTCGACGATGGCGGCGCGGTACTGGCGCGTGCCGGTGACGGAGGACACCGTGGTTCCCTTGGCCCGGCCCTGGGCGTCGATGGCCACCTGGTCGATCTTGACCCACCCTGACGGGCTCGCCGTCTGCAAGCGTGCCACGGCATGGGAGGGCACCGGCTTCACGGTGACGGAGTACGGGACGGGGACGTGGACCATGCCGGTGACGGGAGCCGTGAGGGTCGCGACAGGGGCGGCCTGCGCGATGCCGCCGATTCCGACGACGAGGGCCGTGATGAGGCCCATCCCGACGAGGACGCGCCAGGGCCGTCGGGGTCGGTGGTGTGACGGGTGCTGTTTGGCCGGGATCTTCATGACGACCTCCTGACCTTGCGTTACCTCCAGGGTAGTCCCCTGCTCGCGCCGTTGCTCAGTTCGTCACCCCATCCCGCGCTTCCGGGGCCGGGATGGGGTGATGCATCGGTGGGGACATCATCCACTGCTAGCGTCACGACGTGATCCAGACCATCGCGCGCTGGGGCCTCGCGCTCATCCTGCTCGTCGCGGGAGTCGGCCACTTCATCAACATGGACGAGTTCCGGGCGCAGGTCCCCCCGTGGATGCCCTTCACCGACGCGGTCGTCATCGTGTCGGGGATCGTCGAACTCGCGCTGGCGGTGGCCCTCGTCGCGCTCCCGAAGCATCGCGCGACCGTGGGGTGGATCGTGGCGGCGTTCTTCGTGCTCGTCTTCCCGGGCAACATCTCGCAGTTCATCACCCAGACCAACGCCTTCGGCCTGGACTCCGACGCCGCGCGCGCCGTGCGCCTGCTCTTCCAGCCCGTCCTCGTGGTCTGGGCGCTGTGGTGCACCGGTGCCTGGCGCTCCTGGCGCGAGCGTCGAGCCGCCACCCCCTAGCACCGCAGGCATCGGGGGCGGATCAGCGGCTAGCCTGGCGCCGAAGCGCGAAGGGAGTCGCCATGATCGTCAAGGCCGTGCTGGCGGGAGTCGCCGGCGTACTCGTCGCGGGAGCGCTCGTGGCGCCCGTGTCGGCCACCCCGGCCCCGCACCACGTGGTCATCGGCACCGGGGGCAAGACCTGCGTGCTCCGAGCGCACGCAGACTGCCGCGAGGTGGTCCACCGGGGAGTCGTCTATCGCCAGGGCGACCTCACGGGAGTGCGGCTCGCGCGGGCCAAGCTCCCCGGCGCCGACTTCACCGGCGCGATCCTCGACCGCGCCAACCTGCGCGGCATCAACCTGCGGGGCGCGCAGCTCGCAGGTGTCCGTATGCGCCACGCCGACCTGCGCCCGGCGTGGAAGCGAGCCTTCCCCCGGACGACCTGGGCGTCGTGCTCTCCCGACTGCGAGAACGCCGACCTGTCCAACGCCAACCTCGTCGACGGCGACCTGGCGAACACCGACCTCACCGGGGCCAACCTCACCGGGGCCAACCTCACCGCCGCGACGATGGACTACGTCATCGGCACCGGGGCCAACTTCACCGCCACGACCATGGTGGGCGCGAACCTCTACATGGCCACGCTGACCAACGCCAACCTCACCGGCGCGAACCTGAGCCATGCGAGCCTGAAGTACGCCTACCTGGACGGGGCGACCCTCGCGTACGTCGTGTCGGGGGGCCTCGTCGGCACCCCCGCCACCATGGCGAAGGGCTGGAGCATCGTGAACGGCTACCTCGTCGGGCCCTACGCCAATCTCAGCAGCGCCAGCCTGTCCGGTGCGAACCTCTCCGGGCTCAACCTCTCCAATGTCAACTTCGGCATGGCGGACCTGAGCGGCGCGAACCTGAGCGGAGCCAACCTCACCGGCGCATCCCTCACGGGCGCCAACGTGTCCGGGGTCAATTGGTACAAGGCGACGTGCCCCAACGGCAAGGTCACCACGACGACCTGCTGACGCTCGCGGTCCCGTCGCGACGACAATGGTGCGGTGGCTGCGCGCAACCTGGTGAACTTCGACCGCGTGTCGAAGTCGTACGGCGAGCGCCCCCTCCTCGACGACGTCTCCCTCGGGGTGGGCGAGGGGGAGCGCATCGCCGTCGTGGGGCGCAACGGTGCGGGCAAGAGCACCCTGCTCCATCTCATGGCGGGGAGCGCCACCCCCGACTCGGGCCGCGTGACCGTCAACTCCGGCGTCCACGTCGGGGCGGTGTCGCAGTCGGAGGCGTTCGATCCGGACCTCACGGCGGGGGAGTACGTCGTGCCGGGGCGCGACGTTCACGAGTGGGCCAGCGACCCGCGGATCCGCGACATCTTCGACGGCCTCCTCGGCGGCTTCGATGAGGCCCTGCTCTCCCGGCGCCTGGGCACCATGTCGGGTGGCGAGCGACGGCGCGTGCAGCTCGCCCGCGCCCTCATCGCCGACCTCGACCTGCTGCTGCTCGACGAGCCGACCAACCACCTCGATGTCGAGGTGGTGGCGTGGCTCGCCGGCCACCTGGCCTCGCGCCCCCGGCTCGCCGTCGTCGTCGTCACGCACGACCGGTGGTTCCTCGATGCCCTGTGCGACCGGACGTGGGAGGTGGTCGACGGCGGCGTCGAGGAGTACGACGGCGGCTACTCCGCCTTCGTGTTGAGCAAGGCCGAGCGCGCCCGGCAGTCGGCCGCCTCCGAGGCGCGCCGGCAGAACCTCCTGCGCAAGGAGCTTGCCTGGCTGCGACGCGGAGCGCCCGCCCGCACGTCCAAGCCGAAGTTCCGCATCGACGCGGCCAACGAGCTCATCCGGGGCGAGCCCGCGCCACGCGACGACGTACAACTGCTCGCCTTCGCCAACGCCCGACTGGGCAAGACCGTCTACGAGTTCCACGACGCCACCGTGGCGGTCGGGGATCGCAGGCTGGTCGATCACCTCACCTGGAATGTCGGCCCCGGCCAGCGCGCGGGCATCCTGGGATCCAACGGGACCGGCAAGACGTCGCTCATCCGCACGATGCTCGGAGAGATCCGCCCGGCGGCGGGGTCCGTCACCACCGGGGTCACGGTCAAGCCCGCCTACCTGTCGCAGCACCTGGAGGAGCTCGACCCGGACTGGCGGGTCCTCGAGGCGGTCGAGCAGGTCGCGGCGCGCGTGGACCTCGGCAAGGACCGCGAGCTCACCGCGTCCCAATTGTGCGAGCGGCTCGGCTTCGGCGCCGACGGCCAGTGGACCCCCGTGGGCGATCTCTCGGGGGGTGAACGACGCCGCCTGCAGTTGACGCGCCTGCTCATGAGCGGGCCCAACGTGCTCGTGCTCGACGAGCCCACCAACGACTTCGATGTCGAGACGCTCACGGCGCTGGAGGACCTACTCGACGGATTCGCGGGCACGCTCATCGTCATCTCCCACGACCGCTACTTCCTCGAGCGGGTGTGCGACGACTTCTACGCTCTGCTCGGCGATACGCGTCTGACCCACCTCACCGGCGGCGTCGACGAGTACCTCGCCCGCGTCACGTCCCGGCCCGCGGCCGCGTCGTCGTCCCCGCCGCCCGTGGAGAGTACGCCGGGCGCCCGCCGCAAGCAGGCCCGGTCGGAGGAGCGCGCGGTCGCCAAGGAGATGGCCCGCATCGAGCGGGCCATGGCGAAGCTCGAGGACACGCGGCGAGACCTGCACGAGCAGATGGCCGACGCCGCGACCGACCACGGTCGCCTCGCCGACCTGCACCGGGAGCTCCTCGAGACCGAACGCCGCCGCACCGCGCTCGAGGAGGAGTGGCTCACCCTCGCCACCTGAGATCCCCCGAGATGCAACGAACAATGCGGGGCGGGGTTGCGGGGCGGTGTCCGATCAACGGGCAACCCCCGGGTGGGACTGGGTAGCCTCCCTCTATGCCCCAGCGCCTCGCCCTCGTGACGGGGACGGCGTCCGCCGCCCTCATCGCCGCCAGCCTCACCGTCCCGCCGCTCACGTTGACCGCTGCCCAGGCGGCCCCCGACGACGTGGCCGGCATCGAGACGGCGGGGCCCATCCCCACCGCGACCGGTCAGGGTCAGGCCCGCCCGGATCTGCCCGCCGGCGTCGCCGTGATGCCCCGCGGCAGCCTCATCTCGCCGGTGACCCCGCAGGTGTACGCCGCGAGCCTGGCCGATGAAGCCAGCGTCCAGGCTCGCGTCGTCTTCCTCACCGGTGGCCGGGACGCGGTGATCCACAACGGGGAGTTGCGCAACGGCTGGATGACGATCCCCACCACCCTGGTCCCCGGTGGCGACTACGAGGTTGCGGTGGACCGAGGCAACGGCACCTGGCAGCGCATCGGGACGTTCAACGTCGCGACGCGCAGTGGCGGCGTCGGCCCGTCCGCCAGCATCGACGGCATCAGCGTGTCCACGGTGACCGGCGAGGCCGCGTGGAGTTGGACCTCGGAGTCCCTGGCGGGCTCCGGCCTGTCCGCGACGCTGGCCTGGGGCAGCGGCGTGTCGAGGGCACCCGGCGTCCCCGACGGCTGGCGCCTTGCCGTGGCATCCGGATCCGACTGGGCCGGCCTGTCCGAGCGCGGCCCCGAGGCCGAGGCCCTGCGCCAACCGGGTGCCCCGGGTGTCGACCGCGTCTCCGATACGGCCGTGACCGTCTCCTACGACTACCCCTACGAACCCGAGGCGGTCCTCCTGCAGTACCGCCAGGCCGACGGCCGGT
>CAIVWG010000269.1 GCA_903909555.1 uncultured bacterium | reverse complement strand
GTGCCAGAGCACGGGGGAGCGCGTGCCAGAGCACGGGGGAGCGCGTGCCAGAGCACGGGGGAGCGCGTGCCAGAGCACGGGCGTCACGTGATGATGGTGCCCCGGCGCAGTCCGGCGATGGGAATGAGCTGGGCCAGGGCCACGAGGGCCAGCGCGCAGAACACGACCGTCCACGAGTCGGCGGCTTCGAGAAGGGCGCCCGCCGCGACGGGTCCCGTGGCGGCGACAAGGTAGGTGACGGTGAACGCCATGGCGGTGAGACGAGCGGCTGACGCGGCATCGGGGGAGAACTCGCTGAGGAGCGAGAGGGAGATGCTGAATCCTCCGCTGTTCGAGGCCCCGATGAGGAACATCACGATGACCGGCAGGAAGGTGGGAGCGACGCCGAGGACCACGAGCGAGGCAGCCGTGATGACCGAGGTGGTGGCGATGAGGAGTCGACGGGATCGCATGCGCTGACTCCAGGCCGGCAGCGTGAGCGCGGCCGCGACCTGGGAGACGGTGAGGAGACCGAACAGCCATCCGGCCGCCTCCTCGGAGAAGCCGCGCTCGTCCAGCGAGGCGGCAACCCAGGCGAGCGCGGCGTAGTAGACCAGCGAGTTGATGGCCATGTAGGCGGTGAGGGACCAGGCGGCACGATTGCGCCAGGGGAGGTCTCCGAGACGCACGCGCGCGACCTTCTCCGCTGGCGACGCGCGCGGGCGCTCGATGACGGTCCACGCGACGAGCGCCAGGGCCGCAGGGATGGCCCACACGGCGAGGGCCGCCTGCCACGAACCGGTGAGTTGAGCGAGCGGAACGGTGAAGGCAGCCGCGGCTCCGGCTCCGAGGAACATCGCCGCGGTCCAGGCCCCGGTGGCCTTGCCGATGCTGGCGGGCAACTGCTCCCGCACGATCCCAGGCACCAGCCCCGATGCGAGTGCGATCCCGATCCCGGCCGCGATGACGGAGACGTGCATGACGCCGGGAACCGTTCCCGCGAGGCGCATGGCGAGCGCCACGGTGAGGATGCCGAGCGCTCCCCAGACGGCCCGCGACCGTCCGATGCGGGCTGCCAGCGAAGGAACCACCAGGGCGAAGGCGCCCATGGCGATCACCGGCAGGGTTGTCAGCAGGCCCAGTTCCACGTCTCCCCACCCGGTGCTCCGCTGGATGTCGAGCACCACGGGCGGGACGCTGGTGAGTGCCATGCGCAGGTTCGCGGCGACGAGCACGAGGGCGAGGAGGACGACGCCGCTCCGGCGGTGCGTCGCAGGAGTGGTCACCGCCCGATCCTGCCCCATCTCCCCGGACGATCGTGGGACTAGATCCGGATCTCCGGCGCGCCCGAATCGCTAGGGTGAGGGAGTGCGGGTCACCCGGCTGTCGACAACGCCCGTGAAGGGGCTGGCGCTTCACCACCCGGAGTCGATCGACGTCGACGAGACCGGCGCCCGCGGCGACCGCCTGTTCTTCCTCGCCGATGACAGGCCCTCGCTGGTGTCGATCGCCAAGACGGGAGCGCTCGTCGGAGTGACCGCGACGTACGACGAGGCGAACCTGTGGCTGACGTTCTCCGCCGACGGAGGGGTCGTTGCCGAGGGCGCAGTGAGCCCGGGGGAGGACGTGAGCGCAGACTTCTTCGCCTTCCGCCTCGCTCCGGGACGCTTCGTCCCCGGGCCCTGGGACCGCATGCTGAGTGACCTCGCCGGGCGACACCTTCGTCTCGTCATGGGCTCGGATGCGCTCCGCGGGCATGACGTGGAACCCCTCACCCTGCTGGGCACGGCGTCGACGGAGGCCCTGGGCGCCCAGGCGGGCGGGGCGGTGGATGCGCGGCGCTTCCGCATGCTCATCGAGTTCAGCAGCGAGGAGCCGCACGTCGAGGACACGTGGAACGGCAGCGTCATCCGCGTCGGAGAGGCGGAGTTGGAGGTGGGCGGTCCCGTCCAGCGATGCGCGGGCACGACCCGCAACCCCGACTCGGGGTGGGTGGACTTGCGGACCCTGCAACTGATCGGCGGCTATCGGGGACGGCAGGACTCGATCTTCGGCCCCGGGTTCAACTTCGGGGTGTACGCTCGCTGCCGCGTCCCTGGACGGATCGCGGTCGGCGATGCCGTCGAGGCCACCGATGCGAGGAGGATGCGCGCATGAGCCGAGGGTGTGATCGGTGCCTGGCCACCGGTGTGATCTCGGCCGGCCTCATCGTGGTCCTTGCCGCGTGCGGCGGGTCCGGGGACAACGCCACGACTTCGAGTGCCTCACCGTCCCCCTCCGCTCCGCCCTCCTCTGCGGCCCCGACGACCTCGCAGCCCCTGCCGAGCCCCGAGGCCTCCACGGGTGCCCCCTCGCAGTCCGCGGCGGTGGGGGCCCCGGCGGCCGATCTCGCCGAGACCTCCGAATCGGCGCTCGCGCCGTACGGCGACCTCGTGGGCCAGCCTGTGGAGGGGGCCGATATCGGATCGGTGCTGCCGCTCTTCGACGGCGACGTCCCGCTGCCGCAGGGGGCGACGATCGCGGGCGCCGGACAGGTC
>CAIVWG010000268.1 GCA_903909555.1 uncultured bacterium | reverse complement strand
TCCGAGCGTTCGACGTGCTCGGCTTGTCGTTCTCCACCGAGTTGGGCTACACCAACATGCTCACCGCCCTGGATCTCGCCGGCATCCCGCTCATGGCCGTCGACAGGGGTGACGACGACCCTCTCGTGATCGCGGGAGGGCATGCTGCCTTCAATCCCGAGCCGATCGCGGACTTCATCGACGCCGCTGTCCTGGGTGACGGGGAGCAGGCCGTGCTGCGGATCACGCAGATACTGCGCGAGTGGAAGGCCGAGGGGTGCCCGTCGGGTCGGCGCGAAGCGCTGCGCCGTCTCGCCGCCGATGGAGTGGCCTACGTCCCGTCGTTCTACGACGTGGAGTACCTCCCCGATGGCCGGATCCGTCGCGTGGTGCCGAGGCAGGAGGACGTCCCCTGGCGCGTGGCCAAGCACACCCTGATGGATCTGGACGAATGGCCCTATCCCAAGGCGCCCCTCGTCCCGCTCGCGGAGACGGTGCACGAGCGCATGAGCGTGGAGATCTTCCGTGGATGCACGCGGGGGTGCCGCTTCTGCCAGGCGGGGATGATCACGCGTCCGGTCCGTGAGCGCAGCCGCGCGGGCATCGAGCAGATGGTGGCGCGGGGGCTCGCGGCGACCGGCTACGAGGAAGTGGGCCTGCTCTCCCTGTCGAGCGCGGACCACTCCCAGATCGCGGAGGTCGCGACGTCGCTGGCCGACTGCTACGAGGGGAGCCAGACCTCGCTGTCCCTGCCGAGCACGCGGGTGGACGCCTTCAACGTCGACCTGGCGAATGAGCTGTCCCGCAACGGACGGCGCAGCGGCCTGACGTTCGCCCCCGAGGGGGGCAGCGAGCGGATGCGGAAGGTCATCAACAAGCAGGTGACGGAGGAGGACCTCATCCGCACGGTGGCGACGGCGTACTCCGCGGGCTGGCGGCAGGTGAAGCTCTACTTCATGTGCGGCCTCCCGACCGAGACGGACGAGGACGTGACGCAGATCGCTCGGCTGGCGCGCGAGGTCATCCGGGTCGGGCGCGAGGTGAGCGGGAGGCGGGACATTCGCTGCACGGTGTCCATCGGGGGCTTCGTGCCCAAGCCGCACACTCCCTTCCAATGGGCGGCCCAACTCGATCACGCCTCGACTGATGCGCGTCTGATGGCGTTGAGGGATGCGATCCGGGCGGATCGCGAGTACGGCAAGTCCATCGGACTGCGCTACCACGACGGCAAGCCCGGGATCATCGAAGGGCTGCTGTCGCGCGGCGACCGCCGGGTGGGCCGCGTCATCCTCACCGCATGGCAGCGCGGGGCGCGCTTCGACGGATGGAGCGAGCATTTCGACTTCGGCCGGTGGGAGCAGTCCGCGGCCGACGCGCTCTCCGACGAGCCGGTCGATCTCGACTGGTACACGACCCGCGAGCGTCACCACGCCGAAGTGCTGCCGTGGGACCACCTGGACTCCGGGCTGGATCGCGAGTGGTTGTGGGAGGACTGGCAAGACTCCCTGGAGGAGGCGGGAGTCGAGGACTGTCGCTGGACCCCGTGCTTCGACTGCGGGGTGTGCGATCAACTGGGCACCCAGATCCAGGTCGCCGGTCCAGGAACGAGTGCGTGAGTCGACAGCCTCCGCGCGAGTTCGTCCCTCCCGTCCAGCGCTTCCGGATCCGGTACGCCAAGAGGGGGCGCCTGAGATTCGCCAGCCACCGCGACTTCCAGCGCGCATTCGAGCGCGCCCTGCGCCGAGCCGAGGTCCCGATGGCCTACAGCGCGGGATTCACCCCTCACCCCAAGATCTCGTACGCCAACGCGGCCCCCACGGGCACGGCGAGCGAGGCCGAGTACGTCGAGATCGGGGTCGCCGCGGCGTGCGAGGCGGACGACCTGCGGACGCGGATCGATGCCGCGCTGCCGGAGGGGTTCGACGTCCTCGAGGTCGTGCAGGCGCGGACGCCGGACTTCGCCCACCGTCTCCAGGCCAGCCGTTGGCGCATCGAGCTCCCCGAGGTGACCGTCGAGGAGGCCCAGCGGGCCCTCGCCGAACTCTGGGCCACGTCGACCGCGCCCGTGGAGCGCCTCATGAAGGACGGTCGCCGGACGATCGACGTACGACCCGCCCTTCTCTCGGCCGCCGTGGCGCCAGGGCGACCGGGGGAGTCCGCGTGTGCGATACTGACGGTGGTCGTGCAGGCGGTAACCCCCTCAGTGCGACCAGACGACATCCTCGCCGCTTTGCGCAGCGTGGCTGGCCTCATCACTCCGGTCCCCGCCCAGGTGACCAGGGAGATGCAGGGACCGGTCGGGGTCGCCGATTCAGCGGCCCAGGTTGCTGAGGGCTTCCCCCTCGGCGATCCGCTCGCCGCAGACCGCGAGGCTGACCAGACTTGATGCCCCGGCGTGCCGGGGCAGACGAACGCAAGGCCGGGACGCTGCAGACGACCCGGGTCGCACTCCGCGGCCCCGTCGAGAGCGCCGTGTCCCCGCCGTGAAGGGATACGACCGACATGGTCGACACATCAGGTAACGACTCCATCGACACGCCTGCGGGGACCACCGCAGCCCGGCGCGCGCCCCGCAAGGCGGCGATGCGCCCGGCGGGACCCCCCGAGGCGACGACGTCCGAGGGCACCTCGGCCGCCAAGGCTCCGGCGAAGAAGGCAGCGGCCAAGAAGACGGCGGCGAAGAAGGCCCCCGCGAAGAAGGCGGCCGCCAAGAAGACGGCAGCCGACAAGGCCGGCGCCGACAAGACCGAAGCGCAGGCTCCTGCCTCGACCGCCAAGAAGGCGGCGAAGTCCACGACCGCGAAGTCCGCCTCCGCCAAGGCCACGACGACGAAGTCATCAGCCGCCAAGAAGGCAGCGGCATCCAAGCCCGCCGACTCCGGTGACGCGCCGAAGGCGACGAAGCGCGCCGCGAGCAAGAAGGCGGTGGCGGACACCACCGCCGCGCCGCTGTTCCAGGCTCCCGATGCATCGGCGCCCCGTCGCCGTTCCGCCGCCAAGGCGGCTGCGGAGGAGCCCGCGAAGGCCGACAAGCCCGTCGAAGCGTCCGGTGAATCCGGCGACGAGGGGGCCTCCGGGTCCCGGCGTCGACGCCGGCGCGGAAGCCGCGGACGGCGGGGCACGTCGGACGCCCCCGGGGGCGAGGAGTCCGGGGGCGAGAGCTCGAGCACCGGTCCCGACGAGGGCCCCGGTGCCGGCGATGCCGGCGAGGAGGGGTCGTCATCGTCCCGCCGCCGCCGTCGTCGTCGCCGCCGCGGTCAGGACGCCGGCCCCGAGGCTGACGATCCGCCGCAGACCGTCGTGCGCGTGCGCGAGCCGCGTACGTCGAGCCCGGAATCGGCCGGACTCAAGGGCAGCGTGCGACTCGAGGCCAAGCGTCAGCGCCGCCGCGAGGGGCGTGACGCGGGCCGACGGCGTTCGCCGATCCTGACCGAGGCGGAGTTCCTGGCCCGGCGCGAGTCCGTCGACCGGGTCATGGTGGTCCGGCAGTCCGGCGAACGCGCTCAGGTCGCGGTCCTCGAGGACGGGATCCTCGTCGAGCACTACGTCGACCGGGGCACGTCGTCGTCGATGGTGGGCAACGTCTACCTCGGCCGCGTGCAGAATGTGCTGCCCTCGATGGAGGCCGCCTTCGTCGACATCGGGCGTGGCCGCAATGCCGTGCTCTACGCCGGTGAGGTGAACTGGGACGCGGCAGGGCTCGAGGGCCAGCCGCGCCGCATCGAGATGGCGCTCAAGTCCGGCGACGCTGTGCTCGTGCAGGTCACCAAGGACCCCATGGGCCAGAAGGGCGCGCGCCTGACCAGCCAGGTGTCCCTGCCGGGACGATTCCTCGTCTACGTGCCCGACGGCTCGATGACCGGCATCAGCCGGAAGCTTCCCGATAACGAGCGGTCCCGGCTCAAGGCCATCCTCAAGCGCATCGTGCCCGAGGATGCCGGAGTCATCGTCCGCACCGCGGCCGAGGGAGCGTCCGAGGAGGAGCTCACCCACGACATCTCGCGGCTCACCGCCCAGTGGGACGAGATCGTGCGCAGGAGAGAGGGCGCGACGCCTCCCACGCTCCTGAGCTCCGAACCCGACCTTGCCATCAAGGTCGTGCGCGACATCTTCAACGAGGACTTTGCGAAGCTGGTGGTGTCCGGAGGCCCGATCGGGGACGAGGTGCGCGGGTACGTCGGCTCCGTGGCCCCGGACCTGCTGGAACGAGTGGAGACCTGGGCCGGGCCCCAGGACCTGTTCACGGCGTACCGCGTCGAGGAGCAGCTCACCAAGGCCCTCGACAGGAAGGTCTGGCTGCCGTCCGGCGGATCCCTCGTCATCGACCGGACCGAGGCCATGACCGTCATCGACGTCAACACGGGGAAGTTCACCGGCCAGGGCGGCAACCTCGAGGAAACGGTCACCAAGAACAACCTCGAGGCCGCGGAGGAGATCGTCCGCCAACTCCGCCTCCGCGACATCGGCGGCATCATCGTGGTGGACTTCATCGACATGGTCCTCGAGAGCAATCGAGACCTCGTCCTGCGACGACTCGTCGAATGCCTCGGGCGCGACCGCACCAAGCACCAGGTCGCCGAGGTCACCTCTCTCGGCCTCGTGCAGATGACGCGCAAGCGGATCAGCCAGGGGCTGCTCGAGTCCTTCTCCACCACGTGCGAGCACTGTGGCGGCCGAGGCATGCACGTGTCGCTGCACCTCGAGGACGACGCGGCCAAGGCCGGAGTTCCGCGCGCGGGACGCCGTCGCGGCAAGGGCGTGGACCCGGCCGATGTCATGGCGGGGGCCGTCACGCGCAACGGGGAGGAGGCCGAGGAGGCCGAGGCCGAACTGGTCGAGGCCGAGCGGGTCGAGGCCGAACTGGTCGAGGCGGTAGACGAGGTCCTCGACGGCGAGGTCGTCGACGGCGAGGTCGTCGAGGGGGCCACCGCCTGATCCCTCGGGCGGATCCGCCGGGCCGCGTGGGCAGGAACCCACCGGCAGCCCGGGGCCCGGAGGGCGGATTGGCTCCCCGGCCGAGGCGTCCGGTAGCCTAAGCACTCGGCGCTGAGGCGCCCCGCGGGCCTCAACGCCCACGGTCCCCCGGCCTGAAGGCCGGATAGCCCAAGGAGCACCACGTGTACGCCATCGTCCGCGCCGGAGGCCGGCAGGAGAAGGTCGCCGTCGGCGACATCGTCGTCATGGACCGCGTCGTCGGCGCCCCCGGCGAGTCGGTGGACCTCCCGGTGCTGCTGGTGGTGGCCGACGGCGTTGTGACATCCGATGCGGATGCGCTCGCCAAGGCCAGCGTGAAGGCGGAGGTCGTGGGCCACGAGCGCGGCCCCAAGATCCGCATCCTGCGCTACAAGAACAAGACCGGCTACCGGCGCCGCCAGGGCCATCGCCAGGAGCTCACGCGGGTCAAGGTCACCACGATCGACACCGGATCCGCCCCGAAGAAGTCCACCGCGAAGGCAGAGGCCTGAACCATGGCACACAAGAAGGGTGCCTCGAGCACCAGGAACGGTCGCGACTCCAACAGCCAGCGCCTGGGCGTCAAGCGCTTCGGCGGGCAGTTGGTCAATGCCGGGGAGATCATCGTCCGCCAGCGCGGCACCCACTTCCACCCCGGCAGCAATGTGGGACGCGGCGGCGACGACACGCTCTTCGCGCTGAGTGCCGGCCGGGTCGAGTTCGGCACCGCGCGCGGACGTCGCGTCGTGAACATCGTCGTCGACGCCTGACGCCTCTCGGTTCGGTGGCTGTCGAGGCCCCGTGACGACCTTCGTCGACCAAGTCACCCTCCACGCCTCGGGCGGGGACGGTGGGCATGGCTGCGCCTCGGTGCACCGGGAGAGGTTCAAGCCGCTCGGTGGTCCCGATGGGGGCAATGGCGGGCACGGGGGCAGCGTCATCCTCGAGGTCGACCCCAGCGTGACGACGCTCATCGACTACCACCGCCGGCCCCATCACCGGGCCCCCGCGGGACGCCCCGGGCAGGGATCGAATCGCAATGGCGCCGACGGCCAGGACATCGTCCTCGCGGTGCCGGACGGCACCGTCGTGACGGATGCCCGGGGCCAGGTGGTCGCCGACCTCACCGGCGCGGGGACGCGCTTCGTCGTGGCGCAGGGTGGGCGCGGGGGCCTCGGCAATGCCGCACTCGCCTCTACTCGGCGCAAGGCGCCCGGGTTCGCCCTGCTGGGCGAGCCTGGTGAAGCTCGCGACGTGGTCCTCGAGCTCAAGTCGGTGGCGGACGTGGCGCTCGTGGGCTACCCGAGCGCGGGCAAGTCCAGCCTCATCGCCGCTATGTCGCAGGCGCGACCGAAGATCGCGGACTACCCCTTCACCACGCTCGTCCCCAACCTCGGCGTCGTCACGGCCGGGGACACGACCTTCACCGTCGCCGACGTTCCCGGACTCATCCCCGGCGCCAGCGAGGGCCGCGGCCTGGGGCTGGAGTTCCTCCGCCACGTCGAGCGCTGTTCCGTGATCGTCCACGTCGTGGATGCGGCCGCACTGGAATCGGATCGTGAACCGCTGGCGGACCTCGACACGATCGAGGCGGAACTCGCCGCCTACGGCGGACTGCAGGATCGTCCCCGCATCGTGGCCCTGAACAAGGTGGACCTCCCCGACGGCCGGCTCGTCGCCGACGAGGTGCGCCCCCTGCTGGAGCGGCGCGGGCTGGAGTGCTACGAGGTCTCCGCCGTCACGCGCGAGGGCCTGCGCGAACTCGGGTTCGCGATGGCGGCGCTCGTGCGCCAGTACCGCGCAGCCCAGGCTGTGCCCGACCTGCCCCGCGTGGTGATCACCCCGCCGGCGGTGGACGACTCAGGATTCGAGGTGGTCCGCGAGTCCGATCCGCGCACCGGGGAGCCGCTGTATCGCGTCCTGGGGAACCGGCCCACGCGCTGGGTTCGCCAGACCGACTTCTCCAACGACGAGGCCGTCGGCTACCTCGCCGATCGACTCGCTCGTCTGGGTGTGGAGGAGGAACTCCTCCGCATGGGAGCCGCGTCCGGGTGCACCGTGGCGATCGGCCCGGAGGACAACGCGGTCGTGTTCGACTGGGAGCCCACCATCGCCGCGGGAGGCCACGCGGCCCGGGGGCCCCGGGGCACGGATCGGCGCCTGGAGGAACGGTGAGCGACGTGCGGGAGAGCATCACGCGCGGCCGGCGGCTCGTCGTCAAGATCGGCTCCTCCTCGCTCACCAGGACCGAGGGGGGCATCGACTCCGAGCGCATCGTCGCCCTCGTGACTGCCCTGAGCGACCGGGTGTCCGGCGGCGGGCAGGTGGTCCTCGTGTCGAGCGGAGCCATCGCCACCGGCTTCCCCAAGCTCGGCCTGCAGCGCCGGCCCCGCGATCTCGCCACGCAGCAGGCGGCGGCCAGCGTCGGCCAGGGAGTCCTCCTCGCGCAGTATGCCCAGGCCTTCGCCGATCGTGGACTCACCGTCGGGCAGGTGCTCCTCACCGCTGACGACATGACGCGTCGTACTCACTATCGCAACGCGCAGCGCACGCTGGAGAAGCTCCTCGAGCTCGGCGTGGTGCCGATCGTGAACGAGAACGACACCGTCGCGACGGACGAGATCAGGCTCGGCGACAACGACCGGCTGGCAGCGCTGGTCGCCCACCTGGTCCGCTCGGACGGCCTCGTCCTGCTGTCCGACGTCGAGGGGCTGTACGACGGCCCCCCGGATCGCGGCGATGCTCGACTCGTGCCCGAGGTCGCCGACCCCGGCGACTTGGCGGACGTGTCCATCGGGGGCGTGGGGGCGGCCGGGGTGGGACTGGGTGGCATGACGAGCAAGGTGGAGGCGGCGCGCATCGCCACGTCCGCGGGAATCCCGGTCGTGCTCGCGCATGCCTCCGCGCTGCCGAGCGTGCTGTCGGGGGACACGGTGGGCACCCTCTTCCATCCCACCGGGCGCAGGATCCCCACGCGACTCCTGTGGCTCGGACATGCCAGCACGCCCCAGGGGCGCCTCTCCGTGGATGCAGGGGCGGCCGAGGCGATCACGCGTCGCCGGCTCTCGCTCCTGCCCGCGGGTCTCACCCGGGTCGAGGGCGACTTCGTGGCGGGCGATCCCGTGGACATTCTCGACGAAAACGGTCACACGATCGCCCGCGGGCTGGTCAACTTTGACTCGGCAGAACTCCCCGGGCTCATGGGTCGCTCGACTCGGGACTTGGCGCGGGAGCTCGGCCCCGCCTATGAGCGGGAGGTCATCCACCGCGATGACATCGCGCTCTTGGCAGACGGGTTCGTCGACGCCGCGATCGACGGGGCCGGGATCGCGGAGGAGAGCGAGCGCGGCTGACGCTGGCGGAGGGAGGCGCCTGGTGACCGTGACCGAAGCGGTGCGCCCGCCGGTGTGGTTCGTGACCCTCACGGTGGCAGGCGATGCCGTCCCGGCCGAAGAGATCAAGTCCGGGCTCGAGCGCCTCTCCCACGAGCACCCCTTCCTCCTCTCGGGGCGCTACGCCGACGACCGCGCGGAGATCCGCTACTGGGAGGAGGCCACCGACGCGCGCCTGGCCACGACCCTGGCGCTGGACCTGTGGGGCCAGCACCGCGAGACCGCGCGACTGCCGGACTGGGACGTCGTCGCGGTCGAAGTCGTCGATCGGGAGACCTTCCACCGTCGCGGACGCCACCTCGGGCTCGGCCCGGGCCTCGTGGTCGCCGGTGGCGTCAGCCCGCTGTGACGTAGCCTGACGGCATGTCGTCACAGGGATACCCCGACGAGGGCGCCGAGGTCATCGCGGCCGCCCGCCGCGCTCGAGAGGCGGCCACCGCCCTGCGCACGCTGACCCGGGAGGACAAGGACGCAGCCCTCGTCGCCTGCGCCGCCGCCCTGCGCGCGAACGCCGACGCGCTCGTCGCGGTCAACGCCGACGATGTCGCGCGGGCAAGCGACGCCGGCACGGAGGCAGGGCTCCTCGATCGCCTCACCCTGGATGGCCCGAGGCTGGAGGCCATCGCGGCGGCCCTGGAGGATGTCGCCGAACTGCCCGATCCGGTGGGTGATGTCGTGCGCGGCTACACGCTCCCCAACGGACTGGAGGTTCGCCAGGTCCGCGTCCCCCTCGGCGTGGTGGGGATCATCTACGAGGCGCGCCCCAATGTCACGATCGACGCGGCCGGCCTGTGCCTCAAGAGCGGCAATGCGGTCCTGCTGAGAGGGTCCTCATCCGCCTACGCCACGAACGCCGCGCTCGTGGAGGTGATGCGCCGCGCCCTCGGCGAGTCCGGGCTCCCGGAGGACGCCGTTCAACTGGTCCCCGGGGTGACCCACGATTCCGTGAAGTACCTCATGACCGCGCGCGGGCTCGTCGACGTGCTCATCCCCCGGGGTGGGGAGAGCCTCATCCGCAGCGTCGTGGAGGGCGCCACCGTGCCCGTCATCGAGACCGGCGTCGGCAACTGCCACGTGTACGTCGACCGCGATGCCGACGTCGAGAAGGCCGTCCGCATCCTGGTGAACGCGAAGGCGCAGCGTTGCAGCGTGTGCAACGCCGCCGAGACCTTCCTCGTCCATGCGGAGATCGCCGACCGCTTCCTTCCGGCGGTCATGGTGGCCCTGCGCGAGGCGAGCGTGACCGTGCACGGCGACGACCGCATGCGCGGCTTCGCCGAGGCCGCGGGCACGTCCTTCGCCCCGGTCACCGATGAGGACTGGGCCGCGGAGTACTACTCGCTCGACATCGCGGCAGGGGTGGTGGACTCGCTCGAGGCTGCCCTGGCGCACATCCGCCGTTGGTCCTCGGGGCACACCGAGGCCATCGTGACCGACTCGCAGTCGGCGGCGCGTGCCTTCATCGCGGGAGTGGATGCCGCGGCCGTCATGGTCAACGCGTCCACGCGATTCACGGACGGTGGCGAGTTCGGCTTCGGAGCCGAGATCGGCATCTCCACCCAGAAGCTGCACGCACGCGGGCCCATGGGCCTCCCCGAACTCACCACGACGACGTACGTTGTCGTGGGGGATGGTCATGTCCGGGAGTAGCCGGCCAGCGCGCTACAGTGTGAAGGTCCCGCTCAGGGGACCCTGGCCTTCATGGGCCACGGTGGTGATCGCGTGAGGGAGGACGGCACATGGGTCCGCTGAATGCCGCGTTGGTCCTGTCGGAAGGGGCGGCCGAGCAGGCCGTGACGCCCGCCTGGGTCTTCGGTGCGGTCGCATTCGGCACCCTCATGCTCCTGCTCGTCATCACGCTCATGATCAACGTGGACCGGTAGGCCGTCGATCCCGCGGTCGCGAGGCGTGGAGGCCGCATGCGCATCGGAGTGATGGGCGGGACGTTCGATCCCATCCATCTCGGCCACTTGGTCGCCGCCTCCGAGACTGCCCACCACTTCGGCCTCGCCGAGGTCATTTTCGTCCCGACCGGCTCGCCCTGGCAGAAGGCGGAGCGGCACGTGTCCCCGGCGGAGGACCGCTACCTCATGACGGTGATCGCCACCGCCACCGATCCGCGCTTCCGCGTGAGCCGGGTCGACCTCGATCGTCCCGGACTCACCTACACCGTGGACACGCTGCGTGATCTTCGGGCTCTCCATCCTGATGCGGAGCTCTTCTTCATCACCGGCGCCGATGCGCTCGCCGACATCCTTGGGTGGCGCGACGCGGACGAGTTGCTGTCCATGGCGCATTTCGTCGGCGTGAGCCGCCCGGGCCATGTCCTCGCCGATCCCGGCCTGTCCGGATCGGTCACTCTCCTGGAGATCCCGGCGCTGGCCATCTCGTCCAGCGACTGCCGCGATCGCGTCCGGTGCGGAGAGCCCATCACCTACCTGGTGCCCGCCGGAGTCGAGAGCTTCGTCGCCAAGCGGGGGCTCTACCGGGATCAGCCGTGACGCGCGGCGTGCGGTTCGCGGTCGTCGCCGTGGTCGGCGTCCTCGTCGTGGTCCTGCTGGGGGTCGTGTCGACGAGCCGGAGCGGCGACTCCGCATCGCCCGCGGAGTCGGCGCCGGCTTCCGCGACAGCCTCCCCGTCGGGTCCTCCTCCGTCCATCCCGCCCCCCAGGGTCGAGGTCCTGCTCATGCAGGTGCTCGACGCGACGGGGTACGCCAGCGTCAACGTGGCGCTCGGGATCACGCCGCCCGAGAGGCGGCCGCGCACGAGCGTGCTCGAGATCCCGCCGACGCTCCTCGTGCCCGTCGGCGACTCGTCGGTGCCCCTGGGAACGACGCCGCTGCAGCCGGACACGCTCGCCGCCGTCGACGGCGTGCGGCGGGAGCTGCGTCTCGATGTCGATGCCGGCCTGGAGATCGACCGGCTCGCCTTCGCGGGCTGGGTGGACGGCGTCAATGGCGTGTGGCTGTTCGTGGACGACACCTTCGTTGCGACCGCGACCAAATCCGAGGAGGAGCCCCGCGTCGTGCGCCCCGGCTGGACGCGGTTGGACGGCCTCATCGCGACGCAGTACGTCCTCGCCACGCTGCCGGGGGAGACCGACCGCGAACGGCACCTGCGCGTGATGGAGGTCATGGAGGCCGTGATCGCCCGCATGCCCGAGACGCCCGAACGCATGCGCCAGCTCGTCACCAGCCTTGGTTCCCTGGCCCAGTCCACGGTTCCCACGGACGAACTCGTCCCCTTCCTCCTGCGCGTGCGTGCCGACATCAGGTTCGGCCGCGTCGACCGCGCGGTGCTCCCCGTGGACGTCGTGCGCGGCGGGATCCGAGGCGCCTCGGTGCCGGCACCGCGCGCGTGGATCATGCTCAAGCGGCTCTTCCCGGACTCCAGGATCGAGTCCGAGGCCGGTGTGACAGGCTGATCGTGCCGCACACGGCATGAGCAACGACCGAGGAGACACTGCGTGAGCGCGTCCGACGAATCCATCGAGCTAGCCCGCCTTGCGGCCGAGGCGGCGTCCGACAAGCTCGCCACGGACATCGTCGCCATCGACGTGAGCCAGTATCTCGTCATCACGGACGTCTTCTTGCTGTGCACCGCCGCCAACGATCGCCAGGTTCGCGCGGTCGTGGATGCCGTCGAGGAGCGGCTGGCTGCCGTCGGTGCCAAGCCGCTGAGGCGCGAGGGCGAGAAGGAGGGACGCTGGGTCCTCCTGGACTTCGGGGACATCGTCGTTCACGTCCAGATGGCCGAGGAGAGAGTGCACTACGCCCTCGAGCGATTGTGGAAGGACTGCCCCGGGATCGACCTGAGGCTCGTGGGGCCGACGGTTGCCGGCGGCGGGGACGCGTGAGGCGCCTGGTCGTCTGGCGGCACGGGCGCACCTCGTGGAATGCCGAGCACCGCTTCCAGGGCCAGACCGATATCCCCCTCGATGACGAGGGGCAGGCACAGGCCCGACGCAGCGCAGCGATGCTCGCGGCGCTGCAGCCGGACGTCATCGTGTGCTCGGACCTCCTTCGCGCCCGCGAGACCGCGCAGCCGCTTCGTGAGCTCACCGGGCTCGACATGACGATCGACCCGGGCCTGCGCGAGACCGCCGCGGGGGAGTGGGAGGGCAAGACCCGTCCGCAGCTGCTCGAGGAGTACGGCGACGCCCTCGCACGATGGGCCGCTGATGTCCGCATGCCGGCCGGGGTGACCGGCGAGACCCGTCTCGAGGTGGCTGATCGCACGGTGGCGGCCATCGAGCGTGGCCTGGCGCGCATCCCCGGCGACGGGGTGCTCGTCGTGGTCACGCATGGTGGCTCCGCGCGCGCCGCGATCGGCCGCATGCTCGAACTACCCCCTGAGCACTGGGCGGCTCTCGGGGTGCTCACCAACTGCGCGTGGACGGTGCTCATCGAGAACGACCGGCCCCCGGGCCTGCCGGGGCCGCCGTGGCGCCTCCAGGAGTACAACGCCGGCTCACTGCCGGAGCCCGTGCCGGTCGACGGGGTCTGGCCGGCCGACGACCGCTAGACCCTGGCGGGGATGGCCACACCGTCCCCGTCGGGCCGCCCCGGGTATGCTGACGGGGCCCTCATGGGCGGCGGGGCTGTAGCGCAGCTGGTAGCGCACCTCCATGGCATGGAGGGGGTCAGGGGTTCGAGTCCCCTCAGCTCCACCCGATGCAACGCCATCTGCTGGTCCTCGGCGACTCGCTCGCCTTCCACGGACCGCAGCGCGCCGAATCCCCGGGTGATCCTCGCCTCTATCCGCAGGTGGCGGGACGGATGCTCGAGGCGGACGTCGACGTCGTCGCGCGCCAGGGGTGGACCGCACGGGATGCCTGGTGGGCGCTCACCAAGGACCCCGTCGTGTGGGGCACGTACCTTCCCCGGGCCTCGTTCCTGCTCATCGGCGTGGGGGGCAGCGACCAGTTGCCCACCCCCGTCCCCACCTGGGTGCGCGAGTCGATCCCCTACGTCCGCTCGTCGCGGATACGGCGTACCGCGCGCGAGGGCCTCCTGCGCGTCACGCCCGCCCTGGCCCGCTCGGTGGGGGGACCGTTCCGGATGCTGCCGCAGGCCGCGACGGATCGCTATCTCAGCAGGATGGTGCAGGCGGTGCGCCTGCTGCGTCCCGACCTCCCGATCGCCCTCCTGGCCCCGGCACCCTGGACCGGCCCGTACTACCCGTCGGCGCGGACGCACGGCCCGGCGCTGGCGGCGGCGCGGGACTGGGCGCGTCGGGAGGGCGTGCCCTGCGTGGAGATCGAGTCGCTCGTGGGGCCCCGGCTGGCCACGTGCAATCCCGACGGCATGCACTGGTCGTGGGAGGTCCACGCGCTGGTAGGCGAGGCCGTGGCGGAGCGCTTCTCCGGCCGTTGAGTGGCGGGCGGTGTCGCACGGCACGCCGTGCGGACCCGACACTCGACGCCCCATGTCCTAGAAACCGCCCGCGCGCGGGGACGCGTGCGGGCCGGCGCGTGACACTGCCGTCATGCTGACCTGGCCTTCCTCTCGTCGACTCGTCCTGCTCGCGACGGTGGTCGCCCTGCCCGCGGCCCTCCTCATCGGTGCTCCCGCGGTACCTGCAGCCCCGGATGCCGGCAGCTGCACGCTCAAGCCCGGGGCGTCGTGCGCCGGCGCCGACCTGCGCGGCCGGGACCTCAGCGGCCGTGACCTTCACGGCATCGACCTGAGGCGGGCCCGGCTCGACGGCGCCGACCTGAGCGGGACCAACCTCCGCGGCGCGACGTTGCGCGGGGCCTCTCTGGTGGGCGCCGACCTGCGGACCGCGAATCTCATCGGGGCGGACCTCATCGGCGCTGATGCCCGGGAGGCCGACTTCGGGGGGGCGCGCCTGGACTCCACGCTGCTGCGTCGCGCCAAGCTCAACCCCGACGACCACCGACTCGTCGTGTTCCCACGCGACATCGCGAAGGTCGCCGCGCTCCTCGATACCGCCCAGGAAACCATCGACTTCGTCATCTACGAACTGGGCGGTCCGAGCCTGGTGGGCCAGGAGGGCGCGCCGGGTGCCCTCATGCGCGCGGTCAGCCGGGGCGTCAAGGTCCGAGTCCTGGTGAACGGCAACTGGCGCCAGTGCACCTACGACGACACCACGCGGATGTTCACCAACCAGTACTCCTGCGCCACGGTCTACACCCCGTCTGACTCGTCCACCGGGTTCAACGGCACCGGCAAGGCGAGTCCGACGTACGCCGTCCAGGAGTCGCTCATGGCGGCGTACCGGGATCCGGATCCTGGGGTGACCCCGGTGATGCCCCAGGTGCAGTTCGCCAATACGAACTTCCAGGTCACGCACGAGAAGACGATTCTCATCGATGCCACCTACCCCTCCGGTGCCCAGGCAGGGCAGCCTCGAGCGACCGCGGACATGCTGTCGACGTCCGAGGCGCTGGTGATGACGGGCAACCTGCTGTCGTACTCCTGGGGAAGCAGCCAGCGCAGCGCGGCCGACGACACGGCATGGATGACGAATCCCGATGGCACCTGCCGCGGCGTCTGCCCCTCGGAGAATCCCGCGCGAGACTTCGGAGTTCCCGTCACCGACCCGGTCCTCATCAGCGAGGCGGCCAGGGTCTTCGCGTCGGACTTCCTGTGCGGCGCGGTGCGTCCCGGGGACCCGCCGTCGCGGACGAACACCAATGACCTGCTGGGTACGCCGCTCCCGCTGACCTGGAGCAACGGGTCGTTCCAGGCGCCCCAGGGCACGACGCCGACGGAGTATCCCGGCACGGTGTACGGCTACGAGTTCTCGTCCTCTTCCTTCCCCCTGGCCCAGACCCAGCAGGGGAACGTCCGGGAGCGGATGCTCGACATCATCAACGGGGCCACGAAGTCGCTTCTCCTCTACAACGAGGAGTTCAGCGACCGCGAGATCATCGCGGCCGTGGAGGCGGCGGCCCAGCGTCTCGGCAAGGGCCGCGTCAAGCTCATCATGACGTGGAACCCCTGGACGGACACGAAGTACCCCGCGCCCTCCATCTGGCGCACGTGGAAGTCCCTGGACGACAGTGGCGTGTCCATCATGCTGTCGGAGTACGAGAGTCCCTACGCGCAGGACGACAGCGAGTTGTACGTCCACGCCAAGGTCATCGTGGCGGACAACACCGATGCCTATGTGGGATCCACCAACTTCACCCTGCCCTCGATGGACTGGAATCGCGAACTGGGCCTCCAGGTGACCAACCGCAAGGTGGTCGGCGGCGTCACCTCGGGGTGGATCCAGAGCGTGCGGGCCATCCGCGACCTGGTGACGACGTTCTCCAGCGACTTCTCCAGCGCCGACATGACGTCCTGGAGCGTCATCGAGCCGCAATTGCCGTGGAGCGAGGTGAGGCACGGACCGGCAGCGGACTCCCGGGCGCTGGTCGATCCGCGCACGAACCGGCTGCGCACCGACCGGCCGCTCCTGTGCGGCCCGCTCCCCACGTCCGACACGCCCGTCCCCGCGCCCTAGCGCCAACCCGCCGCTCAACCGTGAGGGACGGGGCAGGCTGGGGGCGTGGCCTACGTCGTCCTCATCGCCCTCGCGGGCGCCGTTGCCCTGCTCGACTGGTGGGCGGTGGGCACCGATCGCCGCCAGATCGAGAAGTGGGCCAAGCCGGCGGTCATGGTCGTCCTCATCGCGGCGGCCCTCCTCATCCCGGCGGATTCCGAGGCCATCCGCTGGGCGATCGTGGCCGGGCTGATCTTCGGGCTCGCCGGAGACGTACTGCTCTTCTTCGACCGCTTCATCCCAGGAGCGGCGGCGTTCCTCGTCGGACACCTGGCGTACGTCGTCGCGCTGCTCATGGTGCCCCAGGAGCCACGGGGCCTGCTCGTGGGTGCCGTGATCATCCTGCTCGTCGCCGTCTTCGTCGGACGTCCGATCGTCGCGGGTGCCTGGGCGAAGTCGCGCACCCTCGGCGGCATCGTGGCGGCGTACATGCTCGTCATCGGAATCGTCGTCATCCTGGCGATCGGCTCGAACTCACTCGTGGTGGAGATCGCCGCGCTGCTCTTCCTCACCTCCGATGCCCTGTTGGCGTGGGCGAGGTTCGTCGGCTCTGCCCCCGGCGGACGCGTCGCCGTCATGGTGACCTATCAGCTGGCGCAGGTGGGGTTCGTGCTCGCGATCCCGACGCTGGTGCCCTAGCCTCAGCAGCCGGTGCCGACGAGTCCCGAGGAGTTGACCGTGTGCACGAACTTCAAGGTCCCCATCGCCGAGGACGGCTCGGTCGTCGTGGGCCGGAGCATCGACTATCCCGCCTTGATGACCTTCCAGCTGTGCGTGATGCCGCGGGGGATGGAGCGGGCTGCCCGGGGAGCCGAGGGGGTCGCCGGCACCCGGACGTGGACGACGCGCCACGGGGTGGTCGGCATCTCCGTCGCCGGGGTCGATGCCGCCATGCTCGACGGCATGAACGACGCGGGTCTCTCCGCTCACCTGCTCTACATGGTCGGCGGATTCTTCCACCCTGCAGAGTTCAAGGGCGACGGCACCGACGTGAGCCAGCTGGAACTCGTGTCCTACCTCCTGTCGACATGCGCGACGATCGAGGAGGTGCGCGCGGAGATGGAGCAGATCAACGTCTGGGGATGGAACGCCGGCATGCCGTTCGTACCCCCGGTCCACGTCCTCGTGCACGACCGGACCGGCTCGGCGGCCATCGAGTTCCGCCCTGACGGCATGGTCGTGCTCGACAACCCGACCAGCGTGGGAACCAACTCCCCCTACCTCGACTGGCACCTGCTGAACCTGCATAACTACGTGGGATTCTCAGCGAAGAACCCCACTCCCCAGCGCGTGCGCCCCCGAGTGGGCGGGATGGACATTCGACCGCTCGGCGTGGGATGGGGCCTGCATGGAATGCCCGGGGACTACTCGGGGCCCTCGCGCTTCGTGCGCGCGAGCATCCTGCTCACCCTGGTGGACACGCCCACGGATGGCCATGACGCGGAGATGCTGACGCTGCACGTCCTCAACACCTTCGACGTGCCCGCCGGCGTGGTCAAGGAGCCGGGACCTGGCCACATCGAGTTCGATGAGGTGACGTACGTGGACACGATCGCCAACCTGACCGGCCTTCGCTACTCGTACCGCGCGCTCGACGACCCCACGGTCTACGTCGTGGAGTTGTCCAAGACGGATTTCTCCGGGTCGACGTCGCGATTCCGTGACCTCTCGCCCACGGGAAGCTTCACGGAGATCCATCCGTAGCCCCTAGGCTTCGGCCATGACCACGGCAGAAGAACGCATGCGGGGGGTCGTGGACCGCACTCCCCGGTGGCGCGCCCGCTGGGCCCTGGCCGCCTTCGTCGTCACCGCTCTCGTCACCCGGGGCGTGACGCTCTTCCTTCACGCGAGGGGCGCCGGCAAGGACGGGGGGCTCATCATCGCCGGCCTCCACATCCACCACATGGTGTTCGGGCTCATCATTCTGGCGGTGCTCACCTTTCTCTTCGTCCTGTACGTCGGGGAGTCGACCCGCTGGGCGAACCAGGCCTGGCCGCCGATCCTCTTCGGTGTGGGGTGGGCGCTCGTTCTCGACGAGGCGGCGCTCATCCTCGCCCTCGACGATGTGTACTGGCAGCCCCTCGGGGATCTCAGCTACGTGGCCATGGCGCTGTTCGCGATCGCGCTGGTCGCGGCATCCATCTGGGCTCCGGACCGCGACAAGGGGTACTAGTCCCGGGCAGACCCGGCCGCGTGGCGATCGCGCCTGCACCTCCTGGCGAGGAAGTCCTGCGCCGCTCGGTAGGCTCGGCCCGCTATGGACGAGGACATCGAGACGTACGACGTCGAGCAGATCCAGGCCCGCTGGCTGCCCGTCTGGGACGATCTCCAGCCCTTCCGATCGGGCCGGGAAGGGGATCCACGCCCCACGAAGTACGTCCTCGACATGTTCCCCTACCCGTCCGGGGATCTCCACATGGGTCACGCGGAGGCCTACGCCCTCGGCGACGTCATCGCGCGCTACTGGGTTCAGCGAGGATTCAACGTCCTGCACCCGATCGGCTGGGATGCCTTCGGGCTTCCGGCCGAGAACGCCGCCATCCGACGCGGCGAGGACCCCAGCCTGTGGACCTACGACAACATCGCGCAGCAGAAGGCGTCGATGCGGCGCTACGCCTGCTCCTTCGACTGGGATCGCATCCTCAATACCTGCGACCCGGAGTACTACCACTGGAACCAGTGGTTCTTCCTGCAGATGTACGAGCGCGGGCTCGCCTATCGCAAGGCGAGCAATGTCAACTGGTGCCCCAACTGCCAGACCGTCCTCGCCAACGAGCAGGTGGTGCAGGGCCTGTGCGAGCGGTGCGATACGCCGGTCACCAAGAAGAAGCTCACGCAGTGGTACCTCAAGATCACCGACTACGCCGATCGCCTGCTCGACGACATGGAGCAGCTCGAGGGCAACTGGCCCGAGAAGGTG
>CAIVWG010000267.1 GCA_903909555.1 uncultured bacterium | reverse complement strand
CTCGCCGCCGAGGGCATCGATGGCCTCGCGCTCCTCGTCCGAGATGCGCGCGGCGTAGTCCACGCCCTCGTTGCCGCTGATGTTGCCGCCGTACCGCGCCTCGATCTCCTGTCGCCCGACCGTGCCGTAGGCCATGGCGGTGAGCAGGGCCTCCACGGTTCCCGACACGGTGCTCACGATCGACGACCCGTCGAATCGGTACGTCTTGGCCGGCGCATCGGCGACCGCGGCCACCGTGAGGATCTTCGCGATGACCTCGGTGTCCTGGTCCTTGGCCCCCTCGATGAGACGGGATGCCGCGCCCTCCCAGTTGAGCAGCGCCTCCTCGTAGGAGTCGTAGTCGGAGATCTTCATATCCGGGTAGAGCAGTTGCCGCACCGAGTAGGCCGTGTCGAAGGCGACGTTGAGGTTGGGCACGAGTCCGGCCAGGACCCCGCACAGCGGGGCGGCTCCGCTGACCCACTCGGGATGCCGCTCCGCCAGCGTCTGGGTGATGAGCCCTCCCAGCGAGTCGCCCCAGACGTACACCCGCTTGGGGGTCCCCACGTTGGCCGAGAAGTAGTCGTACAGCTGCTCCCCTGCACGAACACCGTCCTCGACCGCCCAGCCGTTGGAGGCGTAGGCGGACCCGGCGAGGGCGTAGCCCCGATCCAGCAGGGCCTGGCCGAGTTCGCGCTCGGACGAGTCCCAGCCGGGTGCCGGGACGGGGGTCCGCACCACGGCGTCGAAGGTCGGGGGGAACGGCTCCGCCGGCCGGTAGCCGTGGGAGTAGAGCAGCAGCGTGCCGTTCCAGCTCTCGGGCATCACGATCTCGTACGGCGCCCCGTCGATCTCCCCCGTGCACGCGACGTCGTCGCAGCCCCGGAAGGGCACGTTGGTGGCCGTGTCCCGCTCGGGAGCGACGGCGGCCGCGCTGGCGCAGCCGGCGAGGACGACGGCGCAGGCCGCCGCGAGGAACGTGCGCAGGACCGGGGTCATGGGGGCAGTGTGGCACGGCGCGGGGCCCGGGGAGGGCGTTGCGCGGGGTCCGGGGGGCGACGGGGAGCCCGAGCGGCGGGACCGGCCCACGGGGACGCCGTAGCGCTAGTGGGCAGCCTGCTGCCAGGTCGCCCCCGTGCCCACGGACACGTCGAGGGGGACGCGCAGGTCCGCCGCGCTCCCCATCGACGTGACGACGAGGTCGGTGACGGCGTCGAGCTCGCCCGCGGCCACGTCGAGGACGAGCTCGTCGTGCACCTGGAGCAGGAGCCGGGATCGCAGCCCTCGTTCGCTCAGGCCGCGGTGGACCGCGAGCATGGCCACCTTGATGATGTCGGCGGCCGACCCCTGGATGGGCGCGTTGAGCGCCATCCGCTCCGCCATCTCCCGTCGCTGCCTGTTGTCGCTGGTGAGGTCGGGCAGATACCGCCGGCGCCCGAGGATGGTCTCGGTGAAGCCCTGCGCGCGTGCTTCGGCAACGACCCCGTGGAGGTAGTCACGGATGCCCCCGAACCTCGCGAAGTAGTCCTCCATGAGGACCCGCGCCTCGTCCGGCTCGATCCCCAACTGCTGGGAGAGTCCGTACGCCGACAGGCCGTAGGCCAGGCCGTAGGACATCGCCTTGATGCGTCGGCGCATCTCCGGGTCGACATCCTCCGGCCGCACCCCGAATACGCGGGAGGCGACGGTGGTGTGGAGGTCCTCCCCTTCGGCGAAGGCCTCGATGAGCCCGGCATCCTCGGACAGGTGGGCCATGATGCGCATCTCGATCTGGCTGTAGTCGGCCGTGAGCAGGGTCTCGAACCCGCTCCCCACCACGAAGCAGTCGCGGATCCGCCGCCCCGCTTCCGTGCGCACCGGGATGTTCTGCAGGTTGGGATCGGTGCTGGAGAGCCGGCCGGTCGCGGTCACCGTCTGCTGGAAGGTCGTGTGGATGCGGCCGTCACCGGCCACGAGCGGGATCAGGCCGTCGACGGTCTGCCGCAGGCGTGACCAGTCGCGCCACTCCAGGATGGCCTCGAGGACGGGGTCCTGCGTCCGTGCGTAGAGGGACTGGAGCGCCTCGGCGTCGGTGGTGTATCCGGTCTTGATGCGCTTGGTCTTCGGCAGCCCGCGCTCCCCGAAGAGGACCTCCTGGAGCTGCTTGGGAGACCCCAGGTTGAACGCATGGCCCACGATGCGGTGCGCCTCGTCCTCTGCGGCGCGCGCGGACGCGGCGAACTCCGACGACAGGTCCGCGAGCCCCTCGCCGTTGACCGCGATGCCGACGCGCTCCATGTCGGCGAGCACGCGCTCCAGCGGGATCTCGAGGTCGTGCAGCAGGGCCGACGCCCCGCGGGCCACGACCTCCGCATCGAGCACCGCGCAGATCTCGCGGACGGCGACGGCGGACTGCACGAGGTCAGCGCCGGGGTCGGCGTCCAGGGAGAGTTGGCCGTCTCCGGCAGGCCCCAGGGAGCGTCCCAGGTAGCGCTCGCACATGTCCGCGAGGTCGGGGCTGCGCTGGCCTGGCTGGACGAGGTACGCGGCGAGAGCGGTGTCGGAACGCAGGCCCGACAGGTCCCAGCCCTCGGCCCACAGGGCCAGGAGCGGCCCCTTGGCGTCGTGCATCACCTTGCCGCGGGCGGCGTCGCGCAGCCACCCGGAGATGGCCTCGCGGTCCTCCTCCGCGATCGCGTGCAGCTCGGCGACCGCGGCGCTGCCGTCCGGCGAGGCCAGGGCGAGCGCGTCCAGGCGCCCGGTGCCCGCGCCCCACGACCCGCGGGCGTACAGGCCCACGGTGTCGGTCGCGTGACGCTCGAGCCAGGCCGCCCAGCCCCCCGCGGCGACGTCGTCCGACTCGGCGACAGCCAGCGGGGCCGAGGGAGCGGCCTCCTGGCCGAGTGTCTCGAAGAGACGGTCTCGCAGGACCCGGAACTGCAAGGCATCGAAGACCTCGTGGATCGGCTCGCGGTCCCACGGTCGTCGCTCGAGGTCCGCCAGGTCGACGTCGACGGGCACGTCGCGCACGAGCTCCGTGAGGCTGCGATTCACCAGGACCTGGGGGAGCGCTGCCCGCAGCGCGTCGCCCACCTTGCCGCGGACCGAGTCCACGTGATCGACGAGCCCCTCCAGGGATCCGTACTCGTGGATCCACTTCGTCGCTGTCTTCTCCCCCACGCCCGGGATGCCCGGGAGGTTGTCGCTCGGGTCACCCCGCAGGGCCGCGAAGTCGGGGTACTGCGCGGGCGTCAGGCCGTACTTCTCCTCCACCGCCTCCGGGGTCATCCGGGCGAGATCGGAGACGCCCTTGCGCGGGTAGAGCACCGTGACGCGCGGGGTGACCAGCTGGAAGGTGTCGCGGTCGCCGGTGATGACGAGCACCTGCAGCCCCTCCGCCTCCGCGCGCGTCGCCAGCGTCGCGATGATGTCGTCGGCCTCGTAGCCCTCCTGCTCCAGCCAGCGGATGCCCAGGGCGCTGAGCACGTCGCGGATCAGGTCGACCTGTCCCCGGAACTCCTCGGGGGTGGATGCGCGATTCGCCTTGTACTCCGCGAACTGCTCGGTCCGAAACGTCTGCCGGGAGACGTCGAACGCCACGGCCACGTGGGTCGGCTTCTCATCACGCAAGGCGTTGATGAGCATGGACGTGAAGCCGTACACCGCATTCGTGGGCTGGCCGGACGTCGTGGAGAAGTTCTCCACGGGCAGGGCGTAGAAGGCGCGGTACGCCAGCGAATGGCCGTCGAGGAGGAGCAGCCGACCGGGGTCCACGGCGTGATCCTAGGCTGCCGCCATGACATCCCAGGACCCGCAAGACCAGGGCCCCGCCGAGCAAGCGCCCGTCGAGGGAATGCTCGAGCACATCGCCGCCGCAGACCGGGGAGGCCTCGGCGAGCGGATGGGCATGGAGTGGCTCGAGGTGAGCCCCGAGCGCGTCGTCGCGCGCATCCCGGTGGCCGGCAACACGCAGCCCTTCGGACTCCTCCACGGGGGCGCGAGCGCGGTGCTGGCCGAGAGTGTCGGCTCGGTGCTGGCGAATCTCAATGCGGGCCCCGGGCGCTTCGCCGTCGGCATCGAACTCTCCTGCGCCCACCATCGAGGGGCGCGGGAGGGCTTCGTCACCGCGGTCGCAGTACCGCTGTCGGTGGGACGCAGCCTCGTCTCCAGCGACATCGTGGTCTCCGACGACGAGGGACGGCGGATCTGCACGGCCCGGCTCACCTGCTTCCTGCGGGAGGCCTAGAGCGCCCGATGAGACAGCCCCGGATCGAGAGGGTCGCCTCGGCCACCACGGATCTGGTGGATGCCTCCCGCGCCCACCCGGCCACGGCTATGCTCCGGGGAGCGTGCAGGGTCGCCCGCCGGGCGACTCGGTTCGGGCCGATGTCGGGAGGCTGAGTGCACCGGGGAATGTCCCGATTCGTCGTCGCTGCGATCGCCCTCCTCGGCGCCTTCCTGCTGAGCGCAGGCGTGGCCGCGGCCGCAGGTCCGTCCATCACCGCGATCGTCACCGGTGGCGATAAGGCGCCGATCGCGGGGGTGGGAGTCAGCGTGACCGGACCGGACGGCTTCACCGGCTCGGGCACCACGGACGCCGAGGGACGCGCGACCATCGAGGTCCCCGCCGCCGGCCAGTACGTCGTCACCGTGGACGAGGCCACCCTGCCGGCCGGCGAGACCGTGAAGGACGGTCCCGACCGCACCGTCAACGTGCTCTCCGGGGACAAGAAGGCCCTCTTCCCCGTCGGGATCGGGGGCGAGCCCGCGGGCGAGGAAGACTCGGGCGGGGGCTCCAACCTGGGCGCCCAGGTGCTCCAGCTCATCATCGACGGCATCACGCTGTCCCTCATCATCGCCCTGGGCGCCCTCGGGCTCAACCTCATCTTCGGCACGACGGGTCTCACCAACTTCGCCCATGGCGAACTGCTCTCCCTCGGTGCCTTCACGGCCTACGTCTTCAACGCCATCGTCGGGCTCAACCTCATCATCGCCTGCGCCCTCGCCCTCGTCGTGTGCGCGGCCGCGTGGGGCTGGGGCCAGAACTTCGTGCTGTGGCGCCCGCTGCGCAAGCGCGGGACCGGGCTCATCGCCGCGATGATCGTGTCCATCGGCCTGGCCATGACGATCCGCTACGTCCTGCTCATGATCTTCGGCGGTGACGGCCGCTTCTACACCGACTACGCGGGCCAGTCCGGCCTCGAGATCGGTCCGGTGACGGTCACTCCCAAGGCGATCATCCTGTCCCTGCTGGCCATCCTCGCCCTCACGGCTACGGTGGTCTGGCTGCGCTCGTCCCGCATGGGCAAGGCCACCCGCGCGGTCTCCGACAACCCCGCCCTCGCCTCCGCCTCCGGCGTCAACGTGGAGCGCGTCATCGCCGTCGTGTGGGTGCTCGGCGCGACGCTGGCCGGATTCGCCGGGATCTTCCAGGGCATCAACAACAACGTCTCATGGACCATGG
>CAIVWG010000266.1 GCA_903909555.1 uncultured bacterium | reverse complement strand
GCTACTTCGCGATGCCGGTCCTGCACGGCGGTCGGCTCGTGGCCCGGGTCGACCCCGCCCGGGACAGGGGCACGCTGGTCGCCAAGCGCGTCACGCTGGAGACGTCACGCGACGGCTCTCCGGTGCGCGGCGCCGTCGAAGGGACCGTGCAGGCGCTGCGCACTGCGGCGGAGTGGGTTGGTGCCGAGGGAATCCGGGTCGATGACGTGCGGCCGGCGTCGGCGGCACGCGCCCTGCGCGACGTGCGCCACGGGCGCGGCTAGCCTGGAGGGATGATCCGTCGCGTGGCCGTCGTCACCGACTCCACCGCGTACCTACCACCCGACCTCGTCCGCGGAAGCGGCATCGCCGTCGTTCCCGTCCAGGTCATCGTCGGCGGACATGCCCACGACGAGACCTCCGACGAGGCCGGCGTGCGTCGCGTCGCCGACGCCCTTCGGGCCTGGCAGCCCGTGACCACCTCGCGCCCGAGCCCTGAGCGCTTCCGCAGCGCGTTCGCGGCGGCGCTTGCCGACGGCGCCGAGTCGATCGTGTGCGCGACCCTGTCCTCGCGGATGTCGGGCACCTACGACTCCGCGCGCGTTGCGGCCAAGGAGGTGGCCGCGGACGTCCGAGTCGTGGACAGCCGCACCGTGGCGATGGCCCTGGGCTTCGCCGTCCTCGCCGGCGATGCCGCGGCTGAGCAGGGCGCCGATGCCGATGCTGTCGCCGAGATCATCGAACGACGGGCCCGGGATTCGACGTCGCTGTTCTACGTCGACACGCTGGAGTACCTGCGCCGCGGCGGACGCATCGGTGCAACCCGAGCGGCCGTGGGCCAGGCGCTCAAGGTCAAGCCCATCCTGCGCGTCCTCGACGGCGAGGTAGTGGCACTCGATCGGGTCCGAACCTCCGGCAAGGCGATCGCCCGGCTCACCGAGCTCGCGCTCGCCGCGGCGGAGGGGCGGCCCGCCGAGTTCGCCGTCCAGGACATCGATGCGGGGTCCCGCGCGCTCGACCTCGCCGAGACGCTGCGGCAGCGCCGACCCGATGCCCGGGTGATCGCCTGCCCGCTGGGGGCGGCGGTGGGAGCGCACACCGGCCCGGGGATCGTCTCCGTGGCGGTGTCGCCCCGCTAGTCGGTCCCCAGGTCGCGGCGGCCGGGGATCTCCCCAGTTCCCCGCCGGCGGCGCCGCCGTCTCGTACCGGCTGCCTAGCGTCCCCGGGTGATCTGGAGCCCACGCGCCCTACGCGCCCTCGCGATGCTCCTGGGTGCGCTCCTCCTCGTCGTCGGCTACTGGTGGTGGCAGGGACGTGCGCGGCCTGTCGTCACCCTCCCCGATCCGCTCCCCTCGGGGAGTGCACCCGCGACGAGCGCGCCCCTCGGCGAGGTGATCGTCCATGTGCGCGGTCGGGTGGCGCGCCCGGGGATCGTCACGCTGCCCTCGGGATCGCGGGTCATCGATGCCCTGCGGGCTGCGGGTGGCCTTCGTCCCGGTGCGTCCAGCGGTGACCTCAATCTGGCCCGCGTGCTCGTGGACGGCGAGCAGGTCGTGGTCGGCGGGCGCGCATCGCGCGAGTCCGCCTCTTCCGGTCCGTCGCCGGGTGGCATGGCCACGGGCGATGCCGCGAACTCGCTGATCGATCTCAACGCGGCCACCGCGGCCGAGTTGGAGGCGCTGCCGGGTATCGGCCCCGTCCTCGCCCAGCGCATCGTGCAGTGGCGCATCGACAACGGCCGCTTCACCGATGTGGAGGTGCTCGGCGAGGTGAGCGGAATCGGCGATGCCCTGATGGCCCAGTTGCGTCCCCTGGTGCGCGTGTGACGGCCGGCCTCGTGCCGGGTGCCGCTGCGGCATGGGTGCTGACCTTGGGCACCGCCGTGATGCTCGCTCGGGGCATCGACGTGGCGGTCGTCGTGCGCATCCAGTTCGCCGCTGCGCTGGCTGCTGCACTCCTGCTCGCGCTGTCGATCGCGCGGCATAGGCCCGCGTGGGCGGCGCTCGGTGCCATGATGACGGCCGCGCTCCTGTCATCAGCATCGTACGCCACCACCGTGAAGGCAGAACCCCTCGCCGTGGTCGGTGCTCGCGTGACGGCCGACGCCTCGGTCATCGGGGACATGCGGCTGCGCCAGGGTTTCGGCGAGCCCAGGCTCGACGTCCGTGCCTCCACGGTGGCCGTCTCGAGTGCGCACGGTGACTGGGAGGTCGGGGCGCCGGTCATGCTCCGCGTGTCCCCGCAGGAGCCGCCGCTCATGGGGGCTCTCGTGCGGGTCACGGGCACCGTCCGAGAGGGCGATCCGATGCGCGGCATTGCGGCGGTCATCGACGTCGATCGGATCGCCGTCATCGCGCCGCCGGGCCCACTCGGCTCGCTGGCCAACTCCGTGCGCCGGTCCCTGCGTGCCTCGCTCCAAGGCGCCCCCGACCGTGCCGCGGCGCTGGTCGAGGGACTGGCCGTCGGAGACGAGACCGCGCAGCCCGAGGAGCTCACGGAGCAGATGCGGGCGTCGGGCCTGTCTCACCTCACCGCAGTCTCCGGGGGCAACACCTCCATCGTCGTGGGGGCGGTGCTGCTCGTCGCCACCATGGTGGGTCTCGGCGTCGTCTCGCGCGTGGTCGCCGCCGGCCTTGCGCTGGGGGCCTTCGTCGTCATCGTCGGACCGCAGCCGAGCGTGCTCCGCGCGTCGGTGATGGCGGTCGTCGCCCTCCTCGCCGTGCTC
>CAIVWG010000265.1 GCA_903909555.1 uncultured bacterium | reverse complement strand
GTCGCACCGCGCGCTGCGCGCACCGCGCTCGACCGCGCGGCCATCGCCTACACGGTCCTCCTCTCCGTCGCCGTCGTGGTGCCCCTGCTCGCGCTGCTGCTGCGCTCACTGCGTGTCGGTCCCGGATGGGGACTGTCGTGGTACGCCGAGATCCTCGATCCCAGCGGCACGTCCACGCGCGAGGTCCCCGCCGCCGAGGCGATCGCCCTGTCACTGCGGTACGCCGTCATCGCCACCCTCATCGCCACCGCCCTCGGAGTGCTCGCCGCCGTCGGGATCAACGCCGCGCGCCGCCGCGGGGCACTCGTGGACGCGGCGGTCACCCTGCCCCTCGGTGTCTCGGCCGTGACGATCGGCTTCGGGCTGCTCCTCGCCTCGCTGCGCGGGCCCGTCGACATGCGCGGCTGGTGGGTCCTCATCCCGCTGGGCCAGGCCCTGGTCGCCATGCCCGTCGTGGTCCGCGTCGTCCTGCCGGTCCTGCGATCGCTCGACCCGCGCCTGCGCCAGGTCGCGGGGACCCTCGGCGCCCCTCCCCTGCGCGCCTGGCTCGCCACCGAGGGAGCGATCACCGGCCGCGCTGTCGCGGTCGGGGCCGCGCTCGCGTGTGCCATCTCCCTCGGTGAGTTCGGCGCGACGGCGTTCCTCGTCCGCGCCGACAACCCGACCATGCCGATCCAGATCGTGCGGTTGCTCGGGCGTCCCGGCGAGGCCAACCTCGGACAGGCGTGCGCGCTCGCGGTCGTCCTCGTGCTCCTCACCCTCGCGGTGGTGGCGATCGCCGAACGGCTGCGACCGGCCGTGCGAGGAGGATGGTGATGGCCCCGGGCCTGCGCGTGGACGACGTGCGCATCGACTACGACGGCACCCCGCTGCTGGCCGGCGTGCATCTCGACGTGCACCCGCGCGAGACCGTGGTGCTGGTCGGTCGGAGCGGATCGGGGAAGAGCTCGATCCTGCGCTGCATCGCCGGCGTCCAGCGGCCCGACGCGGGCCGCATCCTGTGGGATGACGCCGACATCACGGAGGTTCCGGCGCACCTGCGTCGCTTCGGCCTGGTCTTCCAGGACGCGCTTCTCTTCCCGCACCTGGATGTCGCGGGCAACGTGGGCTTCGGCATCCGCGGCGTGGCGCGCGCCGACCGAGAGGCGCGCGTGGGCGAACTGCTCGATCTCGTGGGCCTCGCCGGGTACGAGAGGCGGGCCGTCGCCACCCTCTCCGGCGGCGAGGCTCAGCGGGTGGCCCTCGCGCGGGCCCTCGCGCCCCGGCCACGCCTCCTGCTCCTCGACGAGCCCTTCGGCGCGCTCGACCGGGACCTACGCGACCGGCTCGCCACCGACGTGCGCGACCTGCTGCGGGCGCTGAGCACCCCCGCGATCCACGTGACCCACGACCCGGACGAGGCACGTCTCGTGGGCGACCGGATCGTCACCATCGACCAGGTGCAGCGGCGCCCGACCTGACAGTCCGCCCACCGTCGCCTAGGGTCGTGATCCGGGAGGAATCATGGCGGAGGGCACGCCCCTGCGTTTCGTGACGGCGGCCAGCCTGTTCGACGGCCACGACGCCGCGATCACGATCATGCGCCGCATCCTGCAGTCGCGCGGCGCCGACGTGGTCCACCTCGGCCACGATCGCAGCGTCGACGACGTCGTGCGCGCCGCCCTCCAGGAGGGTGCCGACGGGATCGCGGTGTCGTCGTACCAGGGCGGCCACGTGGAGTACTTCGGCTACCTCGTGCAGCGCCTGGGCGAGTGCGGCGCGCCCTACGTCCGCGTGTACGGCGGCGGCGGCGGGGTCATCGTGCCCGACGAGATCGAGGCCCTGGGCCGCGTCGGCGTGCGCATCTACTCCCCCGAGGACGGCCAGCGGCTCGGGCTCGTGGGGATGATCGACGACATGCTCAGCTCCTGCGCGGCCGCCGAGCGAGCGCCGCAGCCGCGGGCCGCCGACCTCCTCTCCGGCGACGAGCGCGCCCTCGGCATCGCGCTGCGCCGGATCGAGGAGGCCGCCCTGGATGCCGCGGTGCTCGGCGAGATCCGCGCCGCGGCCGACGCTCGACAGGTCCCCGTCCTCGGCATCACCGGCACCGGCGGGTCGGGCAAGTCCAGCCTCACCGACGAGATCGTCCGCCGCCTGCGCGGCTGGGACAAGGCCCGCATCGCCATCCTGGCCATCGACCCGACGCGGTCGCGGTCGGGCGGCTCGCTGCTGGGCGACCGGATCCGCGTGAACTCCGCCTCCGATGACGGGGTGTTCTTCCACTCCATCGCGGCACGCGGCTCCACCGTGCCGGCGAGCCTGGACGACCAGATCGCGGCCTGCGTTGCCGCCGGCTACGACCTCGTCATCGTCGAGACCCCGGGCGTGGGACAGGGGGACAGCGCGATCCGCCAGCACGTGGACGTCGCGCTCTACGTCATGACGCCGGAGTTCGGCGCTGCCACGCAGCTGGAGAAGATCGACATGCTCGACTTCGCTGACGTGGTGGCCATCAACAAGTTCGAGCGGCAGGGCGCTCAGGACGCCTACCGCGATGTCGCCCGCCAGTTGCTGCGCAACCGCGGGGACTTCGGCTCCTCCTGGGAGGACATGCCGGTCTTCGGGACGTCGGCCGCCCGCTTCGGAGACGACGGCGTCACGGCGCTCGCCCGCTACCTGCGCGGCCTGCTCGCCGAGCACGGCCTGCCCGCGGACTCCCCCGACCGCTCCCTGCCCGCCGAGCGCCGCTCCAGCGCCCTGCGCAGCGTCGTGCCGCCGTCACGCGTGCGCTACCTCTCCGACGTATCCGACACCGTGCGGGCGTACCACGACCAGACGCGTGTCGAGGCATCGTCCGCCGGGCGCCTCCAGTCGGCTGAGGACGCCCTCGCCCTGCTCGCCGAGCGGGGCCTGCCCACCACCGACCTCGAGGCGGTGGCCGCCGACGAGCGCGCACGCCTGTCCCCCGCCACCCTCGACGCGCTCGAGGGGTGGCAGGCGGCCCGCGACCGGGTTCGCGAGGGCGAGCAGCACTGGCGCACCACGCCGTCGGGCACCCCGCTCCCGCGCATCGGGCTTCCGGGCACGTCGTCGTACGGCGACCTCGTCCGCTTCCTGCGCGAGGAGAATCTCCCCGGCGCCTTCCCCTTCACCGCGGGCGTCTTCCCGCTCAAACGCGACGACGAGGCGCCCACGCGCATGTTCGCCGGCGAGGGCGACCCTGCGCGCACGAACCGGCGCTTCCACCTGCTCGCGGAGGGCCAGCCGGCCACGCGACTGTCCGTCGCCTTCGACTCCGTCACGCTCTACGGCCGCGATCCGGACACCCGCCCCGACATCTACGGCAAGGTCGGCACCTCGGGGGTGAGCATCGCCACCCTCGACGACATGCGCGAGCTCTTCTCCGGCTTCGACCTGTGCGATCCATCGACCTCGGTGTCGATGACGATCAACGGCCCGGCCCCGGCCATCCTCGCGATGTACCTCGTCACCGCGATCGACCAGCAGATCGAGCTCGCCGAGCAGGAGCGCGGTCGGCCCCTGGACGACGCCGAGCGCCTCGAGGTCGAGCAGCGCACCCTGGGCGCCCTGCGCGGCACGGTCCAGGCCGACATCCTCAAGGAGGACCAGGGCCAGAACACCTGCATCTTCTCCACCGAGTTCGCCCTGCGCTGCATGGCCGACGTCGAGGAGTGGTTCATCGCCCACGGCGTGCGCCACTTCTACTCGGTGTCGATCTCCGGCTATCACATCGCCGAGGCCGGGGCCAACCCCATCACGCAGCTCGCCTTCACCCTCGCCAACGGCTTCACCTACGTCGAGGCGTTCCTGGCGCGCGGGATGTCCGTCGACGACTTCGCTCCGCACTTCTCCTTCTTCTTCTCCAACGGCATGGACGCGGAGTACACCGTCCTCGGGCGCGTGGCCCGGCGGATCTGGGCTGTCGCGCTGCGCGACCGCTACGGCGCGTCGGACCGGGCACAGCGGCTGAAGTACCACATCCAGACATCCGGGCGATCCCTGCACGCGCAGGAGATGTCGTTCAACGACATCCGCACGACGCTCCAGGCCCTGTGCGCCTACTACGACAACTGCAACTCGCTCCACACCAATGCGTACGACGAGGCCGTGACGACCCCGACCGACGACTCCGTGCGCCGGGCGCTGGCGATCCAGCTCATCGTGAATCAGGAGTGGGGCCTGGCCTCGACGGAGAACCCCCTCCAGGGCTCCTACGTCGTGGACGAGCTCACCGACCTGGTGGAGCGCGCTGTGCTCGACGAGTTCGACCGGCTCACCGAGCGCGGCGGCGTCCTCGGGGCGATGGAGACGGGCTACCAGCGCGGCCGGATCCAGGACGAGTCCCTGGAGTACGAGCGGCGCAAGCACGACGGATCGCTGCCGATCGTGGGCGTCAACACGTTCCTCGCCGAATCCGATGCCAACGGGCCCCTCCAGCAGGAGCTTTCGCGCGCGACCGAGGAGGAGCGCCGGTCGCAGGTCGAGCGCGTGCACGCCTTCCACGAGCGCCATCGGGCGGAGTCGCCACGAGCCCTGGAGGACCTCCGCCGGACCGCGGCCGAGGGCGGCAACGTCTTCGCCGCCCTTATGGGTGCGGTACGCACCTGCTCGCTCGGGCAGATCACGGAGGCGTTCTTCGAGGTGGGCGGGAAGTACCGCCGATCGATGTAGCCCGCCGCTGGACCCCTAGCGGCGGACGAGCGTGCGCGGAGCCCGGGTCGCGGCCTTGCCCAGCCGGCTCGCACTGCCGAGCTCCTCGGCCATGAACTCCCGCAGCAGATCGATGGCGGCGAGGACCTTGTCGCTGCGCAGGGAGTAGAGGACGTGCGGGCCCTGGCGGTCGGCCACGACCACGCCGCGTTCGCGCAGGACCGCGAGGTGCTGGGAGCAGTTGGACTGCCCGATCTCCAGCGCCTCCGCGAGCTCGCCCACCGTGAGGGGGCCGTCACGCAGCTCGTTGATGATGAGGAGGCGCTTGGGGTCGGCGATCGCCTTGCACAGGCGTGCGTGCAGCTCGTGGATCTCGATGGCGGTCTCGCGATCCATCAGCCCTCCTCGTTGACCACGGGCCGCACGCCCGCGGACTTCACATGCTCGTCGACGCCGCGCACTGATT
>CAIVWG010000264.1 GCA_903909555.1 uncultured bacterium | reverse complement strand
AGGGTGATGAGGAAGGCGATGACCAGTCCGCGGTACGGGCGGGCGTAGCCGAGGATGCGGCGCACGACGGTCCGGCTCACGCCGCGGGCCTGGGTGGGATCGCGGGTCATGGATTGGTAGATCTGCCAGGGGCTGATCTGCGACACGGTCAGCCCCCGAGTGCGGCGAGGAGGCTGCGCAGGCGTCGCGCCTGGGCCGTGCGCTCCGCGGCGCGCTGCTCCTCGGCCGAGCGCTCCTGCGCTCCGCGGAGCAGGCCGGTCAGATCGCGAACGGCCCCGGGCGGAGCGGCACCCAGCGCCCGGGTGAGGTCGTCGACTGCCGCCTCGAGATCGTCGGCGATCCTGGTCACGAAGCCGAGCGCGTAGCCCTCCTCCGCCGCGACGAGTCGTCCCGTGGCGCACATCTCCAGCGCTCGGCTGTAGCCGATGGCCCGCACCAGGGTGCTGGTGCCCGCCAGGTCGGGGACGAGTCCGTACGACGTCTCCCGCATCGCGAAGACAGCGTCGGGCGAGGCGAGGAGGACGTCGCACGCCAGAGCGAGCTGGAATCCGGCCCCGATGGCGTGGCCCTGCACCGCGGCGATCGAGAGCGGGGCGCACTCCCGCCACCACGTGAACGCTGCCTGAGCCGCCGCGATGGAGGCATCGAGCGCGTCGTCATCGGACCGCGCGAGGGAGAGCAGGGACACTTCGCCGGGGATGCCCTCGGGGCTGAACATGCGCCGGTCCAGACCCGCGGAGAAGGAGGGCCCCTCGCCGGTGAGGACCACGGCCTCGATGTCGTCGCTCTCGCCCTGCATCCACTCCCCGAGCGCAGCCAGGGCCGTCCAGGTGGCGGGTGTCTGCGCATTGCGGGCCTCGGGACGGTCCAGCCTCACCCGCAGGAGGGGACCCTGACGATCGACCCGGACGTGGCCGCGCTCGAGGAGCCCGGGGTCCAACCCAGCGGGGACGATCAGGTCAGCGTCGGTCACAGGTCTCCTTCGTCATGCCAGGGCAACCAATTCAGCGTAGTCGTCATTCCACAGGTCCTCGTCGCCCTCGGGGAGGATCACGACGCGCTCGGGGCTGAGGGCTCGCACCGCCCCCTCGTCGTGGGTCACGAGGACCACGGCACCCCGGTAGCGCGACAGGGCGCCCAGGATCTCGTCGCGACTGGCGGGATCGAGGTTGTTCGTGGGCTCGTCGAGCAGCAGGACGTTCGCCCGCGACACCACGAGCATGGCGAGGGCGAGGCGCGTCTTCTCTCCCCCGGAGAGGACCGACGTCGGCTTGTCCACGTCGTCGCCGCCGAACAGGAATGAGCCGAGAATGCCCCGCACCTCGGAGTCCGAGAGGTCCGGTGCCGCCGCGGCGAGACTGCGGAGCACCGACGCATCCGGATCCAGCGTCTCGTGCTCCTGGGCGTAGTAGCCGACATTGGCGCCGTGTCCCCGCGAGACCTCCCCCGTGTCCGGGGCGTCCACTCCGGCGAGGATGCGCAGCAGGGTGGTCTTGCCTGCCCCGTTGAGGCCGAGCACGACCACCCGGGACCCCCGATCGATGGCGAGGTCCACATCGGTGAAGACCTCCTCGGAGCCGTATGAGCGGGACAGTCCCATCGCGGTGAGCGGCGTGCGCCCGCAGGGCGCGGGCTCAGGGAACCTCAGTCGGGCGACGCGCTCCTGGGCCCGCTCGGCTTCCAGGCCCGTCACGAGCCGATCCGCCCGCTTGAGCATCGACTGCGCCGCTCGCGCCTTCGTTGCCTTGGCGCGCATGCGCTCCGCCTGGTCGCGCAGGGCCGAGGCCTGCCGCTCGGCGTTCGCGCGCTCGCGCTTGCGGCGGCGTTCATCGGTCTCGCGCTGCTGCAGGTAGGCACGCCACCCCATGGAGTACGTGTCGAGCGTGGCTCGGCTGGCGTCGAGGTGGAGGACGGTGTTGACGGTTGCCTCCAGGAGGCCGGCGTCGTGGCTGATGACGACGAAGCCGCCGGGATACGCGGCCAGGAAGCGCCGAAGCCAGTTGACCGAGTCCGCGTCGAGGTGGTTGGTGGGCTCGTCGAGCAGGAGTACGTCGTACCCGCCGAAGAGGATGCGGGCGAGTTCCACGCGCCGGCGCTGTCCGCCCGACAGGGTCCCCAGCGTCTGCCCGAGGACCCGGTCGGGAAGTCCGACCGACGCCGCGATGCTCGCGGCCTCGGATTCCGCGGCGTATCCGCCCTGCGCCTCGAACTCCCCCAGGGCCGCGTCGTAGGACCGCATGGCGCGTTCGCGGTCCTCCTCCCGCGACATCCGCTCGGCGGCGCGACGCATGCGTTCCATCGAATCCGCGAGGCCTCGGGCCCCGAGGATGCGATCACGCGCCTGGACGTCAAGGTCGCCGGTGCGGGGATCCTGCGGCAGGTAGCCCACGGTCCCGCTCCGGGACACGCTCCCCGCGGCGGGCTGGGCCTCTCCGGCGAGGACCTTGGTGAGCGTGGTCTTGCCCGCTCCATTGCGGCCGACGAGACCGATCCGGTCGCCGGGACCGACGCGCAGGTCGGCGTTCTCCAGGAGCAGCCGCGCCCCGGCGCGCAGTTCGATGCCGGAAGCGGAGATCACAAGAGCGCGAGTCTACCGTCGAGCCGGCACTAGACGTTGAAGCCGAGGGCTCTCAGCATCTCGCGGCCGTCGTCGGTGATCTTGTCGGGACCCCACGGGGGCATCCAGACCCAGTTGATCGCGAACCCGTCGACGACGCCCTCGAGAGCGGCGCGCGTTTGGTCCTCGATGACATCCGTGAGGGGGCATGCCGCGGAAGTCAGCGTCATGTCCAGGGTCGCGACGTTGTCGTCCCCCAGGTGGACGTCGTAGACCAGGCCGAGGTCGACGACGTTGATGCCGAGTTCGGGGTCGACGACATCCTTGAGCGCCTCCCAGACCTCGTCCGGAGAGGTGGTCCCTCCGTCGACGGTCGTGTCAGTCATGCTCCGCTCCTTCCGTGGCGCGCGCGAGCGCGTCCTTCCAGGCCATCCAGGGCAGGAGGGCGCACTTCACCCGGGCCGGGTACTTGGCCACGCCGGCAAAGGCCACCGCGTCGCCCATCGTCTCCTCGTCGCCGGCTTCCTGGCCGCGCGACTGGATCATGTGCTGGAACCTCCCGAGCGAGGCGAGGGCCTCCTCGGCGCTCAGGCCCACGAGGCTGTCGTACATCACGCTCGCCGACGCCTGGGAGATCGAGCAGCCCTGTCCCTCGTAGGAGATGTCGGCGACGGTGGGAACCCCGTTGCGCTCCTCGACATGCACGCGCAGATCGATCTCGTCTCCGCACGTGGGGTTGACATGGTGGACCTGCGCCTCGAACGGCTCCCGAAGCCCGCGCCCCTGGGGGTTGCGGTAGTGATCCAGGATGATCTCCTGATAAAGGTCCTCCATCAGCGGCTCCCGAACACTGCCCCGACGCCATCGAGAGCCTCGACGAGCGCATCGATGTCAGCTCGGTCGTTGTAGATGTAGGGCGAGATCCGGGTCGTGGCGGGCACTCCCATGCGACGACAGGCCGGCCAGGCGCAGTGATGCCCGACGCGGACAGCGATCCCTCGGCTGTCCAGCACCTGCCCCACGTCGTGAGGGTGCACCCCGTCCATGACGAAGGAGATGGCGCTGCCCCGCATGTATCCATCGCGGGGGCCGATGACCCGAAGGCCCGAGACCTCGACGAGGCGTTCCAGGGCGTAGTCCGTGATGTCGTGCTCGTGCGCGGCTACCGCGGGCATGCCGAGCGCGGTGAGGTAGTCGCACGCCGCCGCGAGGCCGACCGCCTGCGCCACCATGGGCACCCCGGCCTCGAAGCGCTTCGGCGGCTCGGCGAAGGTCGACTGCTCCATGGTGACGAGCTCGATCATGGAGCCGCCGGAGATGAAGGGCGGCATGCTCTGCAGGATCTCCGCCCGGGCCCACAGGCAGCCGATACCCGTGGGGCCGAGCATCTTGTGGCCGCTCCAGGCGACGGCGTCGACATCCAGTGCCGCGACGTCCACGGGCATGTGCGGGACCGACTGGCAGGCATCGAGGAACACCAGGGCGCCCACTCTGCGCGCCGCGGCCGCGATCTCCTGAACCGGATTGACCGTGCCCAGGAGGTTGGACTGGTGCACGAAGGAGACCGCGCGGGTGCGAGGGCCGATGACCTCGTGTAGGCGGTCGATGTCGAGCCGGCCCTCGTCGGTGAGCCCGACCCAGCGCAGCACCGCGCCGGTCTTGGCGCACACCTCCTGCCACGGCACGAGGTTGGCGTGATGCTCCATCTCCGTGATGAGGATCTCGTCGCCCGGTGCCAGGATGAAGCGCTCTGCGCCATCGGGCAGCGGACTCCCCCATCGCGCCTTGTCCGTGGCGTTGACGAAGGCGTACGCCAGGAGATTCAGGGACTCGGTGGCGTTGCGCGTGAACACGAGGTCGTCGGCGCGCCCACCCACGAACGCCGCCATCACCGCGCGAGCGCCCTCGTAGGCCTCGGTCGCCTCCTCGGCGAGCTGATGGGCGCCGCGATGCACCGCGGCGTTGCTCGTGACATAGAACTCGCGCTCCGCGTCGAGCACCGCCAGGGGCTTCTGGGACGTGGCTCCCGAATCGAGGTAGACGAGCCGCTGCTCTCCTCGAACGGTCCTGCGAAGGATGGGGAAGTCCGCCCGGATCCTCGCCACGTCGAGTGGCTGGTCCGTCGCGGGCGCCCGCAGCCCGTGGGCGACGCTCACGAGGAAGCGCCGGCCTTGAGGAAGCGCTCGTAGCCCTCGTCCTCCAACTGGGTCGCCAGCTCAGGGCCGCCGCTCTCCACGATGCGGCCGTCGACGAAGACGTGGACGAAGTCGGGGTGGATGTAGCGCAGGATGCGGGTGTAGTGCGTGATGAGGAGGGTTCCCGTGGTGCCGTCCTCCTGGAACCGATTGACGCCCTCGGCCACGACCTTGAGGGCATCGACGTCGAGGCCGGAGTCCGTCTCGTCGAGCACGGCGATCTTCGGCTTGAGAAGCTCGAGCTGCAGGATCTCGTGGCGCTTCTTCTCCCCGCCGGAGAAACCTTCGTTGACGCTCCGCTCGGCGAACGCGGGGTCGATCTGCAGGGCCTCCATGGCGCCCTTCATCTCCTTCACCCAGGTGCGCAGCTTGGGAGCCTCCCCGCGGACGGCGGTCACCGAGGTGCGCAGGAAATTCGACACGGATACGCCGGGGATCTCGACCGGATACTGCATGGCGAGGAAGAGCCCGGCCCGGGCGCGCTCGTCCACGCTCATCTCGAGCACGTCCTGGCCGTCGAGGGTGATGCTGCCGCCGGTGACGGTGTACTTGGGGTGCCCGGCGATGACGTAGGCGAGCGTCGACTTGCCCGACCCGTTGGGGCCCATCACCGCGTGCGTCTGCCCGCTCTCGACGGTCAGGGTGACCCCGCGGAGGATCTCACGCGCTCCGCCGTCGGTCTCGACGCTGGCGTGCAGATCATGGATGTCAAGGGTGGTCATGAGGTTCTCCCTGGGGTGGCGTGGGGGTTCATGGGGCGGACGTGAGGGCGACGGACACGCGAGCGGCTTCGCCGTCCCCCGAGACGATGACGGGATAGACGGGAACGGGCACGGTGGCGGGCAGCGAGAGCGGCTCGCCGGTGCGCAGATCGAAGCTCGAGCCATGAAGCCAGCATTCGATCTCGCATCCGGTGACGTCGCCCTCGGAGAGGGCCACGTCAGCATGGGAACAGCGATCGAAGATCGCGAAGACCTCGCCCTCCGTGCGGACGAGGGCAAGCGGAGTCTCCTCGATCGTCACGGCGAGGCATCCTCCCTCGGGGATGTCGCCGAGCGCGCAGATGTCAATGGCAGTCATGCGCCATGCTCCTCGTCCCAGGTCTCGAGGTCCATCGAATCGACGCCGAGACGTGCGTCGACGTTCCTCATGACGCGACGGGTGAGGTCCGGCTGCCCGATCCGCTGGAGGACGTCGGCGAAGAACCCCCGCACGACGAGCACTCGAGCGAGATCCGCGGGGATGCCGCGCGCCTGGAGGTAGAACAACTGCTCGTCGTCGAAGCGACCTGTCGCGCTGGCGTGGCCAGCGCCGACGATCTCGCCGGTTTCGAGCTCGAGGTTGGGCACCGAGTCGGCCCGCGCCCCGTCGGTGAGGATGAGGTTGCGGTTGACCTCGTAGGTGTCGACGCCGATCGCCTGCGCCCGCACGAGCACGTCCCCGATCCACACCGTGTGCGCGCCCTCTCCCTGGAGCGCCCCCTTGTACAGGACCGAACTGCGACAGTGCGGCGTGTCGTGATCGACGAAGACACGATGCTCAAGGTGCTGGCCCGCATCCGCGAAGAAGAGGCCGAGCAGCTCCGCATCCCCCCCGGGCGCGCCATACGAGACCGTGGGCGCGAGGCGGACGAGAGAGCCTCCCAGTGTGATGTGACCCATGAGGAGTCGCGCGTCGCGACCGATCGCGGCGTGGTGCTCGCCCACGTGTACGGCGCCCTCGTCCCAGTCCTGCAGGCTCACCACGGTCAGGCGCGCGCCGTCGCCAACCCGCACCTCGAGTGCCCCGAAGTACCTCCCCGCGCCGGTGAAGTCGAGAATGACCGTGCCCTCGCTGAAGGGCGCGGCATCGATGACCACGTGGCCCGCAGCGTCCTCCCCCCGTCCGCGCACCGAGACCCGGGCCACCCCCTGCCACTCCCGGGGCAGGGTGACGACGATCGGCTCCGCGCAGGCATCCAGCGCGCGGGCCGCGAGCAGGTCTGCGGGGAGGAAGCTACGGCCGACACGCGGATCGCCGGCGCTCACGCGCTCGACGACGGCATCGGGATCGGCGGTCCATTCGACGTCCAGGCCACCGTCGAGAGCGGTAGAGCCGGTGATCGCATCCGTGATGTCCGCGAGCGGAGTGAAGCGCCATGACTCCTCGCGACCGGAGGGCACCGTGTGATCGGCGACATCCCGGCTGCGGAGTGCGGGTGCATGGTCGGACGCTGGCGCAATGCTCATCAGCCAACGGCTCCTTCCATCTGCAGTTCGATGAGGCGATTGAGCTCCAGTGCGTACTCCATGGGGAGCTCGCGCGCGATCGGCTCGACGAAGCCGCGCACGATCATGGCCATGGCCTCGTCCTCGGTCATGCCCCGCGACATCAGGTAGAAGAGCTGGTCCTCGCTGACCTTGCTCACGGTGGCCTCGTGGCCCATCGAGACGTCGTCCTCGCGCACGTCGACGTAGGGGTAGGTATCGCTGCGGGAGATGTCGTCGATGAGGAGTGCGTCGCACTTGACCGTGCTCCTGGACCCGTGGGATCCCTCGAGCACCTGGACGAGTCCCCGGTACGACGTGCGGCCGCCGCCTCTCGCCACCGACTTCGACACGATGGTGGAGGAGGTGTTGGGCGCGGCGTGCACCATTTTGGCGCCGGCATCCTGGTGCTGTCCCTCGCCCGCGAACGCCACGGACAGGGTCTCGCCCTTGGCGTGCTCGCCCAGCATCCACACCGCGGGGTACTTCATCGTCACCTTCGAGCCGATGTTGCCGTCGATCCACTCCATGGTCGCGCCGGCGTGGGCCGCAGCGCGCTTGGTGACGAGGTTGTAGACGTTGTTGGACCAGTTCTGGATGGTGGTGTAGCGACAGCGCGCATCCTTCTTGACGATGATCTCGACCACGGCCGAGTGGAGGGAGTCCGAGGAGTAGATCGGGGCCGTGCAGCCCTCGACGTAGTGCACGTACGCTCCCTCGTCCACGATGATGAGCGTCCGCTCGAACTGGCCCATGTTCTCCGTGTTGATGCGGAAATAGGCCTGCAGCGGGATCTCGACATTGACCCCCGGCGGGACATAGATGAAGGACCCGCCCGACCACACGGCCGTGTTGAGCGCAGCGAACTTGTTGTCGCCCACGGGGATGACGGACGCGAAGTACTCGCGGAAGACGTCCTCGTGCTCGCGCAGCCCGGTGTCGGTGTCGAGGAAGAGGACGCCCTGCTCCTCGAGGTCCTCGCGGATCTTGTGGTAGACCACCTCGGATTCGTACTGGGCGGCCACTCCCGCGATGAGACGCTGCTTCTCGGCCTCCGGGATGCCGAGGCGGTCGTAGGTGGTGCGGATGTCGTCCGGGAGCTCGTCCCAGCTGGTCGCCTGCTTCTCCGTCGACCGCACGAAGTACTTGATGGTGTCGAAGTCGATGCCGCCCAGGTTCGATCCCCAGGTGGGCATCGGCTTCTTGCCGAACAGCCGGAGCCCCTTCAGGCGCAGGTCGAGCATCCACTCCGGCTCGTCCTTGAGCGCGCTGATCTCGCGCACGACATCTTCGGACAGGCCGCGCTTGGCGATGGAGCCAGCGACGTCGGCATCATGCCAGCCGTACTCGTAGCGACCGATGCCGTCCAGTTCCGGGTGCGTCGAGGTGCTCATGCGGTGGACCTCCGATTCATCAATGCAGGGACCAGGGTGGTGCACACACCGTCACCGTGGGCGATCGTGGCGATGCGCAGGACATGGGTGCCGAGTAGACGCTCGAACGCCTCGGTCTCGGCCTCGCACAGTTGCGGGAACTCCGCCGCGGCGTGGCTGACCGGGCAGTGGTGCTGGCACAACTGGACTCCACCGTCTCCCCCGGCCACGGAGGCCGCGTAGCCCTCGTCGGCGAGGCCCTCGGCCAGGGCGGCCAGGCGTCGGTCCAGGTCGGCGCCGACCGGCACACGCGCGCGCTGCCGGTCGACGAGGTCCTCGGCACGCCGGCGAGCAAAGGCGCTCACGCCCTCCTCTCCCGCCACCTCACCGAGGTAGCGCAACGCGCTCACCGCCAGGTCGTCGTAGGCGACGTCGAAGGCGTGACTCCCCTCGTCGGTGAGGGCGAACACACGTGCCGGGCGCCCCCGGCGCCGGGCCGGGGTGGGGCCGAAGGGGGGCCGCTCGCTCCAGGACACCAGTCCCTCGCCCACGAGGGCTTCGAGGTGGCGCCGCACCACCGTGGGACTGTGGCCGAGCCGGGCGGCGAGGTCCGCCGCGGTCGCCGGGCCACCGTCGTGGAGCGCTCGGGCCACGCGCTCGGCTCCCGGGCTGGGCATTTTCACACCCCTAGTGTGTCGGAATTCTCCGGGAGCGCAACCCCCGGGGTGGGGTGCGACGGTGTTCCTAGACTGACGCGGTGCAGCCGGCCGCCGTTCTCGACGAGGTCGTCGTCGCTGTCGGCCGCGGCCGAAGGGGCTCCGGCGAGCATCGCGCCCTCGACGGCCTCAGCCTCAGCCTGGCACCCGGCCGCGTCACCGCGCTGCTCGGTCCCAACGGGGCGGGCAAGTCCACGACCGTGGCTGTCCTGGCGGGGCTCACCGTCCCTTCCGGGGGAACGGCGGCCGTCCTGGGCGGGCAGCCCGGGCGCGAGTCGGCGCGCGCGCGCGTCGGGGTCATGCTCCAGGAGGGTGGCCTGCCCACCGGGGCGCGAGCAGAGGAACTGGTCCGCCACATCGCTGCGCTGCGGGGGTCACCCGACACGGCCGGCCCGCTCATCGACCGGCTGGGGATCCGGCAACTCGGTCGCACGACCATCCGACGCATGTCGGGGGGCGAGCGGGGACGCGTGAGCCTCGCCTGCGCCCTCGTCGGCGCCCCCGAGCTCGTCCTCCTCGACGAGCCCACCTCCGGGCTGGATCCGCGCGGGCGCGCCATCGTCGCCGAGATCGTCGCAGAGCTGCGCGACCGGGGGACGACCGTGCTGCTGTCCACGCATCTGCTCGACGAGGCCGAGCGGCTCAGCGATGACGTCGCCATCATCCTGAAAGGCCGGTGTGCCGCACTCGGCGACCGGGACACGCTGTCGGCGGGTGCGCTCGACACGGTGTCCTTCGAGGCGTCGATGCACCTCGACCTCACGAGCCTCTGCGACGCCCTTCCGGAAGGTTGTCGTGCCCTCGAGGTGGAACCAGGCCGCTATCGCATCGAGGGACCGGCGGATGCTCGCACCCTCGCGACCGTCACGGCGTGGTGCGCCCAGCACGGCGTCATGCCCCGCAGCCTTCGCACGGGAGCGGGCGGCCTGGAGGAGCTGTACTGGCGGCTCACCGGCAGCGACGGAGCATCGCCGTGAGCACCTGGGCGCTCACCGCCCGCCAGGCGGGGTTCGACGTCCGGCTCCTCCTGCGCAACGGCGAGCAACTGCTCCTCACGCTCATCATCCCCGTCGTCCTGCTCGTCCTCCTCACGGCCTCCGACGTCGTCTCGCTCGGGCAGCCGCCCGGGGTGCCGCGGGTCGATGCTGCCCTCGCCGGAGTCCTCGCGGTCGCCGTCCTGTCGAGCGCCTTCACCTCGCTGGCGATCTCCACCGGATTCGACCGCCGGTCCGGCGCGCTGCTCATGCTGGCGACCACTCCGCTCTCGCGCACGACGATCCTGGCCGCTCGCAGCCTTGCCACCCTGCTCGTCGTCGCGGTCCAGGTCGTGGTGCTGTTCGCCGTCGCCGCGCTCCTGGGCTGGCGGCCCGCACCGGGCGATGTCGCGACGGCCCTCATGCTCGTCCTCCTCGGCACGCTCTGCCTGGGGGCCCTGGGCTTCGCCCTGGGCGGGGCGCTGCGTGCCGAAGCGACGCTGGCCGTGGCGAACGCGGTCTTCCTCGTCCTCCTCGTGGCCGGGGGCACGGCGCTGCCGACGACGAGCCTTCCCGCTCCCGTCGCCGCGATCGTGGGCTGGCTTCCCTCCGCGCTGCTCGGGGATGGACTGCGCGAGTGCCTCGCCGGGGAGACCGGCCCGGGTGGCCTTCCCCTCTTCGTGACCGCGATCGCCCTCGGCGCGTGGATGCTGGCCGGCATTCTCGTCGCGCGGCGCACCTTTCGCTGGGACTAGGCATCGCCGCGCTGCCGCGCACCGGTCATGCTCGTAGGCTGGTCGGGTGACCGCGACCAGCGCACCGATCACGGAGACCGTCGTGCCGGGGGCTGCTCCTCGCTGGCTCCGCGGGATCTTCCTCGCCAACCTCATCGCCCAGGCGGGCATCGTGGTGACGGGAGCGATCGTCCGTCTCACCGGCTCCGGGCTGGGCTGTCCCACGTGGCCCGAGTGCGTGGAGGGGAGCTACGTCCCCACATCGCGCCAGGAGGAGGCGTGGCACAAGTACGTCGAGTTCGGCAACCGCCTCCTCACGTTCGTCCTCGCCGCGCTCGCGATCGCCGCGGTGATCGGGGCGCTCGTCTGGTGGCGCCGCCTGCGCGCCTCGGGCCTCCCCCCGCGGACGCCCGTCCTGCTCCTCGCGGGGGTCCCCCTCATCGGCACCGTGGTCCAGGCCGTGCTCGGCGGCATTACCGTGCTCACCGGCCTGAACCCGTGGGCGGTGGCCGCGCACTTCCTGGTGTCCATGGCCATCATCGCCGCCTGCTGCCTTCTGGTCGTGCGAGCCGGGGAGGCCTCCGACGGACCGGCCATGCCCCTCGTGAGGACGCAGGTCCTCTGGCTGGGCCGACTCCTCGTGCTCGCGACGTTCGCCGTCGTCGTGCTGGGGGTCGTGGTCACCGGGAGCGGGCCGCACTCAGGGGATGCCGATTCCGAGGCACGATTCGGCGTCGACCCGCGCACGGTCGCCTGGCTGCACGCCGACGCCGTACTCCTCTTCCTCGGGCTCACCGTGGGCATGATCGTGGCCCTCTCCGTGACCTCGGGACCGCGGCGGTCGAGGACGCTGGCATGGTGGCTCCTGGGGGTCTCCCTCGCCCAGGGCTTCGTGGGCTACACGCAGTACTTCATCGGACTTCCGTGGCTGCTCGTCGCTGTCCACGTGCTCGGCGCCTGCTGCGTGTGGATCCTCGCCGTGCTGCTCCTGTTGAGCCTGCGCGGACGCTCGCCCGCGACCGTCTCAGGCGCGCCGGCCTCCTCCCGGGCCTGATCCGCGGATCAGCGGAAGGGACCCGACGCCAGGAACGGGTCGAGAGCGACCGCGAGGAACAGCAGGGCCAGGTAGCTGATCGACCAGTGGAACAGCCGCATGGGACGGGGATCGGCCGATCCTGACCGCACCCGGCTCCTGAGCCGATAGGCCTCCGCGAGGAACGCCGCCCCCAGGACGATGGCCACGAGGGTGTAGGCCCATCCCATCGGCGCCACGGGGACGAGGAGCAGCGACACGGCCACCATGGCCCACGAGTACCCGATGATCTGCCGGAGGACGCCGGTCGCGTCGGTCACGACGGGGAGCATGGGCACTCCGGCCGCGGCGTAGTCCTCGCGATAGCGCAGGGACAGGGGCCAGTAGTGCGGCGGAGTCCACAGGAAGATCACTCCGAAGAGCACGACCGGAGTCCACGACAGGCTCCCGGTCACGGCGGCCCAGGCGATGAGCACCGGCATGCACCCCGCGGCACCGCCCCAGACGATGTTCTGCGGGGTCCTCCGCTTGAGCAGCATCGTGTAGCCCAGGACGTAGAACGCGATCGCCACGACCGCGAGCCCAGCGGACAGGGGGTTGGCGAAGAGTCCCAGGACGACGACGCTGGCCACCGACAGTGCGCTCGCCCAGACCAGACCTCCGCGTACGCCGACCCTCCCGGAGGGAAGGGGCCGGTGCTGGGTTCGCGCCATCACGGCGTCGATGTCGCGGTCGTAGACGCTGTTGAAGGTGTTCGCCCCGGCAGCGGCGAGAGCGCCGCCGATCACCACGGCCACGGCAACGTCCAGGGGAGGCCAGCCGCCCGCGGCGAGGATCATGGTGGGCACGGTCGTGACGAGCAGGAGCTCGATGATGCGCGGCTTGGTCACCGAGACGTAGGCCGCGACGACGGATCCCAGGGGCGCGCGCGCGGCGGACCCCTCAGATGCGGAAGCCGGACGCGCCGACTCCTCCGTGCTGGACATGCCCGGCTCCCGTGGCTGGTGCGTGACGACCGCTTGATCCTGCTTCCGCGAGTCTAGCCATGGCGGATACGGCGGGCGCCCGGCCTCGCTAGGCTCCCCGCGTGACCACTTCCCCCACCCCTCCTCCCACGCTGCCCGGTATGGAGGGCAGCCCCTGGACCGAGCTCGACCAGCGCGCTGTCACGACCGCCCGGGGCCTCGCCATGGATGCCGTCCAGCGGGCGGGCAACGGACACCCGGGCACGGCCATGGCCCTGGCCCCTGCGGCCTACCTGCTCTTCCAGCGGTTCCTGCGCCACGATCCGACGGATCCGCAGTGGCTTGGACGCGACCGCTTCGTCCTCTCATGCGGGCACTCCAGCCTCACCCTCTACATCCAGTTGTTCCTGTCGGGTTACGGCCTCGAGCTCAGCGACCTGGAGAGCTTCCGCAAGCCCGGCAGCCTCACCCCGGGTCACCCCGAGCACGGCCACACTCCCGGAGTCGAGACCACCACCGGCCCCCTCGGCCAGGGCATCTCCACCGCCGTGGGCATGGCCATGGCGAGCCGCTACCAGCGGGGTCTCCTGGATCCGGATGCGCCCTGGGGATACAGCCCCTTCGACCACCACGTCTGGGTCTTCGCCTCCGACGGCGACCTCGAGGAGGGCATCTCCTCCGAGGCGTCGTCCCTGGCGGGCCTCCAGAGGCTCAACAACCTCACGGTCATCTGGGACGACAACCACATCTCCATCGAGGGCAACACGGGGGTGGCCTTCCACGAGGACGTGCTCGCACGCTACGCCGCCTACGGCTGGGATGTGCGGTACGTGGGCATGACACCCGACGGCGACATCGACATCGTGGCGCTGGCGGAGGCCATGGACGCGGCGCGCAAGCAACAGTCACGGCCCACATTCATTGCCATGCGCACCGTTATCGCCTGGCCCGCGCCTCATCTCCGCAACACGGGCAAGGCACATGGCGCAGCGCTGGGTGCCGACGAGGTCGCGGCCACCAAGGTGATCCTCGGCCTGGATCCCTCCCAGGACTTCCAGGTCGACAAGGAGGTGCTCAAGCACGCCCGGAAGGTCGCCCAGCGCGGGTCGCAACTGCATGATCACTGGAACACCCGGTACGAGGAGTGGCGCAAGGCGAATCCCGAGCGTGCACTCCTGCTCGACAGGCTCGTCGCGCGCGAACTGCCGGACGGCCTCGCGGGCGCGCTGCCCGAGTTCGAGGCGGGCACCTCGATCGCGACGCGAGCGGCCTCCGGACGGGTCATCAACGCGATCGCGGGCGTCATGCCCGAGTTCTGGGGCGGCTCCGCGGATCTCGCCGAGAGCAACAACACCACCATCGAGGGCGGGCTGTCATTCCTGCCGGCGGGCTCGGGCATGCCCGATGCCTCGCCGTACGGGCGCATCCTGCATTTCGGCATCCGAGAGCATGCGCTGGGAGCCATCCTCAACGGCATCGCGCTCGAGGGACTCACGCGCCCGTTCGGCGGGACGTTCCTCGTCTTCAGCGACTACATGCGCGGCGCCGTGCGCCTGGCCGCCCTCATGCAGACGTCCGTCACCTATGTGTGGACCCACGATTCGGTGGGACTCGGCGAGGACGGGCCCACCCACCAGCCGATCGAGCACCTGTGGGCGCTGCGCGCCGTTCCGGGACTGGCGGTCGTCCGCCCCGCGGACGCCAACGAGACGGCTCAGGCGTGGCTGGCGATCCTGCGGCGGGCCACCCCCGCGGGGATCATCCTCACGCGGCAGGCCCTCCCGGTGCTCGACCGCAGCGTGGTGGCGCCCGCGAGCGACACCGCGCGCGGCGCCTACACACTCGCCGAAGCCTCGACGGGCCGCCCGCGCGCCCTCCTCATCGCGAGCGGTTCCGAGGTGAGCGTCGCCCTCGCGGCGCGCGATCAGCTGGAAGGGGAGGGGATCCCCACCCGGGTCGTCTCGGCTCCGTGCCTGGAGTGGTTCGCCGAGCAGGATCAGGCCTACCGTGACGGCGTCCTCCCGCCGGAGGTCACGGCGCGCGTCTCCGTCGAGGCCGGGGCGACCCTCGGCTGGTGGAAGTACGTCGGATCCGCAGGTGCCGTCGTCGGCATCGACCACTTCGGCGCCAGCGCGGACGGCGCCTACCTGTTCCGCGAGTTCGGCATCACCCCCGACGCCGTCGCCGAAGCGGCGCGCGCCTGTCTCTCCCAGGGAGGTTCCTCATGACCGTGCCCCAGGCCCTCGCCGACCTCACCGCGGCCGGAGTCTCCATCTGGCTCGACGACCTCGACCGCCAGCGCATCCAGTCGGGCGACCTGCAGCGTCTCCTCGCCGACGATGACGTCAGGGGCGTCACGACGAACCCGACGATCTTCGCCAAGGCCCTGTCCGGCGCCTCCTCCGCCTATCACGAGCAGATCCGGGAACTCGCCTCCGGCGGGGCTGACGTCGACGAGGCGGTGCGGGCCCTCACCACCACCGATGTCCGCGATGCCTGCGACGTGCTCGCGCCCCTGTGGCGCGAGAGCGACGGAGTCGACGGCCGCGTGTCCATCGAGGTCGATCCGAGGCTGGCCCGGGAGACCAGCCAGACGATCCTCCAGGCTCGGCTCCTCCACGGCATGGTCGACCGCGGCAACGTCCTCATCAAGATCCCGGCGACCCGCGAGGGCCTCCCTGCCATCACCGAGGTCCTGGGGTCCGGCATCAGCGTCAACGTGACCCTGATCTTCAGCATCGAGAGGTACGGCGAGGTCATCGACGCCTGGATGTCCGGCCTCGAACTCGCGCATCGCAACGGACACGACCTATCGACTCTCGAGTCGGTGGCGTCGTTCTTCGTCAGCCGGATGGACACCGCCGTGGACGCCCGGCTGGAGAAGGTCGGCACCGACGACGCACTCGCTCTCCGCGGCCAGGCGGGCCTCGCGAGCGCACGTCTCGCGTGGGGGGTCTACGAGGCGGCCATGGCGTCGGAGCGGTGGACCCGGCTCGCCGCACTGGGGGCGCATCCCCAACGTCCCCTGTGGGCGTCCACCGGCGTCAAGGACCCCGCGCTGCCGGCCAACCTCTACGTGATGGGCCTCGTCGTCCGCGGCTGCGTCAACACCATGCCCGAGGCGACCCTGCGCGCCTGCGCGGAGATGGGCGGATTCCGGGGGGATACCGTGACCGGCACCCAGGCCGCATCGCGCGAGGTGTGGGTGGCCCTCGAGGCCCTGGGCATCAGCGAGACCGCGGTCTGCGACGAACTCGAGCGGGAGGGCGTCGACAAGTTCGAGGCCTCCTGGCGCGAACTCCTCTCCACCGTGCAGGCCGCCCTGGACGCAGCGCGGAACGACTAGGCGCCCCGCGTGGCCAACCCCCTCCGGGACCCTCGGGACCGACGACTGCCGAAGGTCGCCGGCCCCTGCGGGATCGTCCTGTTCGGCGTGACGGGAGACCTGGCCCGCAAGAAGATCATGCCCGCGATCTACGACCTCGCGAATCGTGGTTTCCTGCCCCCGGGATTCGCCCTCGTGGGCTTCGCGCGCCGCCAGTGGGACAACGAGGACTTCGCGGCCGAAGTGCATGACGCCGTGCGGGAGCATGCCCGCACCCCCTTCCACGAGGACGTGTGGCGTCAGCTGTCCGAGGGCATTCGCTTCGTGGAGGGCGACCTCAACGACCCGGTGTCCTACGCCCAGTTGCGCGACGTCGTGGAGGAACTCGATCGGCTGCGCGGCACCATGGGCAACCACGTCTTCTACCTCTCCATCCCGCCCGGCCTGTTCCCGGTGGTGGTGACGCATCTCAAGGAGTCCGGACTGTCCGAGCCGGCCGCCGGTGAGTGGCGCCGCGTCGTCGTCGAGAAGCCTTTCGGGCACGACCTCACGAGCGCCCGGGATCTCGACCATGTCCTCGAGTCGGCGTTCCGGCCGGACGAGATCTTCCGCATCGACCACTACCTCGGCAAGGAGACGGTGCAGAACATCCTGGCGGTGCGGTTCGCCAACACGATGTTCGAGCCGATCTGGAACGGCAACTTCGTCGACAACGTCCAGATCACGCAGGCCGAGGACATCGGGATCGGCGGCCGGGCCGGTTACTACGACGGCATCGGGGCAGCGCGTGACGTCATCCAGAACCACCTGCTCCAGTTGATGGCGCTGACGGCCATGGAGGAGCCGCTGAGCTTCGACGCGCAGCAGGTGCGCGTGGAGAAGGAGAAGGTCCTCAGCGCCGTGCGACTGCCGGGCGACATCGACCTGCACACCGCGCGAGGCCAGTACGCTGCCGGCTGGCAGGGCGGGGTCCCGGTGGTGGGGTTCCTCGAGGAGGACGGCATCCCCGCGACGTCGACGACGGAGACGTTCGCCGCGATCCGGCTCACCCTCGACAATCGGCGCTGGGCGGGCGTTCCCTTCTACCTTCGCACTGGGAAGCGGCTGGGCCGCCGCGTGACGGAGGTGGCCGTCGTGTTCAAGCGCGCGCCGCATCTGCCCTTCAGCGACTATGCCGTCCAGGAGCTCTCGGACAACGCGCTCGTCTTCCGGATCCAGCCGGACGAGGGGATCACGGTGCGGTTCGGCTCGAAGGTGCCGGGGACGCCCACGTTGGAGGTACGCGACGTCTCCATGGACTTCCAGTACGGCGACTCCTTCGTCGACACCAGCCCCGAGGCGTACGAGAAGCTCATCCTCGATGTCCTGCTCGGCGAGCCGCCGCTCTTCCCCCGCTCTACCGAGGTGGAGCTCAGCTGGCGCATCCTCGACCCCATCCTCGACCGGTGGGCTGAGTCGGGTCGGCCCGAGCAGTACGCCTCTGGCGGCTGGGGTCCCGCCTCCGCCTACGACATGATCGCCCGCGACGGCCGGGAGTGGCGACGCCCATGATCCGACTCGAGAACACCAGCGGCGGCGCGATCGCGCATGCCATCAACCAGGAACGTCATCGCATGGGATCGCCGGCCACCGGCATGGTCATGACGCTGTTGATCCTCACCGACGAGGAGTTCGCGTCGGACGCGACCGAGGCCGCGGTGCTGTCGGCGCGTCAGCATCCCATGAGGATCCTCACGCTGATCCCCCGTCCGGGTCGGGGACCGGACCAGATCGATGCGCAGATCATGGTGGGAGGTGACGACGGGCCGGGCGAGGTCGCCATCGTCCGACTGCGCGGCAACCGCTCCGCCCACGCGAACTCGCTCGTCATTCCTCTCCTCCTCCCCGATACCCCCGTGATCGCGTGGTGGCCGGCTGACGCGCCCCCGGTCCTCGCCGACGATCCCATCGGGCGCCACGCCCAGCGCAGGATCACGGACATGGCCACCTCCCCCGACGTGCTCGCGGCGCTGGCCGAGCGGCGCGCAGGCTACGTGCCGGGCGACACCGATCTTGCGTGGGCGCGACTCACCTCGTGGCGCAGTGCGCTGGCATCCCTGCTCGACTACGACGAGCTCCCCGTCACGTCGGGCAGCGTCACGTCCGAGCCCGACAACGTGTCGGCGATCCTCCTGCGCGCCTGGCTGGAGCTGTGCCTGTCGGTGCCCGTCGCCCTGAACTCCGGGACGGGACCGGGCATCACCGAGGTCGCGCTCTTCGGACCGAGGGGCGACGTGGGCATCAGCCGTCCCGACGGGGCGGTCGCGATGCTCTCGCGCCCGGGCCTCCCCGATTCCCCCATCGCCCTCCCGCGCCGCGGGCTGCCGGAACTGCTCAGCGAGGAGTTGCGCAGGCTGGATCCCGACGAGGTGTACGGCGAGTCCCTGCGCGAGACAGGCAAGGTGTCCGGATGAGCGAGCCCGAGATCGAGATCTTCCCCGACGCCGACGCACTCGCCGCGGCGGTCGCCGAGGCCCTGGTCGAGCGGGTCATCGTCGCCCAGCGGGAGCGCGGCGTCGCGCAGATCGTCCTCACCGGCGGGGGCATCGGCACCGCGACCCTCGCGGCGATCCCCGGTGCGCCTCGCCAGGAGGAGGTCGACTGGGCCGCGGTCGAGGTGTGGTGGGGCGATGAGCGGTTCGTCCCGCCCGGAGATCCTGAGCGCAACGACACGGGTGCCCGGGAGGGATTCCTCGACCGACTTCCGTTCGATCCCGCGCGGGTGCATCCGATGCCGGACTCCGAGGGGGCCGCCGACCCGGAGGCCGGCGCCCGCGCCTACGCCGCCGAGCTCGCGCTGGCTGCGGGCCCGGAGGGAGTCGTCCCCGCGTTCGACGTGCTCATGCTCGGGGTCGGTCCGGAGGGCCACGTCGCCTCGCTCTTCCCGGACCTACCCGGCGTGCACGAGGCTGCCCCTGTGGTCGCGGTCCTGGGTTCCCCCAAGCCTCCACCCACGCGCATCAGCCTCACATTCCCGTCCATCCGCTCGGCTCGCGAGGTCTGGCTCATCGCCTCGGGGGAAGGCAAGGCGGCAGCGATGGCCGCGGCCGCGGACCCCGCGACCAGCGCCGCAGAGGTGCCCGCCGCAGGAGCGCGGGGACAGGAGCGCACGGTCTTCTGGCTGGACGAGCCCGCAGCCTCGGGGCTCGGTCCGGAGCGCGGAGCCCCCGCCTAGGCGCGGCGGAGCTTGTTGAGCGCCTCTTCCAGGATGGCGGCGCCGTCGGAGTCGCTGCGGCGCTCCTTCACGTAGGCCAGATGCGTCTTGTAGGGCTCGATCTTGGGCGGGGCCGGAGGGGCCTCCTCGTCCTGGCTCGCCGGCCATCCGCAGCGCGGACAGTCCCAGCTCTCCGGGATGGGCGCGTCGGCGGCGAAGCTGGGGGTGGTCTCGTGACCGCGAGCGCACCAGAACGACACGTACACGCGAGGCGCCGTCTCGCCGCGCTCGGCCTCTCCCATGGGGCCCGCTCCGACGCGGCTCCCCCGGATTGCGCTACCTCCGGCCACTCAACCCTCCCAATGTCCTGAGACGTGAACGCGATGAAGTGTCACGGAGAGCTCACGTGCCCGTACGCACGAGCAGGCCGACGGCGACGATGCAGGCCGCCCAGATCAAGCCGATGCCGATCGTGAGGCGGTCGAGATTCTTCTCGGCCACGGAGGATCCGCCGATGCTCGAGGACACACCGCCCCCGAAGAGATCCGACAGGCCACCGCCCTTGCCGCGGTGCAGGAGGATGAGGACGACGAGCAGGACGCTGGTGATCACGAGCAGCACCGACAGCGCGACCAGAAGTGCTGTGATCATGCAGCGGGAACCTCTCGGGCGGGGCCGCAGAGCGACCGGTCAAGGCGTGTCCCGACGGTACCACGCGACTGTCGGCCGGAGCCCGCGCACCGGCCCTCCCCCACGCACCCGAGGGCGATCATGCGGCCTCCGGATCCGGGTGGAGGCGGTACCTCACGATGCTGACGAACTCGTCCGGGTCCAGGCTGGCGCCCCCGACCAGAGAGCCGTCGACATCGGGCTCGGCCATGATCGATGCGACGTTGGACGCCTTGACGGACCCGCCGTACAGCACGCGCACGGCCGCCGCCGTGTCCGCCCCATGGGCGTCGGCGACCCACGACCTCAGGGCGCCGCAGACCTCCTGGGCGTCCGCGGGGGTGGCCACCTTGCCGGTGCCGATGGCCCAGACGGGCTCGTAGGCGATGACCGACCGTGCGACCTGGTCGGAGGCGATCCCGTCGAGGCTGCCGGCCAGCTGCGCCACGGTGAAGCCCACCTGCTCCCCCGCCTCCCGCACGTCCAGCCCCTCGCCCACGCACACGATGGGCACGAGTCCGGATCGCAGCGCCGCACGAGCCTTGGCCGCCACGAGGGCGTCGTCCTCGGCGTGGAACTGCCGACGCTCGCTGTGGCCGGCGATGACGTAGGTGCATCCCAGTTTGCTCAGCATTGCGCCAGAGATCTCGCCCGTGTAGGCGCCGGACTCATGGGGCGAGATGTCCTGCGCCCCGTAGGCGATTCGATATCCGTCACCGTCGATGAGCGTCTGCACGGAGCGCAGATCGGTGAACGGCGGCAGCACAGCCACATCGAGCGCGTCGAAGTCGTCCCCGTTGAGCGCGAACGCCAGGCGCTGGACGAGAGCGATGGCCTCGAAGTGATTGAGGTTCATCTTCCAGTTGCCGGCCATCAGCGGAGTGCGCGGATCGGTCATGAGTCCCCCTCCAGGACGGCGAGCCCCGGGAGCGTGCGCCCCTCGAGGAGTTCCAGGCTCGCGCCCCCGCCGGTCGAGATATGCCCGAACGCGCCCTCGTCGAGCCCGAGCTGCCGGATCGCCGCCGCGGAATCGCCCCCGCCGACCACGGTGAACGCCGGCGACGCGGCAAGCGCGCGCGCGACGCCGAGCGTGCCCGACGCAAACGGCGCGACCTCGAAGACCCCCATGGGGCCGTTCCAGACCACGGTGCGGGCGTCCGCCAGAGCCTGCGAGAAGCGCGCCACGGTCTCCGGCCCGATGTCCAGGCCCTTCCAGCCGTCGGGAATCGCATCCGCGGGCACCACGCGCACCTCGGCATCGTCGGCGATGTCGCGCGCGATGACGACGTCCGAGGGGAGCACGATCTCGACGCCGCGCGCCTCGGCCTCGGCCAGGATGGCGCGCACGGAGTCGAGCATCTCCTCCTCGAGCAGCGAATCCCCCACGGGATACCCCTGCGCCCGCAGGAACGTGAAGGCCATGCCCCCACCCACCAGGATCCGGTCCACGCTGCCGAGGAGGTTGCCGATGACCGCGAGCTTGTCGGAGACCTTGGATCCTCCCATCACGACGACGTAGGGACGCGCAGGATCCCGCAGGACCCGATCGAAACTGGCACGCTCCCGTGCGACGAGCAGCCCCTCGGCGCACGGCAGGAGCCGGGCGACGTTGGTCACCGACGCCTGCTCCCGGTGAACGACCCCGAACCCGTCGCTCACGAAGGCATCGGCATGCGCGGCCCACTCCGCGGCGAGATCAGCCCGCTCGGCGTCGGACTTGCTCGTCTCCCGAGGATCGAACCGGACGTTCTCGAGGAGGACGACGTCCCCGTCCGACATACCCTCAAGGGCCTGGGCCACCTCGGGCCCGGACACGGCGGGCACGAAGCGCACCGGACGGCCCAGGAGGTCGGCGAGGCGCGCGGCGACCGGGGACAGCGACAGTGCCGGGTCGCCCTGGCCCTTCGGGCGGCCGAGGTGAGCGAGCACCACGACGCGCGCCCCCCGCGCCGCGAGCGCCTCCAGCGTGGGCACGCTGGCCCGAATGCGCCCATCGTCGGAGATGGACACGCTCCCCTCCGCTGCGGCGCGCAGCGGCACGTTCAAGTCCGAGCGCACGAGGACCACGCGACCCTGCACCTGCAGGTCGCCGATCGAATGGATCACAGGCGCTCGCCGACGTACTCGGTGAGGTCGATGAGCCTGTTCGAGTAGCCCCACTCGTTGTCGTACCACCCGAGAACCTTGACCATCGTGCCCATCGAGTTGGTCATCCCGGCATCGAAGATCACCGACGACGGGTCCGTGACGATGTCGGTAGAGACGATGGGGTCCTCGGTGTAGCGCAGGATCCCCTGGAGAGCGCCCTCCGAGGCGACTTTCATCGTGGTGTTGATCTCGTCCTTCGTCGCCGGGCGCGACAGCTCGACGGTGAGGTCGGTCGCGGAGCCCGTGGGCGTCGGCACGCGCATGGCGTACCCGTCCAGGCGTCCCTTGAGCTGCGGGAGCACGAGCCCGATCGCCTTGGCCGCTCCCGTGGTGGTCGGAATCATGTTGAGTGCGGCGGCGCGCGCCCTGCGGAGGTCGGAGTGGGGGAAGTCCAGGATGCGCTGATCATTCGTGTAGGCGTGGATCGTGGTCATCATGCCGCGCTCGATCCCGAACGCGCTGTCGAGGACCTTGGCCATGGGCGCGAGGCAGTTGGTCGTGCACGACGCATTCGAGATCACGTTCTGGGTGGCCGGGTCGTAGTCGCCCTCGTTCACCCCCATGACGATCGTGATGTCCTCGTTCTTGGCCGGCGCGGAGATGATGACCTTCTTCGCGCCGGCCGCCAGGTGGCCGCGGGCCTGCTCGGCGTCGGTGAAGAATCCCGTCGACTCGATGACGATGCTCGCGTCCACGGTGGCCCAGGGAAGCTTCGCCGGGTCCTTCTCCGCGAAGACCTGGATGCGATGACCGTCCACGCTGATCCAGCCGTCTCCATGACTCACCTCGGCGTGCAGAGGGCCGAGGACGCTGTCGTACTTGAGCAGGTGGGCCAGGGTCTTCGTATCCGTGAGGTCGTTGATGCCCACCACCACGATGTCGGTGTTGCCCGACGCCAGCAGGGCCCGATAGAAGTTGCGGCCGATGCGGCCGAAGCCATTGATGCCTACGTTGATCGTCACGAGTTCTCCCCAGAAGTTGTCGCGCGAAGTCTAGCCAGCGACGAATCGGGGGCCGAGCCCGCGTGCGATGACCGGGCCCCGATCGGTCAGGTCGCGCTGATCTCCGCGGAGGCACCCCATGACGCCAGGGGCGCGTCATCGGACCGGTGAGGCTCGAAGGCCTCGGCGTCGAGGTCGTCTCCGAGTTCGCCTGCCAGATCCGCGTCGAGCGCCGCCTCCGTGCCCGGGATTCCCAGGTCCGCCGCCCGCTTGTCCGCCATCGCCAGCAGGCGCCTGATGCGTCCGGCCACGGCGTCCTTGGTCATGGGTGGGTCCGCAAGCGCGCCGAGCTCTTCCAGGCTGGCCTGCTTGTGCTCCAGGCGCAGACGTCCGGCCTCCGCGAGATGGTCGGGCACGTCGTCCCCGAGGATCTCCAGCGCCCGGCGTACGCGGGCGCCGGCGGCCACGGCCGCTCGTGCCGATCGACGCAGGTTCGCATCGTCGAAATTGGCCAGGCGGTTGGCGGTCGCGCGCACCTCGCGGCGCATGCGGCGCTCCTCCCAGACCAGCACGGACGAATGGGCGCCCATCCGCGTGAGGACCGCGCTGATGGCATCTCCGTCGCGGATCACCACCCGGTCGACGCCGCGGACCTCGCGCGACTTCGCCGGGATGCCGAGTCGACGGGCGGCGCCGACCAGCGCCAGCGCGGCCTCGGGACCGGGACAGGTGATCTCCAGGGCCGAGGAGCGTCCGGGCTCGGTGAGCGAGCCATGCGCGAGGAAGGCGCCTCGCCACGCGGACTCGGCATCGCACAGGCCGCCGCTCACGACCGCCGGAGGGAGTCCGCGCACGGGTCGACCGCTGCCGTCGACGAGCCCGGCCTGACGGGCCAGGTGCTCACCGCCCTGCACGACGCGCACGAGATAGCGGTTGGCCTTGCGCATGCCGGAGGGCTGGACGACCGTGATCTCGCTCTCCTGCCCGAAGACTTCGGACAGGTCCTTGCGCAGGCGCCGGGCCGTGGCTCCCGCATCGAGATCGGCCTCCACGACGATGGAGCCGGCGATGAGGTGGAGCCCCCCGGAGAAGCGCAGGAGCGCGGATACCTCCGCCTTGCGGCAGCAGGCCTTCGTGACGGGGAGCCGACTGAGTTCGTCCTTCACCTCGGCGGTCAGGGCCATGGTCGTCATCCTTGCACGGGCCCCCGGGAATCCTGGCGCGCAGGGACCGCCAGGAGCACCGATTCCAGTGCCGAGGCGAGCCGGTCGGGGTCGTGGGCGCCACCGGGCGTCTGGAGCACCTCGGCCAGGTGGACGCGCGCGCCCAGGGCCCTGGTCGCGGCGAGAAGCCTGCCCCGGTCGCCCACGCAGGAGGGGTCCGCGAGGACGACGTCGAGTGCCAGTTCCGGCAAGAGCTCGCGCCAGGTGCGCAGGTAGGTGTCGGCCCCGAACCCCTCGGTCTCCCCCTGCTGCGGCGCCGAGTTGAGCACGAGAATGCGCAGGGCGTCGGACGCCGCAACCGCCCGAGCGATCCCGGGGACGAGCAGGTGCACGAGCACGCTCGTGTACCACGAGCCAGGACCGAAGACGAGTGCGTCGGCCGCGGCGATGGCGGCCTGGGCCTGCGGGCATTCGCGCGGCTGCGCGGGCTCGATGCGCAGCGAGGTCACGATCCCGCGCGTCGTGGTGAGGCGAGCCTGTCCGCGCACCTCGTGCGCCTGGCCGGCTCCTTCGGAGTCGAGCACGTCCGCCGCGACGACCACCGGCTGAAGCGTGTTGGGCAGGACACGCCCGCGCGCATGCAGCACCCCGCCGAGCAGGTCGAGTCCGGCGACGACGTCCCCGGTCTCCTCCCAGAGGGCGGCGAGCAGCAGGTTGCCGAGCGCGTGACCCTCGACATCCCCGCGTCCGCCGAACCGATGCTGCAGGACGCGGGCCCACAGGGTCCTGGTCGAATCGCCCCCGGGTGCTCCTCCCGGCCCGCGTTCGCTGAGCGCCACGAGCGCCATGCGCAGGTCTCCGGGCGGGGGAACGCCGAGGTGCTCCCGCAGTCGCCCGCTCGAGCCCCCGTCGTCCCCGGTCCCGACGACCGCGGTGATGTCCACCGGGAGTTCCGACAGCGCGCGCAGCGTCGCCGCGAGGCCGTGGCCTCCGCCGAAGGCCACGACCCTGGTCACCCTGCCGAGCGTCACTCCCGGCCCAGGTCGCGATGCACCACGAGCGTTTCGACGCCGTGCTGGCTCAACTGCGCGGCCAGGGCCTCGGCGATGGCGACGCTGCGATGCTTGCCGCCGGTGCATCCGATCGCGATGGTGACGTAGCGCTTGCCCTCCTTGAGGTATCCCTCCGACATGAGGTCCAGCAGGCCCGCGGCTCGATCCACGAAGTCACGCGCCTCGCCGTGCGCGAGAACGTAGCCGCTGACCTCCTGCTCGAGTCCCGTCCGTTCTCGCAACTCGTCGACCCAGTGGGGGTTGGGGAGGAATCTCGCGTCCAGGACCACGTCGGCATCCACGGGAATGCCGTACTTGAATCCGAAGGACAGGACCGTGGCCCGCAGCCGGAAGACTCCCGGGTCTCCGAAGGCCGCCTCGACCTTGCGTCGCAGGTCGTGGACATTCAGCCCGCTCGTGTCGATGACGAGGTCGGCGTCGCCCCGGAGATCGGCGAGTGCCGCGCGCTCGCGTCGCAGTCCGTCCACGAGGCGCTCCCCCGCCTGCAGGGGATGCGGACGGCGATTGCTCTCGAATCGGCGTACCAGGGCGCCATCCGAGGCCTCGAGGAAGAGGACGCGCACGTCCGCGCCGGACTCGCGGAGCGTGGTGAGCGCCGCCTGGGTCTCGTCGAAGAACGCGCCGCCCCGCACGTCGACCACCACGGCGACCCGCGGGACGTCCACCGCACCGAGCTGCTGCACGGTCTCGGGGATGAGGGCGGGCAGCAGGTTGTCGATGACGAACCAGCCCTGGTCCTCGAGGGCGCGTGCCGCGGTGGACCGACCCGCGCCTGACATGCCCGTGACGAGTACGACCTCGGGGGTGCTCATGCGTTCCTCATGCGGTGGTGTCCTCCTGCGTGGCGCTCGGCTGCCCCAGGATGTCACGATCCGAGGCTTGGGCCGCCGGAGTCCCGGCCACGTGGAGGCCGCGGTGGATGGCTTCCGCGAGCGCACTGCCGACCCCGGGCACCTCGGCGAGCTGCTCGACGGTGGCGTCGCGCACCCGTCCGAGAGACCCGAAGTGCTTGAGGAGGGCGGCTCTCCGCGCGGGCCCGAGACCCGGGATGCTCTCCAGGGCCGACACGCGCGTCGCGCGGGAACGCCGCCGGCGTTGCAGCCGCAGCGCGACGCGATGGGCCTCGTCGCGGATGCGCTGGAGAAGGAACAGGCTCTCGCTGGACCGGGGCAGGATGACCGGGTCGCGGCGGTCCGCTCGCCAGACTTCCTCGAGCCGCTTGGCGAGGCCGATGACGGTCACGCCCTCCACGCCGGCGTCGCGGAGCGCGTCGGCGGCCGCGCGCACCTGGGGCAGGCCCCCGTCGATGAGCAGGAGCTGCGGCGGGTACGCGAACACGGGGGGACGGGTCGAGGGCGTGTCAGACGACTCGGACTCCCGTCCGCGGCGGAATCGTCGGCGCACCACCTCCCCGACGGCCCGGGTGTCGTCGCGCGATCCGTCCGGGGATAGCGCGAACGTGCGGTACTCCCGTGAGCGCGGCAGGCCGTCCTCGAACACGACCAGGGATCCGACCACGTCCGTGCCGCCAAGGTGAGAGATGTCGACTGCCTCGATCCGCAAAGGGGCCTCCGGCAACTCGAGCATGTCCCGAAGGCCCTCGAGGGCGACGCTCCGCGAGGTGAGGTCGCCGGATCGGCGGGACTTGTGCAGCGCCAGTCGCTGCTCGGCGTTGCGCAGGACCGTCTCGAGGAGCTCGCGCTTGGAGCCCCGCTGCGGGACGCGCACGTCCACGCGGGAGCCGCGGGTCTCGGCGAGCCAGGCGATCGCGTCGGCCGACGGCAGGTGGGACACGAGGAGGGCCGGCGGCAGGTCGTCGGCGTCCTCGTAGAGGGGAGGGAGGAGCCCCGCCATGATGTCGTCGGAGGGCGCCTCCTCCACCTTCTCCACGATGAAGCTGCGCTGCCCCCGAATCCGACCCCCGCGGACGTGGAAGATCTCGACGGCCGCTTCGAGCTCGTCCTCCACCAACCCGATGACGTCGGCATCCAGGGCCTCGTCGAAGACCACGGAGTTGCGCTCCCACGCGCGTTCCAGGGCGCCCACGTCGTCGCGCAGTCGTGCCGCTCGCTCATAGTCCAGCCCGGCCGCGGCCTCGTGCATCTCGCGCTCGAGGCGGCGACGAATCTCGGTGCCGCGTCCGCCCAGGAAGGCGCACAGGTCCTCGGCCAGGGCGCGATGCTCCTCCACGCTGATACGGCCCACGCACGGCGCGGAGCACTTGCCGATGTCGGCGAGCAGGCAGGGCCGGCGGGACCGCTCGGCTCGCTGGAAGACCCCGGCGCTGCAGGTGCGGACGGGGAACACCCGGAGCAGGATCTCGAGCGTCTCGCGGATCGCCCAGGCGTGCGCGTAGGGGCCGAAGTACCGCGTGCCGCGCCGCTTCGACCCCCGGGTGACGAGCGCCCGGGGGAACTCCTCGCCCATGGTGACCGCGAGGTAGGGGTAGGACTTGTCGTCCCGGTAGCGGATATTGAACCGCGGATCGAACTCCTTGATCCAGGAGTACTCCAGCTGGAGGGCCTCGACCTCGCTGCCGACGACCACCCAGTCCACCGAGTCGGCGGTGTCCACCATGGACCTCGTCCGTGAGCCGAGGCTCAGGGGGTCGGCGAAGTACGACCCGACGCGCTGCCGCAGCGACTTCGCCTTGCCGACGTAGATCACCCGGCCCGCGGCATCGCGGAAGCGGTAGACGCCGGGCTCGTCGGGGATACTCCGCGGGGCCGGGCGGCGCTCGGCGTTCACCGTCCCAGGCTAGGGCTCGATGAACGGCGCTCAGCCCAGGACGACGCTGTCCCCGTCGACGCTGACTGCGGCCGGCGCGAGGCCCTGGGTCGCCGGCCCCGCGATCACGGCTCCGTCCTGGGCAGAGAACAGCGAGCCGTGACACGGGCAGAGGATCTCGTTGTCGGTGACGGTGCTCACCAGGCAGCCCTGGTGCGGGCACACCGCGGTGAAGCCCTTGATGACGCCGGCTTCCGGCTGCGTGACGACGACCTTGGGACCGTCGAACACCTGGCCGCCGCCGACCGGGATATCCGACACGGGGGCGAGAACGTCGCCGGCCGGCGCGGCGGAGCTCGTGGCCGGGGCCGCGCTGGTGGCCGGCGCCGAGCTCGAGGCGGGCGCGGAACTGGGGCTCGGCTGGGGCGCCGGGGTCGTGGCCGGCGCCGCGCTGGACTCTCCCGCACTCCCGCCGCCGCACGCGGCCAGGGCCGCGGCCGCGCCGAGGGCTCCCCCGGTCGCGATAAGAACGCGGCGAGTCACCAGGGGCGCGCGATCATTCGGGGTGCTGCTGTCGTCGTGGGCCATGATCCGAGGCTACGACGTACGCCGCCGAGGCGCGCGCCGACGCGTCGGGGAGGGAGTCGGCACGAGGGTGCGGGCGAGGAAGCCGCCGGTGTGGCTCCCCTTCACGGACGCCACCTCCTCGGGGGTCCCGGTCGCGATGACGCGTCCGCCGCCGGAGCCTCCCTCCGGCCCCATGTCGATGATCCAATCCGCCGACTTGATCACGTCGAGGTTGTGCTCGATGACGATGACGGTGTTGCCCTTGTCCACGAGGGACTGGAGCACGCCGAGGAGTTTGTTGATGTCCTCGAAGTGCAGGCCGGTGGTCGGCTCGTCGAGCACGTAGACCGTCCGTCCGGTCGAGCGCTTCTGGAGCTCCGCCGCGAGCTTGACGCGCTGCGCCTCGCCGCCCGACAGCGTGGGGGCGGACTGCCCCATGCGAACGTAGCCGAGGCCCACGTCCACGAGGGTCTGCAGGTGACGGGCGATCGCGGGCACCGGGCGGAAGAACTCCAGTGCCTCCTCGATGGGCATGTCGAGGACCTCCGCGATGGACCTGCCCTTGTAGAGCACTTCCAGAGTCTCGCGGTTGTATCGCGCGCCGTGGCACTCCTCGCACGGGACATACACGTCGGGCAGGAAGTTCATCTCGATCCGCAGCGTCCCGTCGCCGGCGCACGCCTCGCATCGGCCACCCTTGACGTTGAACGAGAAGCGCCCCTGGAGGTAGCCACGCACCTTGGCCTCGGTGGTGTCGGCGAAGAGCTTGCGAATGTGGTCGAACACACCGGTGTACGTCGCCGGGTTGCTGCGCGGGGTCCGCCCGATGGGGCTCTGGTCCACGTGGACGACCTTGTCCACCTCGCTGATCCCGCGGACGCGACGGTGCCTGCCGGGGATGGTGCGCGCGCCGTTGAGCTCGCGTGCCAGGACGGCGTACAGGACATCGTTGACGAGCGTGGACTTCCCCGACCCGCTCACCCCCGTGACGGCCACGAAGCAGCCCAGGGGGATGTCGACGGTGATGTTGTCGAGGTTGTGCTCCTGCGCTCCCTCGATGGTGAGCACGCGCTGGGGATCGATGGGCCGTCGCACCAGCGGGGTCATGATGCTGCGCCGGCCGGAGAGGTAGGCCCCGGTCATGGAGTCCGTGCTCGCGACGAGGTCGGCGTAGGGGCCGCTCACGACGATCTGGCCGCCGTGCTCGCCGGCGCCGGGACCGATGTCGACGACCCAGTCGGCAGTGCGGATCGTGTCCTCGTCGTGCTCGACGACGATGAGGGTGTTGCCCAGGTCGCGCAGGCGGACCAGAGTGTCGATGAGCCGCTGGTTGTCCCGCTGGTGAAGCCCGATGCTGGGCTCGTCCAGGACGTAGAGCACCCCGACCAGGCCCGATCCGATCTGCGTCGCGAGCCGGATCCGCTGGGCCTCCCCGCCGGCGAGGGTGGCGGCGGGTCGATCGAGGGAGAGGTAGTCGAGGCCGACGTCGCGCAGGAAGCGCAGGCGCTCATTGACCTCCTTGAGCACCCGGGCGGCGATCTGCTGGTCGCGGGCGGAGAGGTCCAGCGCCGCGAGGAAATCTGCCGCCTCGCCGATGGGCAGGCCGGCAACGTCGGCGATCGAGCGCTCCCCCACCGTCACCGCCAGGCTCACCGGCTTGAGCCGTGCACCGCCGCAGGCCGGGCACGGCACCTCGCGCATGTAGCCCGCGAAGCGCTCCCGGCTGGCATCCGACTCCGCCTCGGAGTGGCGCCGTTCGATGTAGGGCACCACGCCTTCGAAGGTCGTGTAGTAGCTGCGCTGGCGGCCGTAGCGGTTGCGATAGCGGACGTGGATCTCCGTGGGATGGCCGTGGAGCAAGGACTTGCGCGCCTTGGCCGGGAGCTGCCGCCACGGGGTCGAGGTCTCGAAGCCCATCTCGTCGGCGAGCGCCTCGACGAGGCGGGCGAAGTAGTCGGAGACGTGGCCGCCCGACCACGGAGCGATCGCGCCGTCGTCCAGCGACAGCTCGTCGTCGGGGACCACGAGGTCGGCGTCGACCTCCATGCGGGTCCCGAGGCCGGTGCAGTCCGGGCAGGCGCCGAAGGGCGAGTTGAAGGAGAACGACCGCGGCTCGAGCTCCTCGAAGGATAGGTCGTCGTTGAGGCACGCGAGGTGCTCGCTGAACGTGCGCTCGCGCTCGGGATCGCCTTCGGGGACGTCGACGAACTCCGCGATGACGAGGCCGCCGGACAGGCGCAGGGCGGTCTCCACGGAGTCCGTGAGGCGCCGGCGGGAGGACGACTTCGCCACGAGACGGTCGATGACCACCTCGATGGAGTGCTTCTCCTGCTTCTTCAGCTTCGGCGGCGAGTCGAGCCCGTGGACGACGCCGTCGACGCGCACGCGCGAGTAGCCCTGGGCCTGCAACTGCCGGAAGAGGTCGGCGTACTCCCCCTTGCGCTCGCGTACGACGGGGCTGAGGACCTGGAATCGCGTGCCCTCCGGCATGTCGAGCAGGCGGTCGACGATCTGGCCCGGGGTCTGGCGCGCGATGGCGTCGCCACAGACCGGGCAGTGCGGCTTGCCGATCCGCGCGTACAGGAGTCTGAGGTAGTCGTACACCTCGGTGATCGTGCCGACCGTGGACCGGGGATTGCGCGAAGTGGACTTCTGGTCGATGGACACCGCGGGCGACAGGCCCTCGATGAAGTCGACGTCGGGCTTGTCCATCTGCCCGAGGAACTGCCGGGCGTACGCCGACAGGCTCTCGACGTAGCGGCGCTGCCCCTCGGCGAAGATCGTGTCGAAGGCCAGGCTGGACTTCCCTGATCCGGACAGGCCGGTGAAGACGATGAGGGCGTCGCGAGGCAGGTCGAGGGAGACGTCCTTGAGATTGTGCTCGCGGGCACCGCGGACGATGAGCCTGTCGGACACCCGGTCAGGCTAACCGTAGGGTGTGACAGTGGCATACACGGGCGAGGTGAGGGTGGGCGGACCGGCGGACGTCCGGGAGCTCCCGGGGCTCATCGTGAGCAAGCTGGCGGTCGGGCCCTACGACAACAACGCGTACCTGCTCCGCTGCCGGGACACCGGCGAGCAGGTGCTCGTCGACGCGGCCGCGGAACCCGAGCGCCTCATGGACCTCGTGGGTCCCGACGGCCTCGCCGCTGTCATCACCACCCACCAGCACCACGATCACTGGCAGGGGCTCGGCGCGGTCGTGGCCGCCACGGGCGCGACCACCATGGCGGGGCGCCTCGATGCCGAGGGCATCCCGGTGGCCACCGACGTCCTGCTCGACGACGGCGACGAGGTCGCCTTCGGGGCCATCACCCTGCGCGCGATCCACCTCGTGGGCCACACCCCGGGCTCCATCGCGCTGCTGTACGACGACCCCGAGGGCCACCCGCACCTGTTCACCGGGGACTGCCTCTTCCCCGGCGGGGTGGGCAACACCTGGGAGGACGCGGAGAGGTTCACGACGCTGTACGACGGCGTCGTCACCAAGGTCTTCGAGCCGCTCCCCGACGAGACCTGGGTCTATCCCGGCCACGGCGGTGACACCACCCTGGGCGCCGAGCGTCCCCATCTCGACGAATGGCGCGCCCGCGGCTGGTAGCCACGTCCAAGCCCGTTTGAGTTCCGCGAATGGTTGCCAAATCGCGATT
>CAIVWG010000263.1 GCA_903909555.1 uncultured bacterium | reverse complement strand
CTCGGTCCCGGAAGCAATCGGATGAACCGCGTGGTCGTCTCTCGTGCCGCGGCAGGGCTCGCGGCATACCTGCGCGCACGGGGTGGGCACTCGATCGTCATCGGGTACGACGCGCGGCGCAACTCCGACGTCTTCGCGCACGACACGGCGCGCATCATGGCCGGGGCGGGAATCAGCGCCATGGTGCTCCCGCATCACCTGCCGACCCCGGTGACGGCCTTCGCCATCCACTTCCTGGGCACGAGTGCCGGAGTGATGGTGACGGCGTCCCACAACCCGCCCGACGACAACGGCTACAAGGTCTACCTCGGGGACGGGTCTCAGATCGTGCCGCCCTCGGACTCCGAGATCTCGGCCTGCATCGAACGCGTGGGAAAGGTCGCCGACATCCCCCGCTCGGACGACTACGTCACGCTGGACAACAGCGTCCTCGACGCCTACATCTCCCAGGCCGAGCAGCTGCTGCCCCCGGGGCCGCGCGACATCGCGTCGGTCTACACCGCGATGCATGGTGTCGGGGGTGAGGTCTTCGTGCGCGCGGCCCGCGAGGCCGGCTTCCCCGATCCCCGCCCCGTGGCCGCGCAGTTCGACCCCGATGGGCGATTCCCGACCGTGAGCTTCCCCAATCCGGAGGAGCCGGGAGCCATGGACCTGGCTCTCGCCGAGGCGAGGGAGCACGGCGCCGACATCATCATCGCGAACGATCCCGATGCCGACCGCAGCTCGGCCGGCATCCCGACGGCGGATGGCTACCGGATGCTCTCGGGTGACGAGGTCGGCTGGCTGCTCGGCTGGTGGACGGTCGAACGCATGCGTCGTCTCGGCGCTCCCATGTCGGGCACGCTGGCCCAGTCGATCGTGTCAGGCAACCTGCTCAAGGCGATCGCGCTGGACGCCGGGCTCGACTACGCCGTCACGCTCACCGGCTTCAAGTGGATCTCGCGCGTGCCGGGACTCGTGTTCGGCTACGAGGAGGCGCTGGGCTACTGCGTCGACCCGCGTCACGTTACCGACAAGGACGGCATCACGGCGTCGCTGCTCATGATGGAGATGGCGGCCGCCTTGAAGGCGGAGGGGCGCGGAATCCAGGACGTCCTCGACGACCTGGCCCGACGGTTCGGCCTCTACCTCACCTCGCAGGTGGCCGTGCGCGTCTCCGACGTCGGCCTCATCCACGACGCGATGGCCCGACTCCGCTCGGACCCGCCACGCGAGCTGGGCGGCCGCGCGGTGCAGGAGGTGGTCGACCTCGAGGAGGGCGCCTTTGGGCTGCCGCCCACGGATGGGCTGCTCTTCGCCCTGGCCGGGGCCCGGGTCATCATCCGGCCCAGTGGCACCGAGCCCAAGCTGAAGTGCTACCTGCAGGTGGTGACGCCTGTCGAAGGTGACCTTGAGGCCGCGAAGGAGGTCGGGCAGGTGGAGATGGCCGCACTGCGCGCCAGCGTCCGAGAGGCCCTCGCCCTCGACTGAGCCGCTCCGCGGGTGACGCCAGCGCGGTCTAGACCATCGTGAGGTCGGTCGCGGGCAGGTGCTCCGGCTCGCGACGTCGGCCGATCACGATGAGCGCGAAGATCGCGCCGGCGAGGGCGACGAATCCCAGCACGACCATGCTGATGGCGATCGATGATGCCTGGGCTGCCTCCACCGCCTGCTCGATCGCTGTGGCGGTGTCCGCCGGCAGGGAGGCGAGAATCGAGTCGGCGGCGGAGGTATCCCCGTCCTGCATGGCCTCCGCGTATTGTGTCGCCTGCGTCACGTAGGGCTGCCCGGCGAACTCGTTCTCGACGCTGTTGAGGGACACGGTTCCGATGATGGAGGTCACCAGGGCAACTCCCAGGGCGGCCGGGATATTGAAGGTCATCTGCATGAGGCCGGATCCCATGCCGGCGCGCTGGGGGTCCACCGCGCTCATGCCCGCCGTGTTGCACGCCGGCAGCGCGATCCCGACCCCGGCCCCCATGAGGGCGAGTGGGATGACCATCTGGGCCAGCGTCGTGGAGGCGTTGAACGTCCCCATCCAGAAGAGCGCGACAGCCTGCATCCCGAGGGCGATGGTGATGGGGATGCCGGGCCCGATCCTGTCCACGAGCCTGCCGGCCGGGGGCTCGAGGACCATGCAGGTGCCCGTCGTGATCACGATGATCCAACTTGCCTGCACGGGGGTGAAGTCGACGACGCTGATGAGGAACAGCGACCCCACGAAGGTGAGCATGGGGATGTAGACGAAGCCGACGGCGCTCTCGGCGAAGAACCCACCGCTGAAGAGTCGCTCGCGCCAGAGGGAGAAGTCCACGAGGGGGTCCTTGATGCGGACCTCGGCGAAGCCGAACGCCGCGAGGAAGATGACGCCGACGAGGAGGCTTCCCCAGGTGCTCGGCTGGGACCACCCGCTGCTGGCATTTTGCAGGCCGAGAGTGACGGCGGTGATGCCGATGCCGCCCAGGATCAGTCCGACGATGTCGTAGCGACCGCCGGCGAGCACGCTGGTGTAGCCGCGCGTGGCGGCGAGCGTCACCAGGATCACGGCGCCGGTCAGGGGCACGGCGATCCAGAAGATCCATCGCCAGGTAAGCAGCTCGAGCATGTAGCCGGCGAAGATCGGGCCAATGAGGAGGCCGAAGCCGTGGGCGAAGCCCCACACGCCCACGGCGAATCCTCGTCGAATGGCAGGGAAGGAGTTCACCACGATGGACAGCGTCGCCGGTGCCGAGATGCCGATGCCGATGCCCTGAATCGTGCGACCGGCCACGAGGATCTCGCCGTTCACCGCCACGGCCGCCAGCACCAGGCCGACCCCGAAGATGAGGAAGCCGACCACGATCATCTTGACCTCGCCGACGAGATCGCCGAGGCGTCCCCCCGCGACGAGCGCCGTGCCGAAGGCCAGGCTGTAGGACGTGATCGTCCAGGTCTGCATGGACAGGGAGAGGCCCAGGTCGTCCTTGATCGTGGGAAGGGCGGGCCCGATCACGGTGCTGAACATCTGCGCGATGAGCGCGCCGAATCCCATGGCGGCGAGGATCGCCCACGCCTTCGAGGACGTGGCCGATGCCGGGGATTCGCGTGCCTCCGTGGTGTCGTCGGCCATGTCAGTCCTTCCCTCGTGACTCGGCGAGCTGGTGCGGCCCGAAGGCCTGGGGCAGGATCTCGTCCATCGTGCGCACCCCCTCGGGAGTCATGAGGAGCATCTCGGGACCTCCGTGCTCGTAGAGGAGTTGTCGGCACCGGCCGCAGGGCATGAGGGGCTCACCACGGCCATCGACGCACCAGACGGCCACCAACCGGCCGCCTCCGGTGGCGAAGAGGTGCGACACCATCGAGCATTCCGCGCACAGCGTGAGGCCGTACGACGCATTCTCGATGTTGGCTCCCCACACGAGGCGGCCGTCGTCGGTGAACCCCGCGACGCCGACCGGGAAGTTCGAGTACGGAGAGTAGGAGTGGGGGAGCGCGGCGACGGCGGCTCTGCGCAGTGCGTCCCAGTCGACGTCCGGGCCCATAGTCGCGTCCGCCATGTCGCCTCTCTCCACCGCCATTTCCGTCCTCAGGACGGCATGTTGCCTGCCAGGGAACGTAGCACCGCGGAGCCGGGGGCGGCGGCGGTTTGCGAGCGCGATGCGCCCGGACGCGCGAGGGGCCCCGCACCCTCCGGTGCGGGGCCCCTCGCGTAGGCACGGCGTCGT
>CAIVWG010000262.1 GCA_903909555.1 uncultured bacterium | reverse complement strand
GGGATGCGGTGGGGGTGCGTGGGGAGGTGGTGCTGCGAGTGCTGGCCGCGCAGCGTGCCCTCGGCGCGGTCGCGGCGGGCCTGGCCGGGTCGTTCTGCGATTCGGGGGAATGGGCCTCCGACGGCGCTCCGAGCGCGAAGGCGTGGATCGCCGGGCGCATCAACGACGACCCCGCCCAGGCGCGGTCCCTGATCGGGCACGCCCAGGTGCTCGGCGACTTCCCCGCCCTGGCCGCCGCGTGGCGCGAGGGCAGGGTGTCGGGGCGTCATGTGGGGGTGCTGCGCGGCATCCTCACCAAGTACCACGCCCTGCGCGAGGACCTCATCGCCGTCGACGAGCAGGTGACCGCGATCGCCACCGCCTGCGACCCCCGACAGTTCGACACCCAGCTGCGGGCCCTGTGCCACCGCGCCGACCCCGACACCGCCGAGGGCATCGACCAGGCCCGCCGACGCCTCACCCGCCTGCACGCCTCACCCACCCTGGACGGCTACGTCCGCGTCGACGGCCTCCTCGACCCCGCCCTCGGCCAGCACCTCCTCGACACCCTCGAATCCGCCCGCCGCGCCGTGGCCCCACCCGAGGGGAACGCGGACGGGACAGGCAGCCCCCGGGAGCGGGATACCCGCCCGATCTCCGAACGCAACCTCGACGCCCTCGCCCGCATCCTCAACGCCGCCACCGCCCACACCGGCGACCTCGCCCTCCCCGCCCTCAACGGGGCACGGCCGGTCATCCACGTCACCGTCCCCCTGCACACCCTGCTCAGCCACCCAGGCCAGAAGGGCGTCCACGCCGGCTGGCTCGACCGCTACGCCACCCCCGCCACCCTCCTCACCGCCACCACCGTCCAACACCTCGCCTGCGACGCCACCCTGCGCCCCCTCCTGGTGGACAAGCACGGCCAACTCATCGCCATGCTCCCCGCCACGCGCACCATCCACCCCGCCCTCCGCCGCGCCGTCCACATGCGCGACCGGCACTGCCGATTCCCCCACTGCACCCAACGCATCGACGAAATCCACCACATCGTCTACCACTCACGCGGCGGACCCACCACCCTGGACAACCTCACCGGACTCTGCCGATACCACCACCACCAAACCCACGACCACCACTGGCACATCACCGGAAACCCCAACCACGCACTGCACTTCCGATCACCCCACCACGCCACCTGGACCACCCACCCACCAGGTCAACAAGCAGAGACCGACACCTTGCCCTTCTGAGCCGTGATGCAGCGCTGCACCATGCCCGCGAGCGGATCCGAGCGCCAGATGCGTGTGCCCCGCGAGATGTTGGCGACCTTCCAGATCCCTACGAGGTTTTTCGCGTCCAGGGATATCCAGGTCTGCGCCCGGACGCGGTCCCCCGTGTATTGACCGCTCGCGATCACGGCCTGTCCGATCTCGGAGGTGAGTTGGTCGGCGGTGGTGCTGTTGCTCACCCACCAGGCCGCGGGACCGATGCTCTTGACCGGCCCAACGCCCGAGGGCTTGGGGACCACGGGGATGATCCCGAGGTTCTCCATCTGGCACTCGGTGATGCTGCCGTTGACGTCGATGACGGACGTCTCGATTGCGCCATTGGAGTCGAGGGTGAGGATCGCGCTCTTGCCAGGGGCGGACAAGGTCCACGTCCCGGACTTCCCCGAGCCAGCGACGAAGGTGAGAGTCACGCCGGGCTGGGTGTACCACGACGGCACCTGCATGACGAGCGCCAATCCCGCGATGCCTTCACGGGACTTGTCGAAGCCGCCGTTCGTGTCGATGTCGGCGTACCGCTCGACCCAGGGCTCCCACGGGCCGGACATGTATACCGTCCCGGCGGGCATCTGGGCTCGCTTGAGCACCTTCACCTTGTTCGTTGGAGTCAGGCCGTAGGGCATACCTGCGCCGAGTTGCCCGATCCACGACGACGGCGTCACCCGCCGATAGCTCTGCTCCTGGCTGCCCGTGCCCTCGACCAGGCCGACCGTCGGCGCGCCCGCGAAGTTCAGCGTGCCGCCATCCACCGTGCAGGAGATGCGCCAGCCGATGTCGAAGTAGGAGAGCAATTGCTGGGCGGCGACTCCGACCACCGCGCTGAACTCCTGCGGCGTGGCCGCCTGCGCAGGCTGTGCCGCTGTCAGGCCCAGGGGCACCGCGAGCAGGCTGGCCAGCAATCCCGAGAGCACGGTGATGCGGCGACGAGGCTTCATGGCGACTCCTTGTGAGCTGGGTTCAGCAGCGCTTGGACAGCAACGTGCCCTTCTTCACCGTGATGCAGCGCGCCACAGTTCCCCCTAGGGGATCGGAGAGAGAAATCTTCGCCCCCTTGGCGAGATCAGTGACCTTCCACGTCGTCTCCAGCCCGCGCTTGGTGAGCTCGATGTAGGCCTGCCCGCGGATGCGTGACGGCGTGATCTCGCCCGATGCCTTCACTCCCTTGCGGATCGCCTTGCCGACCTGGACGGCGATCACGGAGTTCGACACGCGCCACGCGGCCGGGCCGATCGTCTTGAGCGGGACGGTGACGGCGGGATCCGGCGTGTAGTCCGCGATCGTCGCAAGGTAGTTGACCGCACACTCCGTGTTCTGCGTCTCGACACCCGACACCATCGTCCAGTGCCGAGACGACGCGAGCAGCCCGTTGGCATCGACGATGAGGGTGGAGAAGTTCACCGTCGACCCCTCCACCTTCGTGAGGAACCAACTCCCTGCCAGGCCGCCTTGGGGAGCGAAATTGATCGTGAGCCCCGGGGAGTCCGAGACGGGGTTCAGTGCGACCTGTCCGCTGAGCTGGTACACCGTGTCGCGCATCTCGGCGAGGCCGTCCGACGTGTCGACGTCGGAATACCGGTCGACCCAAGGGGCGTAGGGACCCCACACGTAGCCGGCGTTCGACGGCGCCTTGGCGAGCGCCAGGATCTTGGGACGCAGTGGCGCACGGAAGCCATACGGACTGCTGTCATCGAGCGGCGTCATCCAACGCGTGGCGCTGCGATAGCCGAAGGTGTCGAAGGCAAGAGGGACGTTCGGGTAGTTCACGGCGTAGCGCAGACTCGCGTCGGCCACGCTGCGGAAACCCCGCACGAGAACCGTGTCGTCACCGCTCACGACATCGCAGTTCACGCCCCAACTCGTCGAGTTCTGCAGTCCCTGGGCGAGGCTGGTGACAGCCGCGACGTACTCCTGGTAGGTCTTCGACTCCAGGGCGTGCGCTGGTCCGAGACCCCCGGTGATTGGCACGGGCAGGACGAGTAGGGCCAGGGTTCCCGCGACGAGCGTCGCGAGCCATGACCTGATGCGGGCTCGCTTCATGGGCGGCAGGGTACGCCGAGCGGGGGCCCGCGGCACTCGAGTTCTCCACGTTGACGAGGGAACCCCTGCCCCGCCCGATGGGCGCGGGACGTCCCGGTCGACCTACGCCGACGGGAGGCTCACCCGCGCGCTGAGTCCGCCTTCCGGGGCGTCGTCCAAGACGATCGTGCCGCCCATGGAGGAGACCGCATCGGCGACGATGGACAGGCCCAGGCCCGACCCGGGGACCCCGCGGGCGTCGGGGGTGCGGTGGAAGCGGTCGAATACTGCAGCGCGCTCCTCCTCCGGGATGCCGGGGCCCGCATCGCGCACCTCCAGGGACTCCTCCGTCAGGACCACGATGATGGGGCCGTCGCTGAACTTCGCAGCGTTGTCCAGGAGGTTGCCGATGATTTCTGCGAACGCGGCCGGGTCGACACGGCGCACCACGGCATGGTCGGGCACTTCGAGGGTCACTGTTCGGCCCGTGCGCCGGGTGAGGCGCTGGCCGGCGATGCTCACCGCCTCGACGAGGTCGAGATCGACGGGCTCACGCACAGGCTCGTCGCGCGCAGCCAGCGCGAGCAGTTCCTCGACGAGACGACCGAGCTCGTCGAGCTCCGCATTCGCCGCCTCGAGGGACTCCTGCGTGGTCGGGTCCTGCGCGGTGCGCTGGGCGAATTGCACGTTGGCGCGCAGCGAGGCCAGCGGCGTGCGCAGTTCGTGTCCGGCGTCCTGGACGAGGCGCTCCTGCTGCGCCTGCGAGCGGTCGAGCGCATCCTGCAGGGTGTTGGTGGCTTCGACCACGTCCACGACCTCGCGCGGGGCTCCCGATTTCGCCACCGTGGCGGACCCCCGCTCGCCGCGCGACAGCGCGCGCATCGCGTCGGCGACCTCCTCGAGGGGGATGGTGGAGCGCCGTACGGCGAGCACGCCGATGCCCGCGCCGACGCCCACGGCGACGATGCCCACGACCGCGAGGATGGAGGCGAGCCCCACGAGGATCGTGTTGGTCTCGTCGAGACTGCGCATGGCGCGGGCGGCGGTGCCCTCCCCCAAGGACACCGTGAGGACGCGCACCTGGGAGCCGTTGGGCGCCACCCGCGTGGAGAAGGCCTCCTCCCCGGCGGGAGCGTCGGCAATGGCAACGTCCTCGGGGGTGGCCGGCAGGTCGAAGAACTCCCGGTCCGCCTCGAAGACGTCACCGTCGGACAGCACGATGTCGGCGACGACCGTGGGCTGGCCCTTGATCGGGGGACGGACCACCGAGGGCAGGTCCTCGGCGTTCTCGAGGAACACCCCGGCCTGCAGCCGGGCCTCCAGCGACGCGTCCACGCTGCCCATGAGCGCGCTCCGGGTGAGGAACCACACGCCGACCGCAAGGCCGAGGACCGACAGCGCGACCGTGGCCGCCACGATGAGCGCGACCGTCGTGCGCAGGCTCCTCATGATGCCCGGCTGCCGCTACTGCTCGATGCGCGCGATGAATCCCACGCCGCGCACGGTGTGGACCAGGCGGGAACGCCCGCCCGCCTCGGTCTTGCGCCGCACGTAGGAGACGTAGGTATCGAGGTTGGAGTCGAGGGTGGGCGAGGAGAAGCCCCAGACCTCGGTCATGAGATCGCCGCGCTCGACCACGGTGCCCTGGGCGGCGAGGAGCACCTGGAGCAGCGAGAACTCCGTCTTCGTCAGCGGGATCTCCTCGCCGTCGCGAGTGACGCGGTGGCGCGCGATGTCGAGGGTGAGATCCCCCAGGGAGTAGGAGTCCGAGGCATGGTTGATGCGCCGAAGCAGGGCCCGCACCCGGGCCAGGAGTTCGGTGAGGTCGAAGGGCTTGGGCAGGTAGTCATCGGCGCCAGCGTCGAGACCGGCCACGCGATCGGACACGTCGCCGCGAGCGGTGAGCACGAGGATCGGCAGGTCACTGCCCGCGGCGCGGATGCGGCGACAGACCTCAAGCCCGTCGATATCGGGCAGGCCGAGGTCGAGGACGACGAGCTCGGCACCCGGCGCCTCCTCGAGGGCATCGTGGCCCGTGGGGACGGCGGTGACGGTGTAGCCCTCGAAGCTGAGCACGCGATGCAGCACCTGGCGCAGCGCGGGATCGTCATCCACCACCAGGATCATGCGACCACCCGCATCATGAGACCACCCGCATCATGAGACCACCCAAGATCGTGTGCAACCTGTCACGCGTCCTCAATGTAGTCGTGAGTCTCGGTGTAGTCCGGAGTCTCGGTGTAGTCGGGAGTTTTCCTGTAGTCCGGAGCGCTCACGCAGTCCGAACGTTAATCGGCCCCCGCGCCCCCACTCCATTCTGGGGGGCCCGGGGGCCGATGCTCGTCGCGGTCGGGATCAGTGCCCCCTACAGCACTCGGCCACGGCGAGCAGACGTGGAGACCCTATCGGGGTCAGTTGCGGTGCGGAACAACCTCGTCGCGCAGGACGGCGGAATCAGCCTTGTCGCGGGGGACCGGGTTGACCGGCCTATCGCCACCGCCCTGCTGGCCGAGCAGGCGGTAGACGGCGCGGGCGATGTCCTCGCGCAGGCGGGTGGACTCCTCGCGGCCGATCCGGCCCTCGGCCTGGGCCTGGGCCACGGGACGGGAGAGCCAGCGGTACAGGTTGGCGTGCAGCGCTTCCTCATCGGATCCGGCGATGCGCTCGAGGGTCGATCCGTTGCTCAGCCATTGACGAATCTGACCCTCGGTGTAGCCGGTGGTGTCCGTGAGGATGTCCCAGAAGGCGTTCTCCGTCGCACGCTCGATCGGATCGGGGAGATCCTTGGGGTCGACTCTCGCCGGCAGGATGGCGCCGACGACGTACTTCTCCTGCGACGAGCTGTACAGGCCCGACTTCACGGCGTCGTCCATGATGACGGCCACCCGGGCGTGGATCCGCGCCCGCAGGACTTCGGCGTTGGCCGAGGCGGGGGCCGCGGTGGCGAGCAGGACTCCCACGACGACGAGCACCGCCGTCACGGCGGCCGCGAGCGGCCGGCGAGATCCTTGCCTGATGTCCACGTGTTCAGTGTGGCCCAGCGGGCTCCGATGAGGCCAGGGGGAGGGCTGGGAACTGACTGGGAACGGTGGCGGCCGGCGGCGACGAGCGAGAAGGGGGCTCAGGGGGCGACGTAGGCTGGCGCCCATGAAGCGCTCTGTTGCCGTGACCCTCGGGGTGATCGCGTCCGCGGCCCTGGTCCTCACCGCCTGCTCGTCCACGCCCGCGGGTTCCGACGCGACGTCCGCCTCCGCATCAGGTTCCGCGGCCGAGTCCGGCTCGGCCGGCGACCCGGGCTCGAGCTCCGGGGCCCCGGAGTCGGAATCAGGCGATGACGCGGGGTCGCCGTCCCCCGAGCCGTCCCAGAGCACCATCCTCGCGGTGCTCTGCGATGAGGCCGCGCCGTCCCAGGCCAAGGCGATCAAGGCCGCGATTCGCCCGGAGTTCAAGGTCTCCCAGCTCGTGGACGTCCGCACCGACGACGAGGGCAAGCACGCCATCCTCGGCTTCGTCGAGGGACCGGGACTGTCGGTGCTCGCGGTCTGGTACGGCACCGGCATGGACCTCGAGGGCCTCGCCAGCGCCGACGACCTCGCCGCTCAGGCCAGCACGGCAGAGAAGGGCACCCCCGACGAGGAGACCGCCGAACTCATCGGCCAGACGGTGACCTGCTACCAGACCCTGTTCGCCCCCGAGGGCTTCAGCTGATCCTGTCCACGAGGGAGGCGACCCCCTCGGGATCCCTGCTAGCCTCTCTCACAACTGCCCTCTCAGCAGGGCCCCCCAACGGAGGAATCATGCGCCGTGCCATCGCCGTCCTGGCCGCCCTTGCCCTTCCGCTCGCCCTGGCCACCCAGGCCTCGGCAGCCGAGAAGGAGTACGTCACCCTGAACACGGAGGGCATCAAGCAGGCCCTGGTGAAGAAGTCCTGGGGCCCGCCGTGGCTCGGCAAGGTCCTCAACCCCGAGGTCATCGTCAAGGACACCGGCGTGAAGCCCGAGGAGTGCTTCACCCGCGACAAGACCATCAAGGGCTTCAAGTCCTCCTCCTACGGCTACTCCTTCATGGAGTTCCAGCAGTCGAAGGAAGGCCACTACATCGACTTCCAGGAGCACCTGTACCAGTACCCCGACGGCGAGCAGGCGTTTGATGCCTGGACCGATCTCGTCGCCAAGGCGAAGTCGTGCGAGGGCTCTCACAAGCACTACATCCGTGATGCCAACGGCAACGTCGTGGGCGAGACCAAGGTCGTCATCACGGTGAGGGAGGGTCCCGTGCAGTACGGCATGACCTCCTTCATCATCAACGAGGACGTGCAGATCATCGAGGAGATGCCCGACGGTGCGGTCTACCAGGACTCCGCCGACGAGATCTCCATCTGGAGCCAGAACGGCTTCGCGATCATCGAGACCGAGCTGAACAAGTTCGTCCCGAAGTACAAGAAGTTCACGTTCTCCGACGCCCAGATCTCCACCGCGATCACGATGTCGCTGCTCGCGACCCAGCGCTACCACCTGACGGCCCTCAAGACCGTCTAGCGGGACCCCCTCAGGCGGTCCAGCAGGGCAGAGCCGTAGACGCCCCGCGCGTCGAGACCATCCCAGGTCTCGACCGCGGGGCGTACGGCTTCACGGACCCTGTCGAGGATGGCCGGATCGGTCCACGGCCCCGCGGCCGACACGGCCCAGGCCTTGGACCACTCCGGGCACAGTGCGTCCGGGAAGCGCTCCCACAGCCAGGCCTCGAACTGCGCGTAGAACTCCCAGGCGAGCGGGGTCCCGGACGTGGTCACGACGTCGAACCAGACGACCCGCTCCGAGCCGTGGCGCGCGGCGGCGGGCGAGAGGTAGCCAGGCGTGCTCCGGTCCACATCCGTGACGCGCATCTCGAGGCAGCTGTTGATGGGGTGATGGCCAGCACGGGCGTACTGGTGCAGCATGTCGTCGAACGTCGTCGCCAGCGCGTGCACCGTGGACTGCACCTCGTCACGGTGAACGTGGACCGCGTACGCGAGGCTCACCACGCGCAGGGTGTCGTGCTGGACGTACAGCAGCATGTTGCCGGAGGTGCCGTGCCATTCATGGTCCGGTGGCGACAGGTGCCGCATCTCCTTGAGGACGGCCCGCTCCACCAGGGGAGTGAGCCACGGCAGGTGCGACAGTGACCGGGTGTACGCGGCCGTGAACGCGGCGGGCAGATCCGGCGACAGCCGCACAGCAAGCGGCTCCGTCACGCGCGGTCCGTCGACGTAGCCCTCCTCGGTGAAGTGCTGCACCACGGGGGTGCTCGTGAACGGGAACCACAGGGCCTGGACGCGGCCGTGCTCCTCCACGAGCGCCTGGATGCTGCCCTCCCCTGCCTCCGGGGCGAAGGCGACCTGCCAGTCGGGGTACTC
>CAIVWG010000261.1 GCA_903909555.1 uncultured bacterium | reverse complement strand
GGGTCGCAGGGCTGCCATGTAGGTGCCGAGCAAGCCGGTGGTGGCGAGGACAGCCCCCGCGGCCAGGCGCTGCCGCCGACTGCGCGAGCGGGCAGGGCGGATGCGGGACGCGTGGGAACTCATCTCAGGGGGACCTCTCGGCGAATGTGATCAGACCATGATCAATATTGATGCTAGTGGACCCCGGTGCAGGCTCAACGTCCTCCTGCGGAACGCCACAGGTGAGGTTGTGAGCTCGGGGTTGTCAGCCTTGGGCTGGGAGAAGGGGATCGGCAGGAATCTTCCGCGGAAGATTCCTCCACAGGCACCCGCGCTCGATGAGGGCGATGTTGCCGGCGCGAAGGATTGCTGGCCGTTGAGTCAGGGGGTTTCGTCGTAATGGAGGGGAATGGTCATGATCTGGTAGGCACCTACCCGGCGCCCCCCACAGCCCACCTACGCCAGCCCCAACGGGGGCGGTGCCGGTCCTTTGGCCCGCATTTGTTGCGCTGTCGTGCCAGGTGACGGTCGATACATCGACGCATTTGGCTCACGCAATCCTGGGCACCCGCCACTCAACGCAGGGGCAGGGGACCGGACCTCGTCACGGACATGACGAAGGGCCCCCGACTCTCGTCGGGGACCCTCGGTCACAAAGTGCAATTCAGTTGAAAGTTCAATCTGTAGCGGGGGCAGGATTTGAACCTGCGACCTCTGGGTTATGAGCCCAGCGAGCTACCGAGCTGCTCCACCCCGCGCTGGCCTTGCGGCTTCCGCCAGCATACGGCACGGGGTGGAGCAGCCCTCACGGCACCCCGATTAGGACATGGACTCGAAATCGGGCAGGGCACAGGTCGGGCACCCCTGGAAGGAGTCCCCGTTGTCGCCCCGGATGTTGGCGATGTCGTTGCCGAAGAGGTCGTAGGTGAAGTCCTCGGTGAGGGTGTAGCGCTTGGACATCGACCAGCCGGGCATGAGGACCGGGTTCTCCACGGTCCGGTCCGGATCGCGGGAGACGATCAGGTAGCGCGTGCCCTCGGGATCCTGGACGTACCAGATCTGGCTGCCGGCGGCGTAGTTCAGCCGGTGGTACTTCCACACGACCGACCTCGTCCAGGTGCCCTCCTCATTGAGGGGCTGGTTGAACTCGACGAGGTTGGTGAGGTTCATGAACTCGTACCCGAAGAACTCCGAGTAGGACCACAGGCCGTCCGTGGGGCACTCGGGGCTCTTCATGAACTCGCCGCTCTCCGAAGCCACCTCGCGAGGCGCGTTCTTCATCCAGAACATCCACGTGGGCGGGAACGTGATGGCGTCCCACTCCTCGCGTGACATCGTGCGATTGCCCCAGACCTGCTTGTAGAGCTGATCGACGAGCTCGTAGCCCTCGCCCTCGCCGCTCGGCGGCGCCGGCCACGGATCGTCCACGCACTCGCTGATGACTTCGCCCTTCTTGCCGAACACCGCCTTGAACAGGAGCGGGAGGCCGGCGGGCTTGCCGTTGCGGATGCGGATCGAGCTCTCGGTGCTGTACTCGGAGGAGTCCAGCTTCTTCTGCACCTCGCCGTATCCCTTGACCTCACCGGATCCCTTGATGAGCTTGATCGGCCCGAGTGCGCCGGTCTGCTCCGTCATCTGCGAGTACGCCTTCTTCTTCGTGTGCGCGAGGATGACCGGGCCGTAGGCGCTGCCATCGGGCTGGATCAGGAGCAGTCCGTGGCCGGGCTTGTCGGAGCGGGCCACCTTGATCTTGAACGTGCCATTGGCATCCAGCGAGCCGCGGGTGAGCATGCCTTCCTCGCTCACCACGGCGACCTGCATCCCGGAGTGGTCGCCGAGGATCCGGCCGCTGACCCAGGATGCGGATCCTGATGTCTCGGGCATGGGGGCCGCGGTAGCGGTCGCGATCGTGCCGACCGCGAGCCCGGCGACGGCCAGGGAGGCGACGATCCTTGTCGTCATCGTCCGTGGGCGAGTGCGTTGCATAGGTCCTCCTCGAGGGTTGTGTCTCTCGAGGCTTTCACGGACCCCACGGGCACGCGGCAGGTCTCACAATTGTGACAGCCGGACCACGCGGATCCCGGTGTCGTTCGCCTCACGCCCCACGCCCGCCTGAGCGAACGTCGTGGACTGGATGGCCGGCGGGCCGGCGAACCAGAAGCCGCCGCGCAGGCCTCGCACGACGCCCTGAGCCCCGTCGAGGTCATTCCAGGCGTAGACATTGCCGTTGAGGTCGAAGGCCCCGTAGTGGCTCGGGCTCTGGCGGAAGTAGCCGACGTCGGTGAGGTAGTTCTGATCCATGGTGAACGCCGGCCTCTGCGTGACCGAGTAGGTGTTCGACCCGCTGAAGTCGTCGATGTAGTTGACCTGGTTGGGGGCGGACCCGATCGCGTTGCCGGGGCCGGTGTCCGACTGCGTCGCGTAGAGGTAGTAGCCGCCCGCGCCGGAGTTCAGGTCGGGGGAGTAGTACGCCGCCTTGTACCACTCGTCCTCGGTGGGTATGGCGAACGTCGGCGCCGATCCGGTGTTGGGGTTCAGCGCATTGCGGGCGACCGCCGTGCCACGGGTGGCGCCGTTGAGCGGGTAGGTGCCGTTCTCCGTCGTCGTGGGGCCCTGGGCACCGGTCGGTCGGCCGTTCGCCATCCAGTTGGCGAACCTCGCCGCATCGAACCAGTTGACGTAGGTGATCGGCCGGTTGGTGCTGTCCCCGAAGTTGTCGACTGGGGCGTACGCGTAGGACCCGGGACTGCCCGTCCGCGCAATTCCGGCGCTGTTCTTCATGCTCGCCATGTTCGCGTCGTACAGGCCGTAGGTGTCGTCGCGCGCGACCGCGTTGAGGAAGTCGGCGTACTGGCCGATGGTGACCTCGTACCGGCCGATCGAGAAGGTGTCAGCGACGCCTCCGTAACCCGTCACGTCGTCCTCATTGCCGGGGTCGCCCACGGTGACGAGCTCATAGTGAGGGGACGCAGCCGGGCTGAGCCGGCTCGCGAGCCTCATCCCGCCGTTGGAGCTCGACCCGTTCGGTGCGCTGCCGAGACGGTACGTGGACTGCAGGTAGGTGTAGTACGACGTCCATCCGCCGCCGCGCAGGATGCGCACGCCCGAGGCCGCCCCGTCGGCGTCGTTCCACTCCCAGACGTTGCCGTTCATGTCGAAGGTGCCGAACGGACCCGGCGTCCCGGTGAACGCCCCGACATCCGTGAGGAAGTTCTGGTTGAGGTCGAGGGCCATGGCGCGCGTGATCGTGATGACGCCTGCCCACGTGTAGTTGGCCTGCCCCGGGGTGTCGTCGAGGGAGTTCCCGGGCGGGGAGCTGGACTGTGTGGCGAACGGGAAGTAGCCGCCGGCACCGGCGTTGAGCTCGGGGGAGAAGTACGCGGCCTTGTACCACTGGTTCTCGGTGGGAATGCGATGCGTGGGTGGCTCGCCGGTGTTGGGGTTGATCGCGCTCAAGGGGACCGCGTAGCCCTCTCGGGCGGCCGGCTGGAGGAGGTCGTAGGCGCCGCGCTCGGTGGTGAGGTGGTTCTGCCTCCCGTGGGGCTGGCCGTTGCTCAGCCAGTTGACGAACCGGGCCGCATCGAACCAGCTGACGTAGGTGATGGGACGGTCGGCGCCGGTCGCGGCGGGAGTCTGCACCGCGCCCTGGGGCTCGATCACCGAGTAGTGGTAGCGGTCACCCTTGCGCGTCTGCCGGATCCCCGCGACCGTGAGATCGGTGGCCATCTTCGGGTTGTAGAGCCCGCGCTTGTCGGCCTTGCGGGCCACAGAGTTGAGGAACTTCACGTACTGGCCGATCGTGATCGCGTTGCGCGACAGGCGGAAGTCCTCCGCGACCGCGCCGAAGCCGGTCGCCGGGTCGGCAGCGTTGCCGGCATTGCCGACCTCGACGTAGCCGACGGAGAGGACGCGGCTCGGGGTGACCGGCCCGGGCGCTCCCACCGCCGGGACCGCGGCGAGGGAGGCGAGGGTCAGCCCCGCTGCGGTCACGCCTACGACGGCGCGGAGTCGTCGGTGGTGCAGGGCCATCGGTCCGCCTCTCGATCACCGCTCGGCCGGGGTGGGCGCTCGGAAAGGCCATCGTGGCACAGCCCGGTCGGCGGTCGCGGGGGGATCTGCTCGACTGCTGCGCAGGGCGGCATGCGAATCGCTGGCCGTGTGGTGCCCGATACCCTGCGGCCATGCCGAGGAGCGCCGAGGTGCCCGTGACCGTGCGCTGGAGGGACTTCGACGCCCTCGGGCACGTCAACAACTCCGTCTTCCTCAGCTACCTCGAGATCGCGCGCGACCAGCTCATGAGAGATGTGCTGGGGGACACCTACCTCGACATGGTGATCGCGCGCATCGAGATCGACTTCCGCGCGGAGATCCCCCTCGGCACGCAGGAGATCACGGTGACCTGCGCGCTCGAGCAGGTCGGCAACTCCAGCGTGCGCACCCAGGAGCAGGTGTGGCTGCCCGGAGGCGACGTCGCGGCAGTCGCGACGTCCGTCGGCGTCGTGCGGAACCACGCCATGCGTGCCTCCCGACCGTGGACCCCCGAGGAGCGCGCGAAACTCCAGGCCGCGCTCGACTAGCGAACATCGCGGGAGCGCCTCCAGCTGAGCCTGGATGCCAGGGCGACCGTCAGAAGCACGGCGCAGTCCTCGAGCGCCGCCAGGCTGTCGCGCTCATCGGGAATCACCGCGGACTCCCCGGCCGACAACAGGATCGAGTCGGCGGCCGGGCCCGCCGACGATGACATGGTCACTGCGATGCTGGCTCGCGGTGAATCCTCGTTCTTTGGGCGTAAAGCGTCAATAATCGGCGCTTTACGCCCAAAGAACGAGG
>CAIVWG010000260.1 GCA_903909555.1 uncultured bacterium | reverse complement strand
TGTCGCGGCGGCTGCCATCGCGGGGTCCCTGCTCGTCCCCTCCGTGTGGCGGCTGCGCAGCAGTGACGGCCTGCCGGACATGCCGGATGTGACCGGTGGGTAACCGAACCGGAACGGGGTGGCCTCGCCGCGGCCGATAGGGTCGGGCCACCACCACGTCACGGGAGTACCTCAAATGAACACCGACATGCGCAACCAGATGGGCAGCGGCAAGGGCTTCATTGCTGCACTTGACCAGAGCGGGGGCAGCACCCCCAAGGCGCTCAAGCTCTACGGGATCGACGAGAGCTCGTACTCCGGCGACGCGGAGATGTTCGACCTGGTCCATGCCATGCGCTCCCGCATCATCACCAACCCCGCCTTCAATGGCGAGAAGGTGATCGCGGCGATCCTGTTCGAGATGACGATGGACCGCGATATCGAGGGCCAGCCGACCCCGTCCTACCTGTGGGACGTCAAGCGAGTTGTCCCCCTCGTCAAGGTGGATCTCGGCCTCGCAGACGAGGTGAACGGCGCCCAGGTGATGAAGCCGATGCCGCACCTCGACGATCTGTGCGCGCGGGCCGCGAGCAAGGGCGTCTTCGGCACCAAGATGCGCTCCGTCATCAACCACGCCAACCCCGCCGGTATCCAGGCCGTCGTCGACCAGCAGTTCGAGGTCGGCCTGCAGATCCTCGGCCACGGCCTCGTGCCCATCATCGAGCCCGAGGTGAACATCAAGAGCGACGACAAGGCGCAGAGTGAGGAGCTCCTGCGCGCCGCGCTGCTCGCCGGTCTCGACAGCGTCCCCGATGGCCAGCAGGTGATGTTCAAGCTCTCGCTGCCCAGCCACAACGATTTCTACAAGGTGCTCATCGACCACCCAAAGGTCCTGCGCGTGGTCGCCCTCTCCGGCGGCTACTCCCGTGACGATGCCTGCGACATGCTCGCCGCCAACCACGGGATGATCGCGAGCTTCTCTCGCGCTCTCTCCGAGGGGCTGACCGCTCAGCAGAGCGACGCGGAGTTCACCGCGACTCTCCAGGCGACGATCGACGAGATCTACGCCGCCTCGATCACCTAGCGGCACGCGTCCAACGGCGGCGCACGCGCCATGGTTCTCATTCACACGGCGTCGCGAGATGAGGTGCGGCTCCTGCAGGAGTGGGCCCTGCGCGAGGGCTGGGGCTCGGGTGTCGACGACATCGACGCCTTCCACCGGTCGGATCCCGACGGCTTCCTGCTCGCGTGGCAAGCAGGCCGACCGGTGGGCTCGGTGAGCGCGGTCCGCTACGACGACACCTATGCGTTCGTGGGGTACTACATCGTCGAGCCCGACCTGCGCGGGCGCGGCATCGGCCATGCGCTCTTCGACGCGGCGCTCGCGCACGCCGGCCGACGGTCGAGCGGCCTGGACGCCGTCGCCGCCCAGATCCCGACGTACGCCTCGCTCGGCTATGAGGCGGCATACCCGATCACCCGATTCACCGGCAGTACCGCCATCGCGTCCGCCGCGCTCGCCGGCGACGCGGCCGCGGTGGACCCCCTCACGGAAGCCGATTTCGACGACGTCGTCGCGTACGACGCCGAGCACGTCCCTGCCCGCCGGGAGCGCTTCGTCCGCGCGTGGATCGACCCTGCGTCGCCCCGACGCACCTTCGTCGTACGACGTGGCAGCACCCTGGCGGGCTATGCCACGGTGCGACCGGTCGTGGGAGGCGGCGGGCGGATCGGCCCCCTCTTCGCGCACGACGAGTCGGCGGCGGGGGCGCTTCTCGGTGCCGGCGCGATCGCGGCCTTGGCCTGGGGCGAGGACCTCGCGATCGACGTGCCTGGGGTGCACGAAGCCGCGGTGTCGCTGGTCGAGTCCCTGGGGTTCACCGGGGGGTACACCTGCACGCGGATGTATCGAGGCCCCGTCCGGGCGCTCCCGCTGGACCGCATCTGGGGCAACACGACGTTCGAGCTCGGGTAGGGCAGGATGCAGGCGTGAGCGTGCACGAGAACCTGCTGGGAGGACCGCCTCCGACCCTCCTTCCCGACGATCCGGCCCCGCGTACCGAACTCGAGGGCGGTGCCGACCCCTACGACGTCGCCCGGCGCCATCCGAGGTCCAGCATCGCGTGGGCGGCACTCGCGGATGCGGCGTGGGACGACGGTCGCGTGGTCGAGTCCTACGCCTTCGCGCGGGTGGGCTATCACCGGGGCCTGGACGCCCTGCGCCGCAACGGCTGGAAGGGCCACGGTCCGGTGCCCTGGTCCCATGAGCCGAATCGCGGGTTCCTGCGCTGCCTCATCGCCCTGCAGCGAGCAGCGGCCGCCATCCGCGAGGACGACGAGGCCGAGCGCTGCGCCTCATTCATCGTCGACTGCGATCCGACGCTCCGCTAGGGAGACTCATGGCGGACGTCGCGGTGATCGGCGGCGGGATCAGCGGTATCGCGTGTGCCCGCGCGCTGGCAGCGCGCGGGATCTCCGTGGACGTGCTCGACCGGGGTCGTGCGATCGGCGGCCGCCTGGCGACGCAGACCCTGCGCGACTCTGGGACCCCGTGGGACGGCCGCGTCGTCGATGTGGGCGCCTCCTACCTCACCGCCGACGACCCGGCCTTCGTCGCCGTCGTGCGGGACTGGGTCGCGCGCGGCGTTGCCCGCGAATGGACCGACACGTTCCACGTGGCGGACGCGGCGGGCATCATCGGGCCGAAGCTCGGGCCCATGAGGTACGCCGCCCCCGGTGGGATGCGCTCGCTCGTCGTGGACCTCGCATCACGGCTCCCCGCCGATCTCGTCGACGTGCGCCATCCGGTGGACATCGCGGGTCCCGTCGAGATCGGGTCGGGGGGCGTGCGCGTGGACGGCGCCGACTACCGTGCCGCGGCGCTGTGCGGACCCGATCCGCAGATGCTGACGCTGGCACCGGCGGGTCCGGTGCGCGATGCGCTGGAGCACTCGCCCACCTGGGAGCCGGTCATGTCCCTCACCGCGGTGTACGACGGCCGGACCTGGGGTCCGCTCGACGGCGTCTTCGTCAACGACGACGCCGTGCTCACCTTCGTCGCGGATGACGGGCGGCGCCGTGGAGACGATGCGCCCGTCCTCGTCGCGCACTCGACGCCGGTGCTCGCCGCGGCCCACCTGAGAGACCCGGCCGCGGCGGCTCCCGCGATGCTCTCCGCACTCCACCAGATCGTCGCCGGCGTGGACCCCGACTGGTTCACCGTGAAGCGCTGGACCTACGCGCGGCCGACGCGCTCGCGCGACGAGGACCACGTCCTCGACGGAGTCGTCGGCGCTGCCGGGGACTCCTGGGCGCGTGGCCCGCGCACCCAGGCCGCGTGGGTGTCGGGGGACTCGCTGGGACGTGCCCTCGCCGACCGGCTGGCGGCCTAGGACTCGGCGAGCACGCGCTCGATGAGCGGCTCGAGTTGTCCCGGGGCGATGGGGCCGATGATCGTCGCGGCGATGCGGCCCTGGCGATCGAGGATGACGGTGCTCGGCAGCCCGCTCGGCGGGATCCCCGGAATGGAGGCGAGGAGCTTTCCGGTGCGATCGTCGATGCTGCGGTAGCGGCTGGTCGCCAGCAGGCCCGCTGCGGCGATGGGGTCGTCCAGGCTGTTGAGCCCGACGAACGCGACGCCCTTGTCGCGCGTGGCCTGGTACGCCTCATCGAGAAGCGGCAGCTCGTCGATGCACGGCGGAGATCG
>CAIVWG010000259.1 GCA_903909555.1 uncultured bacterium | reverse complement strand
GCCTTCTCCTTGCGCTTGCGGTGCTTGAGGACGCCGGCCGCCTCCTCGATGAAGCCGCGGCGGTCCTCCGGGGTGGCGTGCAGGATGGTGTCGAGCTGCCCCTGGCCCACGATCACGTGCATCTCCCGGCCGATCCCCGAGTCGGACAGCAGCTCCTGGATGTCGAGCAGCCGGCAGGGCGTGCCGTTGATGGCGTATTCCGAGCCTCCGTTGCGGAAGAGGGTGCGCGAGATCGTGACCTCGGTGTACTCGATGGGGAGGGCGCCATCGGTGTTGTCGATGGTGAGGGCGACCTCGGCACGGCCCAGCGGCGCGCGTCCCGCGGTGCCCGCGAAGATCACATCGGCCATCGCCCCGCCGCGCAACGACTTGGCTCCCTGCTCGCCCATGACCCACGCGAGGGCATCGACGATGTTGGACTTGCCTGAGCCATTGGGACCCACCACGCAGGTGACGCCGGGCTCGAAGGCCAGCGTCGTCGCGGACGCGAACGACTTGAAGCCCCGCAGCGTGAGGCTCTTCAGGTGCACGCCCGCCCGACCTTCCCGTGTGGTGTCCCGGCATGACGTGGCCGGGCCTGACGTCACCCTACCCGCGCCACCACCGCGAGCCGTCGATCCGCTCGCCGGACGGGCTCTAGACGGGGGAAACCAGGGATGCCGGCTCGAGGTCCGTGGCGCGAAGGTCGTCCTCATGGGCGAGCAGGGCCTGCAGCCCCGCCACCTCGGCCTCGAGTTCGCGCACCCGGGCACGCAGGCGCGTGAGTTCAGCCAGGAGATGCGCATCCGCACCGATGTGGCCGTAGAGCGCCTTGGCCATGACTCCCCCTCGACAGGATGATCGGGGCGGTCCACGGTGCCGCCCGAGGGCGGACCCAGGGTGGCAGGGCGCGGCCTCCGGCGTCAATTCCGCGCGGGCGGCGTGCGCTGGCACCGGGGACAGCGGTACGACGAGCGGTTCATGAAGGCATCGCGGACGAGGGGGCGGCCGCACCGCCGGCAGGGCTCACCCTCCCGGCCATAGGCGTCCAGCGCCCTGTCGAACCATCCGCTCTCCCCGTTGACGTTGACGTAGAGGGAATCGAAGGACGTGCCCCCCTGCGCGAGGGCCTCCGACATGACATCGCGCACGTGCCCGAGGACCTCGCGGACACGAGCGGCAGGGAGCAGCCGCGCCTCACGGTCGTAGTGCAGGCGCGAGCGCCACAGCGCCTCGTCGGCGTAGATGTTGCCGATGCCCGACACGAGCGTCTGGTCGAGCAGGCATCGCTTGATCCCCGACGACCTTCGACGCAACCCGCGGATGAAGGCGGCGTCGTCGAATCGCGGGTCAAGCGGATCCCGGGCGATGTGTGCGACGGTGCTCGGCACCCGACCGCCGCTGCCGTCCTCCACGAGCGTGTCGACGTGGAGCCCCCCGAACATCCGCTGGTCGACGAAGCGTAGGTCGCGAGCACCGCGCGCGAATCGGATCGACACGCGCAGGTGGGGCTCCTCGGGCGCATCCCGTCGAGGCAGCAGGAGCTGCCCGCTCATGCCGAGGTGCGCCACCAGTGCCCGGTCATGGCCTTCCAGCGGCAGCCAGAGGTACTTGCCCCGGCGGCTCGCGCACCGGATGCGAGCTGACACCAGATCGTGCGGCAGGCCCTCCGGTCCCGACTCGTGACGGCGCACCGAGCGTGGATGGCGCACCGACACCTCGGCGATGACGCGCCCGCGCAGATAGGGATCGAGCCCGCGGCGCACGACCTCCACCTCGGGCAGTTCAGGCATCGGCGGTGGCCTCCAGCGCACGGTACGCCGCCGCCGCCGCCTCCTGCTCCGCCTCCTTCTTGGATCCGCCCGCGCCCTCCGGGAAGACCGCATCCCCCACGCGGACACGCGCGATGAAGCGCTTGGCGTGGTCGGGCCCGGACTCTTCGACGAGGTACTCCACCGGGCCGAGTCCCCCGAGGGCGACGAGTTCCTGCAGCGAGGTCTTCCAGTCCAGACCGGCGCCGAGGAGGGCGGATTCGCCGACGAGCGGGTCGAACAGGGCGTGCACGACCTCGGTGGCCGTGGAGACGCCGCACTGCAGGTAGACGGCGCCGATGACGGCCTCGAGGGTGTCGGCGAGGATCGAGGACTTGTCGCGCCCGCCGGTCGACTCCTCTCCCCGACCCAGTCGCAGTGCGGCACCGAGGCCGAGGTCGCGGGCAACGCCCGCCAGCGCTCGCGCATTGACCACGGCCGCGCGCATCTTCGCCAGTTGGCCCTCGGGGAGGTCGGGGTGGGTGCGATAGAGGGACTCGGTGATGACGAGACCGAGGACGGAGTCGCCGAGGAATTCCAGTCGCTCGTTGTCGGGGATGCCGCCGTTCTCGTAGGCGAAGGACCGATGCGTGAGTGCGAGGTCGAGGAGGGCGGGATCCAGCGTCACGCCGAGGCGACGCTGGAGGGCTTCGCGATCCACCGGGCCCCCGTCAACCGACGACGGCGGCGCTCCGGCGCGGCGGGGACTCACCTGCCCTCCGCGGGGGCGAGCGCGTCCGCGAGGTCGCCCACGGTGGACGTGGTCCGCAGCGCGTCGTCAGGCAGGCGCCATCCGGACTCCTCGAGGAGATCCGCCACGCACAGCAGCCCCAGGGAGTCGATTCCCAGGACCGCCAGAGGGGTGTCTGATCTCAGGCGCTCGGCGCGGTCGGCTTCCCCCGCGGCACGCGCGACCGCCTCCGCGACCAGCGAGATCCGCTCAGCGGCGGCTGCGCCCTCGCTGAGGCCGACCTGCCGCGCCGCGGACTGGGGGGAACCTCCCGGCGTGAGCACGGGTCACACGTCGAGCACGCGCCGCTTGGCGTAGGTGCCGCAGGTCGGGCACACGGTATGCGCCGCCTTCTTCTCCCGGCACCGCGCGCAGGTCACGATGGTGGGCGCCGCCGCCTTCCACTGCGACCGGCGATGCCGGGTGTTGGAACGCGAGGTCTTGCGCTTGGGAACGGCCACGTCAGCTGCCCTCTTCCTGATCGTCGTGCGTCTCGGTCTGCGTGCTCGACTCCCGGGACTCCCGCGCCAGCCTGGCGAGGGCCTCCCATCGGGGATCGATCTCCTCGTGCACGTGCCCTGGATCCTCCAGGCGCTCCCCGCATGTCGCGCAGAGCCCCGGGCAGTTCTCCTGGCACAGCGGTGCGATCGGCAGTCGCAGGACGACCGCATCTCGCACCAGCGGCTCGAGGTCGACCATGTCGCCCTCGATCCGGCTCGGCGCCTCCTCATCCTCCTCGCCCTCGTCGATCTCGCGGCCACGTGCGTCCGTAGCCGGATAGACGAAGAGCTCGGCGAACTCGGCCTCCTCGTCGTAGGACACCGGGTCGAGGCACCGAGCGCATTCGCCGACGACCTCATACTCCGCTGTTCCCGTGACGAGGACCCCTTCGACCACCGACTCGAGCCGCAGGACCAGCTCGATCTCGGCACCGGGGGGCACCCGGGCCAGTGCCACGCCGAGACCCTCGGGAGCCGGCACCGTGCGGACTGCCTCGACCATGGACCCCGCCCGGCGCCCGAGGTCGCGAACGTCGATCGCGAAGGGTGAGCGCGGGTCCGGGGTGGTCAGGGCTCCTCCGATGGCGACTACTGAGGCCCTCGGCCACGTGGACCGGCCTGACGAGAAGGATACGGCACCCGGACCACCGGGGGCCGCCGGGCAGGAACCGGGGGCGGAGCCACCGCCCTCACCAAGTCCCGCTACTCGGGAAGCGGCTCGTCGCCTCCGTCGAACTCCTGCATCGAGGACTCGGCGCGAATCTTGTCGCGGCCGCGCTCCACGGCGGTCAGGGTCTTGTTGAGGATGATCTCGAAACTGGCGAGCTTCGCGTCGATGTAGTCGTCAGTCTCCTGGCGCATGCGGGTGACCTCGTCGTCGGTCTCCCGACGGAGCGCCTCGGCCTCGGCCACGGCGACGAGGTAGACCTCATGCTGGGACACCATGCGGAACTGCTCCTCGCGGGCTTCGGCGATGATCCGGTCGGCCTCACGACGACCCTCGGCCACCACGGACTCCCGCTCGGCGAGGAGCTGGTCCGCGGCGTCCAGGGAGGACGGGAGCGCATCGCGGATGTCCTCGATGAGGTCCAGCACCTGCGCGCGGTTGACCATGCACGACGCCGACAGCGGAACGGCCTTCGCCTGTTCGACCATCTGCGTGAGCTCTTCGAGCCTCTCCTCGACCTCCACGTCGGCGCTCCTCCCGGTTAGGCGTCGGACGCCATCTTGTCAGTGAGCCGGGCGAGAACCGTGTCCGGCACGAGCCCGGCCACGCTACCGCCGTGCTTGGCCACTTCCTTGACGAGGCTCGACGAGAGATAACTGTAGAGGGGATTGGTGGTCACGAAGAGCGTCTCCACGCCGGCCAGGCGGTAGTTCATCTGCGCCATCTGCAGCTCGTAGTCGAAGTCGCTCACCGCCCGCAGGCCCTTGACGATCGCCTGGACGTCGTGGTCCTTGCAGTAGTCCACGAGGAGGCCGTAGAAGGAATCCACCTCGACGTTGCCGAGGGGTGCCACCACCTCCCGCAGCATCTCGATGCGCTCGTCCACGGTGAAGAGGCTGGACTTGGAGCGGTTGATGAGGACGGCCACGATGACGCGATCCGCCAGAGCCGCGGCCCTGGTGAAGACATCGAGATGGCCATTCGTGCAGGGATCGAACGAACCTGGGCAGACGGCGATGCGCATGGGCTGCCCTCCTCACGCACTCTCGCCTGAATCCACCCGACCGTACCAAAGGGCCGTGTCGCCGTAGTCCCTCCGACGCACCGGCGCCCATCCCTCGGGCCAGGGCGGCTCCCCCACCCCCGGCGAGGTGCGCACCGGGCGCTCGACGACCCCGAGTGCGGCGCCTCGCAGCCAGCCCGGTCGCAGCAGCCCCGTGAGCACCCCGCGCACCGTCTCGTCGGCGGCGCCGTACGGGGGATCGAGCAGCACGAGGTCGACGGGGCACCCGACAGGCGCGACTCCGCCGACCAGGCGCTCCACGTCGGCGACCACGACGTGCGCTCCCGAAAGGCCGACCTGCTCGACGTTGTCGCGCAGCAGGCGGACCACCCCACGATCGCGCTCCACCAGGGTGACCGACTCCGCTCCCCGGCTCAGCGCCTCCAGGCCTAGCGCGCCGGAACCGGAGTAGAGATCGAGCACTCGGACTCCATCCCAGGACCCCAGCGCGGAGCCCAGAGCGGAGAACAGCGCCTCGCGCACGCGCTCGGAGGTCGGGCGTGTGCCCCGGTCGGGGACGGCCAGCCGTCTGCCGCTCGCCGCGCCTCCGACGATCCTCACCATGCCGTCTCAGCCCTTCCCCAGGAACTCGGCGCGATCGTCGTCGTCGATGCGGCGCACCATGTCGCGCAGCGCGGGCATGTCGGCAAGGTCAGGATCCGCGTCGACGATCGCCGATGCCGCATCACGGGCGTCAAGCACGACGTCCTCGTCCCGGATCACCTCGAGCAGGCGCAGGGAACGTCGACGACCCGACTGAGACGTCCCGAGGACATCGCCCTCGCGGCGAGCCTCGGCATCGGCCCGCGCCAGCACGAAGCCATCCGTCGTCGCGGCGACGGCATCGAGGCGCTCGCGAGCGGCGGATCCCTCCGCGGCGTTGGTCACGAGCAGGCACAGTCCGTCATCCCCGCCACGCCCCACCCGCCCGCGCAGCTGGTGGAGCTGGGAGATGCCGAAGCGGTCAGCGTCGAGCACGATCATGGTCGACGCCGTCGGCACGTCCACGCCCACCTCGATCACCGTGGTGGACACGAGCACGTCATATCCGTCGGGATCGGTCGCCGGAAGCGCGAATCGCCGCAGCGCCTCTTCCTTCTCGTCCGCGGGCAGGCGTCCGTGCACCATGCCGATGCGCAGGTCGGGGAGGATCCGCTCCCGCAGTTCCGCGACCACGTCGATGACCGACGACGTCGGAGCCGCCTGTCGATCCTCCCCGGCGCCCTGGCCGGTGCCGTCGTCCGCAACCCCGTCGTCGGGCACCTCGTCCGCCGACGCCGGGGCGTCGTCGCCGATCCTCGGGCAGACGACGTACACGCGGCGCCCGGCGGCCACTTCCTCGCGCACCCGCTGCCAGGCGCGCGCGAGGTGAGCGGGCTTCTCGCGCGGCACCACGACGTGCGTCGAGATGCGACCGCGGCCCGGTGGCGGCTCGTCGAGGACACTCACGTCGAGATCGCCGAAGACCGTCATCGCCACTGTGCGCGGGATGGGCGTGGCGGTCATGACGAGGACGTGCGGCCTCGATCCTCGGCTCCCCGCGGCACCGGTCCCCCGCGACGCCAGGACGGCTCGCTGCTCCACGCCGAAGCGGTGCTGCTCGTCGACGACCACCAGGCCCAGATCGGCGAATTCGACGTTCTCCTCGAGCAGCGCATGGGTGCCCACGACGATGCCCGCCTCGCCGGAGGCGATGTCGAGCAGCTCGCGCCGCCGGCGCGCGGCACCCTGCGAGCCGGTGAGAAGTGCGACGCGGGTGGCCTGCTCCTCACCGCCGAGCAGCCCCTGGTCGGCGAGGGATCCCAGCAGCGACGTGATGGTGCGATGGTGCTGCTGGGCGAGAACCTCGGTGGGGGCCAGCAGCACCGCCTGGGAGCCGGCATCGACGGCCTGCAGCATGGCACGCAGGGCCACGAGCGTCTTGCCGCTGCCGACATCGCCCTGCAGGAGCCGGTGCATGGGGTGATCACGGGAGAGGTCCTCGCCGATCTCCTCGCCCACGCGACGCTGGGCGGCGGTCAGCGCAAAGGGCAGGCGCGCATCGAACGAGGCGAGGATCCCGTCGTCCCTCGGCGGACGGGCGATGGCAGGCATCTCGCCGAGAGCGCGGCGGCGCTGAGCGAGCACCACCTGCAGGCCGAAGGCCTCCTCGAAGCGCAGCCTTTCGCGCGCGCGCTCCGCCTGGGATAGGTCCATCGGCCGGTGGACCCCTCGCAGCGCCACATCGAGCGCGTCGAACCCTCGCTCGTCGAGCACCTGCGCCGGGATCGGATCGTCGATGTCGCTGACCGCGTCGAGCGCGAGGCGCACGGCCTGCCCGATGCGCCAGCTCGGCATGGCCCCGGTCGCGGGATACACGGGAATGATGAGCCGGCCCATCGCTTCGCGCTCCGCGGCGTCGGGCGCGGCCGTGGCTGACTCGTCGTCATCCAGTTGCCACTCGCCGCCCTCGTCGTCGGGGAGCATGGCGTAGCGCGGGTGGGCGAGCTGGCGGGTGCCGCCGAAGGCCGACACCGTGCCGGCGAAGAGGCCCCGCCGTCCCGGGACTAGCTGATTCTCGCGCCAGGCCTGGTTGAAGAACACGATCGTGAGCCGTCCCCGGCCATCGGAGATCACCGCCTGGGTCACGGTGCGCGGTCGCCGGCTCGAGCTTGACGGAGCCCGCCCGCGGTCGGCAACGCGCCGGGTGCTCACCGAGACCACCTGCGCGAGGACCGTGACGTGCTCCCCGATGGTGAGTGCGTCCAGGTCGGTGAGGTCCCCGGGGTCGAGATAGCGGCGCGGGTAATGGCGCAGCAGGTCGTCGACCGTGGCCAGGCCGAGGCCGGTCTTGAGCGCCTTGGCGGTCTTGGCGCCGGTGACCACGGCGAGGTCGTCGTCGAGTCTCACGCGGGTCACGCGGCCACTACTCCACGCCGAGGATGAGAGGCCACAGGGCCTGGCCTCCGTCGATGACCACCACCTCGGTCCCCGGGTGGTGCAGCGCAACCCACTCCTCCAGTGCCGCAACCCAGTCCGGCTGAGCGCCCTCGCCGGTGACGACCGTGATGAGCTCGCCCCCTGTCGAGAGCATGCGTCCGAGGATCGCGAGCGCCACCGGGAACTCCGAGTCGCCGACCTCGACGATGTCGCCATCGGCCAGCCCGAGGACGTCGCCGGGGTGGCACGGACCGGCCGACGTGAACGCCTCGCGGGAGGCCACGGTGATGGCGCCGTAGTGAGTGGCCCCCGAGGCGCGGGACATGGCCACGACGTCATCGTCGAAGCGGGCGGCGGGGTCGTGCACCGCGACCGCGGCGAGCGACTGCACGATCGACCGCGTGGGGATCACGGAGATGCGCAGCCCCGTCCGCCTCGCCTCCTCGGCCGCCGCCTCCGCGACCGCCAGCGTGTCGGAGTCGCTCGGCAGCAGCACCACCTCCGCGCTGCCGCAGCGGGCGATGCCGTCGAGGAGCTCGGCCGTGGACGGGCGCCGGCGTGGCCGCGCGGGGACCGTCGTCACCCCCTGCTCGTCGAGCAGGGCGGCGACGCCCGGCCCGTGCGCCACGGCGACGAGCCCGCGTGTGAGCGGTCCGGCCGCCTTCGCGGGTGTGGGTCGCGGCGCGGCGGGCAGGTAGGTGACGCGGATCCGCTGCGGGCGACCTACCTCGAGGGCTGCCTCGATCGCCGCTCCCGCGTCGTCCACGTGGACGTGCACGCTCCACAACGGCGGCGAGCCGGTGACGACGAGCGAGTCGCCGAGGGGCTCCAGGCCCGCGCGGAGCGCCGTCATGCCCTCGCTGTCCGCGTCGATGAGGAACATCACCTCGTACGACGCCGCAGCGGGCTCCTGTGCGTGCTCAGGCACCGGTGTGCGCACGGGCGGCCGGGCCCTTCGCAGCGCACGGCTGCGGCGTACGCCGGTGACGATGTCGAGCAGCGCGTCGTACACCACGACCAGGCCCTGGCCGCCCGCGTCGACGACGCCGGCGTCGCGCAGGACCGGCAGCTGGTCCGGGGTGCGCGCCAGGGCCTCCTCGGCCGCAGCAGCAGCGGCGCGCACGACACCCACGACGTCATCCCCCGGGTGCGCGTCGGCGCCCGTCGCGGCCGCGCGGGCGACCGTGAGGATGGTTCCCTCGACGGGCTCGGCCACGGCGTCGTAGGCGTCGTCTGATGCTCGCCGCAGGGCGGCGCGCACGAGTGCCGCGTCGAACGTCGACCCCGGGGGCATCTCCGCGAGCACGGCGGCGACTCCTCGGAGGATCTGCGACAGGATCACCCCCGAGTTGCCCCGGGCGCCGAGCAGGGCGCCCTGGGACATCGCCGCGGCGATGTCGGCGAGCGAGGCGGTCGTCGAGAGAGCGGAGGCGTCCTCGCACACCTGCTGGACGGCGGCACAGGCGGACTCGAGGGTGAGGAACATGTTCGTGCCGGTGTCCCCGTCGGGGACGGGGAAGACGTTGAGGGAGTCGATGTAGCCCCGCTCCTCGCCGAGCGCGGCCAGCGAGGCCTCCAGCCAGCCCTCGACGACGAGGGCGTCCAAGGCGACGGTGAGGCCGGCTCCCTGCCCCCACTGCTCCACGCCGCCTCCTCGTTCCCGCCGGGCCCTCACGCTACCCAACGAGCGGCCCGGGTTCCCGCGACTCGGTACCGCCCCGCGGGCGCCTCCGAGTTGGGGCGGCGTACGACGATGGGCTACCCTCATGGGGTTCAGCGGGGCGCGGCGCCCCGCGCGCGATCCAAGGAGTGCACCGTGGCTGCCACCTGTGACGTCTGCGGCAAGGGGCCGGGCTTCGGCAACTCCATCTCGCACTCCCACCGCCGCACCTCGCGCCGCTGGAATCCCAACATCCAGACCGTGCGCGCCATGATCGGCCGGACCCCCAAGCGCCTCAACGTGTGCACCTCCTGCCTGCGGGCCGGCAAGGTCACCCGCGCCTGACCCACCCCACACCGCCGTTTGAGTTCCGTGAATGGTTGCCAAGTCGGGATTTGGCAACCATTCACGGAACTCAAACGCTCTGACGGTCTAGGAGAAGTGGCGGTAGCCCGACTCGACCTCGGGGACCCGGCCGTCGACGAGCACCACGGGGTCGCCGTCTGCCGCGACCACCGCCCCGATGCTGCTGAAGCCCTTCGGTAGGCGCACGTCCGCGGGGAACGTCGCGAGCAGGGCGTGATCGTCTCCCCCGCCGAGCACCCACACCAGCGGATCGACGTGGTACGCCGCCGCCGCGGTGGCCACGGGCTCCCCGATCTCCAGCCGCGACGACTCCAGCGCCAGCGTCACGCCGGACGCTGCGGCCATGCGCCCGCTGTCGAGCAGCAGACCGTCGCTGACGTCCATGAGGGCCGTGGCACCGGCCTTCGCCGCGCGCACGCCGGCGTCGTACGGCGGCTCCGGTCGTCGATGAGCGTCGACGAGCGCGCGCGGCGACCGGAATCCGCGCGACAGGACTGCGAGGCCCGCCGCAGCCCAGCCGAGCCGTCCGCACACGGCCACCACGTCTCCCACCCGTGCCCCGGCACGCGTGACCGGCGCACGACCCTCGAGGTCCCCGGTCGCCGTGACGCACACGATGACCTGGTCGGAGGCCACCACGTCGCCGCCCACGAGGGCCGCCTTGCCGCGCGCGCACTCCGCTACGGCCGCGACCAGGAACTCGTCGACCCAGGCGACCTCGACGTCCCCGGGCACTCCCAGGCCCATCACGACTGACGTGGGTCGCGCGCCCATGGCCGCGACGTCCGCGAGGCTCTCCGCGACCGAGCGGTGGCCGATGTCCCCGGCGCCGGACCAGTCCCGGCGGAAGTGCCGGCCCTCGACGAGAAGGTCGGTGGTGAGGACGACCCGCCCGTCCGGACACGCCACGACCGCCGCGTCGTCGCCGGGACCCAGGACGACCCCCCGGGGCATCGCGCCCGTCCCCCGGACGATCCGCGCCACGAGAGCCTCCTCGCCCAGGCTCCCCACCGTTGCGTCCATCCCGACTCCCTCCTGCGCGCCTGCCGGACCGTCCCGCCAGGCGCCCCTCCCCGGCCTTCGCTACCCTTCGAGTCGCCGCTACCCGCGGTGCAGGTCCAGGATCCCGCGACCCGGGCGCCCGACACGAGGAGACGCGACATGAACGTTCAGGCCTACATCCTCGTGCAGACCGAGATCGGCAGCTCCGGCGACGTGGTCCGCGCCATCGGGGAGATCCCGGGCGTGACCCTGGCCGAGGACGTCACGGGCCCGTACGACGTCATCGTGCGTGCCGAGGCCGGCAGCATGGACGACCTGGGCCGGCAGATCCTCGCCCGCATCCAGCAGGTCCCGGGCATCACGCGCACGCTGACCTGCCCTGTCGTCCACCTCTGACCACCGCCCGTCCGTGAGACGCGCCGCCGTCCTCCTTCTCGCACTGCCCGCCGTCGCCGCCTGCGGCCGCGGTGTCGACGTGCCCCCGCCCCCGTACGCCGACAGCCCCGCGTGCGCCGAACTGCGACTGCCCGACACGATCCTCGGCGCCGGCCGACGCCCGACGGACCTGCCGGGCACGGCGGCGTGGGGCGAGCCGCCGATCACGCTGCGCTGCGGGGTGGAGCGCCCGCAGGCGCTGACCCCGGATGCCAACGTCGTCGACATCAACGGCGTGACGTGGCTGCCCATCGACGGGACCGGCGGCACGGCCTTCGTCACGGTCGACTGGCCCACGCCGGAGAACCCGGTGTACCTCGAGGTGCTCGTCCCCGAGGACTACGCGCCCGAGGCAGGCGCACTGGTGGACCTCGCCCCCGCCCTGGGCTGACGTCCCCCCTAACGCAGGCCCGTGCCTCGACGCACGGCGTCCTCGATGAGGCGCTCCACCAGGTCCGCGTAGGGGATCCCGGACGCCTCCCACATGCGGGGGAACATCGAGATCGGGGTGAAGCCCGGCATCGTGTTGACCTCGTTCACCAGGACGTCGTCTCCCACGACGAAGAAATCGACGCGGGCAAGCCCCTCGCAGGTCAGCGCTTCGAAGCAGCGCACCGCCATGTCCTGGACGCGGGCGAGCACGGCCGGAGCGAGGTCGGCAGGAACGATGAGCTCCGCGCCGTCATCGAGGTACTTCGCCTCGAAGTCGTAGAACTCGTGCTGAGGCCCGACGACGATCTCCGCGCAGGCGCTGGCACGGGGAACGCCGTCACGGTCCGCGAGAACACCGCACTCGATCTCGCGGCCACCGTGCACGGCGGCCTCGACGACGATGCGAGGATCCCAGGCCAGCGCCTCGTGGATGGCGGTGTCGAGCGCCTCGGGATGGGCCACCCTGCTGATGCCAACGGAGGATCCGGCGCGGGCGGGCTTGACGAAGAGCGGATAGCCCAGGGCCTCCACCCGCGCCCGGGCGGTGGCCGGATCGCGCTGCCATTCCCCCGTGGCCAGGACCACGTAGGGGCTCATCGGGATGCCCGCCTGCGCGAGCAGGGCCTTGAGGTGTCCCTTGTCCATGGCGGCGGCGGAGGCGAAGACGCCCGAGCCGACGTACGGCACTCCCGCCATCTCGAGGAGCCCCTGGACCGTGCCGTCCTCCCCCCAAGGCCCGTGCAGGACGGGGAACACCACGTCCACGCCCGCGAGGATGCGCGGCCGCAGGGCCGACGGGGAGCCGGGCTCCCCGTGACCGGGCACGGGCTCCGGCAGGAGCACGACGGCGTCGCCGGTGTCCGTCACCTCGGGCAGGCGCCCGGTGATCGACGCGGGGTCGGCCGGCACCTCCACCCAGCGGCCGTCGGGAAGGATCCCGACCGCGGTGACGTCGTACGGCCTGCCCTGGAGCGCCCGCAGGACACCGGCCGCGCTGATGCAGGAGATGGCGTGCTCGCTGCTGCGGCCGCCGAAGATGAGCAGGACGCGCCGCGCGGGCCCGACCGGATCGGCGCCGCCGGCCCGGTCGCCTCCGTACTCGGACACGCCACGACCGTAGTCGGACCCCGGCCCCCTAGGCTCGGCGCCATGCCGAGCGAAGCGGACCGGAACTCGCAGGGCCCCTGGCACGTCGATACCGAGCTCGTGCACCGGGGGCGACCCCCGGCCATCCCCGGGGCACCGCTCAACACCCCGATCGAGCCGGCCTCGACGTACCACGCCGGAGGCGAGATCGAGTACGCGCGGGACGGCACCGCCGGCACCCTCGCCCTCGAGGCCGCGGCGGGACCGCTGGAGGGTGGCGGCGCCGTGGCCTTCGCCACCGGCATGGCGGCGGCCAACGCCATCATGGACATCCTGCCCGCCGGGTCGGGCGGCCGCGCGAACCCGCCCGTCGTCGTCGCGGCGAGATTCACCTACACCGGCGTTGCCCTCCGGCTGCGCGAACTCGCTGAGCGCGGCGCCATCCTGCTGCGACGCGTCGACATTGCCGACACCGACGCGGTCATCGCCGCGCTTCCGGAGGCGACCGCGGTCTGGATCGAGTCGCCCACCAACCCGATGCTCGAGGTCGCCGACGTCCCCGCCCTCGCCGCCGCCGCCCACGCCGCCGGCGCGATCGTCGTGTGCGACAACCCCTTCGCCACCCCCCTCGGGCAGCAACCGCTCGCCCTCGGAGCCGACATCGTGCTCCACAGCGCCACCAAGGCCATGGGCGGTCATTCCGACTGCATGCTCGGGCTCGCGGTCACGGCGGACGAGGAGCGCCTGGGCCAACTGCGCCTGCGCCGCACCCTCATGGGCGCATCCCCGGGCGCGCTGGAGTGCTACCTCGTCCTGCGCGGCCTGCGCACGCTCGCCCTGCGTCAGGCGCGCTCCCAGGCCAGCGCGCAGGTGATCGCCGAGCGGCTTGCCGAGCACCCGGTGATCGCCCGGGTGCGCTACCCGGGGCTGGAGTCCGACCCGGGACATGCGCGCTGCCGGGCGTTCATGTCGGGGCCCGGCTCGATGATCTCGATCGAGGCCCTCGGTGGCGCGCAGTCGGCGCAGCGCATCGCGGAGTCCACGCGACTGTGGGTCCACGCCACCAGCCTCGGCGGGGTGGAGTCGCTCCTGGAACGCCGTCGCCGCTGGGACGCCGAGAATCCCGACGTGCCGGACTCGCTCGTGCGGATGTCGGTGGGCATCGAGGACGTCGAGGACCTGTGGGCGGATCTCGCGGAGGCGCTCAGCCGCGCCTGATCCCGGATCAGCTCAGGGTCGTTTCCTTCTTGGGCCTTCGCGACATGAAGGCGGCGAGCATGTCCTGCGGGGCCCGGCCATGGTGCACGACCTGCACGACCTGCTCGGTGATGGGCATGTCGACGTCGTGCGCCCGCGCGAGGTCGAGGATCGACTGGCAGCTCTTCACTCCCTCGCAGGTCTGCTTCGTCATGGCGATGGTCTCCTCGACGGTCAGCCCCGACCCGAGGTTCACGCCGAACGTCCGGTTGCGCGACAGGGGCGACTGGCACGTGGCGATGAGGTCGCCGACACCCGCCAGGCCCTGGAAGGTGAGCGGGTCTGCCCCCAGGGCGACGCCCAGGCGGGCCATCTCGGCGAGGCCCCGGGTGATGAGGGAGGCCTGGGAGTTCTCCCCGAAGCCCAAGCCCGCCGCCATTCCGTTGGCCAGCGCGATGACGTTCTTCACCGAGCCGCCGATCTCAGCCCCCACGACGTCGGTGGTCCAGTAGGGCCGGAAGTAGTCGGTGGTGCAGGCGTCCTGCAGCCGCTGCGCACTCGCGCGGTCCGAGCACGCCACCGTCGTCGCCGCGGGCTGACGCAGCGCGATCTCGCGCGCGAGGTTGGGCCCGGATACGACGGCCACACGCGACTCTTGGACGCGTGCCACCTGCTCGATCACCTGGCTCATCCGCAGGGTGGTCCCCGTCTCGATGCCCTTCATGAGGCTCACGAGGACGCTGCCGTCGGCGAGTTCGTCCCGCCAGGCCGCGAGGTTGTCGCGCAGTGACTGCGCCGGGATCGCGAGCACGACGATCTCGGCGTCGGCGAGGGCCTCTGTCGGATCCAGGGTGGCGCGCAGGGAGGGCGGCAGAGGGATGCCCGGGTGATAGCGCTCGTTCACGTGGCGCTCGTTGATGTCGGCCACGGTGTCGGGCTCGCGAGCCCACACGGTGACCTCGCCGCCGGCATCCGCCAGGATCATGGCGAACGCCGTTCCCCAGGATCCCCCTCCCATCACCGCGGCGCGCGTCATGGCGTCTCCTTCCGGATCTCGGCCAGCAACTCGGTGATCGCGTGCATGAGCCGATCCGTCGCGATGCGCAGGGTCTCCGCGTCGAGCGGCTGGTCGTACAGGTCGGTGAGGTCCACGGGCGGGCCCACGCGGACGTGCATCGTCTTGATGGGCAGGATCTTGAACTCCTTGCGATACGGGCCCATGACCTGCTGGGACCCCCACTGGGCGAGCGGCACCAGCGGGCAGCGCGCGGTGAGCGCGATGCGCGCCGCACCGGTCTTGGCCGCCATCGGCCACAGGTCGGGATCCCTGGTGATCGTCCCCTCGGGGTAGACCACCACGCAGCGCCCATGCTCGGCAGCGTCGACCGCGGCCTGGACGGCGACCGCCGCGTCCCGCGTGCCCCGGACGACCGGGATCTGCCCGGCGTTCTTCATCACCCAGCCCAGGACCGGAACCTTGAAGAGGGAGTCCTTGGCGAGGAAGCGCGGGTGCTGGAAGTTGTCCCACAGCACGTGGCAGATCACGAGCGGGTCGAACCACGACAGGTGGTTGGCCGCGAGCACCATGCCGCCCTTGACGTCCCGGAGGTTGTTCGTGCCCTTCCAGTCGCGGCGGGTGAAGACCATCATGAACGGCCACAGGATGACGGCGACGAAACGGTAGGCGAAGCCCAGCCGACCGTGCCCGCGCCCCAAGGCCATGCCGCCTCCCTCCGACGTCGGCACAGTGTCTCAGGACGCGACCGGGCCTGTCAGCCGGGACGGTGCGGCCCGCGCCGCACTGAGAGGATGCGGGGATGGGCCACTGGTGGGTGATCGTGCCGTTTCGCGCGGGGACGGCCAAGAGCCGGCTCAGCGCCTACCCGGCGGCGCAGCGGGCCGACCTCGCCAGATCGTTCGCCCGCGACACCTGCGCCGCCGCCATCGACTCTTCCGAGGTGGCCGGCATCATCGTCATCGGCGACGAGGTCGGGGTGCCCGGGGTGCCCGTGGTCGAGGATCCAGGGGCAGGACTCAACGCCGCGCTCATCCGGGCCGCGCGGGACGTGCCGCCCGGGTGTGGCGCGGTCGCGCTCATGGCCGACCTGCCGGCACTGCGCGCCGAGGAGCTCACGCGGGCGCTCAGCGTCGTTCCCCCGTTGGGCCGCGCCTTCGTGTGCGACGCCGAGGGAACCGGCACCACGATGCTCGCGGCCGCGGATCCGCTCATGCTGGACCCCCGCTTCGGCCCGCGATCGAGGGCCGCGCACGCCGCCTCAGGCGCCCTCGAGATCGACGTTCCCGGGATCCCGGGGCTGCGCCGCGACGTCGATGACGCGGTGGCCCTGTGGGACGCGGTCCGCATCGGTGTCGGACCGGGGACGAGGTCGGTGCTGGCGAGAGGCCGCTAAAAGACGATGCGGGCCGATCAATGATCGGCCCGCATCGCGTGAAACTGCAGGTCTAGCGCTTCGCCGCGGTCTTCTTGGCGGGAGCCTTCTTGGCCGGGGCCTTCTTGGCGGGCGCCTTCTTCGCGGGCGCCGCCTTCTTCGCCGGGGCCTTCTTGGCCGGGGCCTTCTTCGCGGGC
>CAIVWG010000258.1 GCA_903909555.1 uncultured bacterium | reverse complement strand
CCGGCGGGCGGCGTACATCTCGCTGCTGGGATTCGTGTCGTTCCTCATCAACTACTTCGGCGTGAACCTCTTCGTCAACAGCCTGCACTCGTACGCCGGGCTCTAGACGCATTTCTTGTCACGTGGAGACACGACTCCACAGCCGCTAGGGTCTGGACGTGCGCCTTCTGCCGTACCCCGTGATCGCGGTCGCGGCGATCATCTTGAGTCTTCCGGGTGCAGGATTGGCCCTCGGCGCCCATCCAGGTGCTGCGGTGGCCGAACGTGATGCAGGATGGCTTCCTGATCCCTCGTGGGGTCCCTGGTACCGATTCACCGACCCCTCTGGGGCCAACCCGGACGGGCTTCCGCCGATCGCACACGCGCCGCGGCTCACCGGCATCGATGACCAGGGCCGCTACGTCGTCGCCGGTGTTCGAATCGACAGCACGCGGGGGTCGGCTTGCGACATGAACGCAGGTGCTTGGAGGAGGGTCGGCGATCAGAGCATCGTGGTGAGCAGATACCTCGCCGATGGCAGCCCGGATCGTTCCTTCGGAGCCGCGGGAACCGTTGCTGTCCCGACGCTGTCCCATACGATCGACCTCAGCGACCTGGTGATCTCAGGCAATGCCATCTACGCCTCCGCGTTCCTCCAGACCGGGACCTGCGGCGTACTCGAGGTCAACCCGGCGCCCCCGGCTTCGATCGTCGTGCGCATCACGGGGACAGGAGCCCTCGACACCTCATTCGGTATCGGGGGCGTGTGGTCGGCGGGATCGTCCACTGATCCGGTGCACCTCGCTCGGCTCGATGAGGGCGCTGTCGGTGCGTTCTATGACAGTTCCTTCGCCTACCTGTCGCCGACCCAGTCGGTGGTGACCGACCTCTCGGGCTCACTGTGCTCGGGTCGCGAAACGACAGACTCCGAGCCACCTGCCCAGGACTGTCCGCGGGGAGGCCGCCTCGCCGCCTTCGGCAATGCAGTGGCGCTCTCCCCGGCCTGGGACGGGACGGGGAAGACGTCTTTGCGGGTGTTCCTTGGCCGACTCAGAGACGGCCGGCTCATCCCTGACTACCGCGTCAGCCAGACGGGAATCGACGTGATCGACCTGTCCGATCGCATCGGTGGCGCGCGCGCGTGGCCTGGATCGAACTGGGTGTCGTTTGACGCGGAGGGTCGCCTCATCTCTGTGCTCACGGTGAGCGAGGACTACCCAGTCCTGAGTTCACAGCAACCGCCGGGTTCGCCCCCCGGGACGGTGGAGAACGTCATGGTGGATCTTCCTCACGGGCGCGGACTAGTCGCGGCGCGTTTCGTCCGCGAGGCAGACGCAGGCTGGACCCTAGACCGGACGTACGCCGACGGGGGACTCTCCTTCGTCCCCCTGCCGGTGTCCGGGCCGGAGAGTTTCGCGGTCTCTGCCCTTGGGCTGGACACGGAGGGCCGCCCCGTTCTTGCCGCCATGTGGTGGAACCCGTCTGCGCCGTACAGCAGCCAGTTCGTACTCCGTCTCACTTCTGACGGTGCTCTTGACGGCGGATTCGGTACCGGCGGGATGAATTGGCTGCCCGCCGAAATGCCATGGATCCACGGGAGGGTGGCTCTTGATGAGCGCGACAACCAATACTTCGCGGTCGCATGGCAGGCGTTCTCCACGCGTGCCTCGCGTGCTGGCCTCTATCAACTGGGCAGGATCAGTCCCCGAGGCCGCGTCCAGGTGCACGATGGCACCCGCTGGCGGGACTCTCGGGAGCAATCCCGTCCTCGCCTGAGCGTCTGGATCCTCGACCCACTGCCCGTGTCTGGCGCAGCGGGTGAGCAGGTGACCGTGCGGGCACGGGTGACGGTCGCCCGAGGGCGGGCGGAAGGTCCGACTTCGGCCAAGGGCGTGCGAGTCTCGCTCTTCATGAAGCCGATTCAGGGAGAGGCGAGGGCAAGGCGCATCGTCCAGGGGAGTACCCGAGCGAACGGAACCGTGGTTCTTCGTTTCCGGCTCAAGAACAGCGGCTACTACTACGTGTCCGCATCCGATGATCGATTCGTCAACGGGGGCAGTGGAATGGTCCGCATCGACGTCCTGGGTTCCCAGGCGCGACGGGGCTAGGCGGGGGACTCGCCCTCCTCGCGCCGGCGGCGCATCTTCTCGGCCCAGGCATCGTCGCTGATCTGGCGGAGGAAGTGGGGATCGTCGTCGGGTGCGACCGGGCCCCTCTTGCGCCGCCGGGGCCGGTCGGGCTTGGGGCGGCCGGCGAGGAGCCACAGGACGCCGCCGATGAGCGGGAGCAGGATCACGATGAGCAGCCAAACGGCCTTGGGAAGCGCCCGGGTGGCCGGGCCGGGGGTCCGCAGGACGTCGACGATGAACCAGATGTACACCGCCAGTCCGAGGAGGACGAGGACCACCCTGAGCATGGGCCCAGCGTAACCCCGGTTCTGCGCATTGCGCCCGCCGCGCCTAACGTGGAGGGGTGCGCGGGATCGCCCTCTATACGCTTCTGCGCCTCGCGCTGCTCGCGGGCGTGTGGTTCCTCGTCCAATTGGTCACTCCGATGCGGGGCCTCCTCGCCCTCGCTGCCGCCCTGGTGATCTCGGGCGTCATCAGCTTCGCCCTCCTCAACCGCTCCCGCGACACCGCCAGCACCGGGCTCTTCCGGATCTTCGGCGGGATCAACGAGCGGATCGAGCGCAGCCGGACGGCTGAGGATCACCTGGTGCCCGACGCGGCCCCTGAGGCCGCCGCCGACGGCCTAGGAGAGGGCGATGCCCAGTCCCAGGAAGAGGCCGTAGGCCAGGGTGAGCAGCCCGGTCCCCTTGAGGACGGCGACCAGGTCGCCACCGACCGCTCCCCGTGACACCGCCAGCGCGGGAGGGACGGCGAGCGGCACGGCGAGCAGGGCGGCCCACGCGAACCGCATGCCCAGGCCGGTGCCGACGGCGAGGGGCGGGACCACGGCGAACGCCGACACGATGAGGGCGACGTAGAGGATGCGCGTGGCGCGGTCCCCGATCCGGACCGCGAGGGTCTTCTTGCCCGCGACGGCGTCGGTGGGGATGTCGCGCAGGTTGTTGGCCACGAGGATGGCGCAGGCGAGCGCGCCCACTCCGATGCCCCCGACCCAGGCCGCGGTGTCGAAGGCGAGGGTCTGGACGTATGCCGTCCCGACCGTGGGGACGAGTCCGAAGAAGAGGAAGACGGCGACCTCGCCCAGGCCGAGGTAGCCGTAGGGCGCAGGGCCGCCCGTGTAGAGCCACGCGGCCGCGATGCACACGGCCCCGGGGATGAGCAGCCACCAGCGGCCGGTGAGCGCGACGAGCAGCAGGCCCGATAGGGCCGAGATCGCCAGGGAGATGACCGCGGCGGCCCGCACCTGTGCCGGCGCTGCCAATTCCTGCCCGACGAGCCGTGTCGGCCCGACGCGGTCGCGGTCGGTGCCGCGCACGCCGTCGCTGTAGTCGTTCGCGTAGTTCACCCCGACCTGCGCGGCCACCATGACGATGAGGGCGAGCAGAGCGCGCACCGGCTGCAGGGCGCCCGCCCATGCGGCGACGCCCGTGCCCACCGCGATCGGGGCCACGGCCGCGCCGAGCGTGCGCGGGCGTGCGCCGTCCACCCACTGAGCCAGGGTTGCCATCAGACGGCTCCGGCCTCGCGCAGCAGGGACATGCGGTCGATCTTGCCGTGCGGCAGCCGAGGCAGTGACGTCGCCACGCGCACGTCGGGTCGCGCGGCCGGGCCGAGACGCTGCGCGACCCACTCCACGAGAGCGTCGACCGGCGGGACCGGCTCGTGGCAGACCGCGAACGCGACAAGCCGGGCACCCTGGCGGTCATCGGGAACGGCGACCACCGCGGCCTCGCGCACCACGGGAAGTTCGAGGAGCGCCTCCTCGACGGCGTGCGGGCTCACGTTGACCCCGTTGACCACGACGACGTCGTCGGCGCGGCCGATGACCTCGAGGTGCTCGTCGCTCCAGCGTCCGAGATCGGCGGTGAGCACGGCGTCGCCGTCGAAGCGGACGCGGGAGCCGGTGGCGTTGTCCCGGTAGCCCGCGGCCACCATGGGCCCACGCACGCGGATCCGCCCGTCTTCCTCCAGGTTCACGGACATCCCGGGGAGAGCGATCCCGTCGTACACGCACCCGCCGGTCGTCTCAGTCATCCCGTAGGTGAGGACGATCGGGATGCCCGCCTCACGTGCCCGGTCCACGAGCGCTGGCGGCGTGCGGCCGCCCCCCACGAGGACCGCGGGGGCGTCGCGCAGCCACGCCGTGGCCGCGGGGTGGTCGAGGATCGCGCTGAGCTGCGCCGGCACGATGGAGGCGGCGCAGTGGGCCGGAAGGCGCGCGAGGTCGGCCGGGTCGAATGCCCGGGCGCCCCCGACCGAGGGCAGGACGTGCACGGGCTGATCGGACAGCAGCGCACGCGCGACGACGACGAGCCCGCCGATGGTCGTCGCGGGGAGGGCGAGGACCCAGGGGGCAGAGGCCAGCCGCGGGACGGCCTGCCCGGCGGCGGCGTGGGCGGATCGCAGGTTGGCGCGGGTGATCGTGACGCCGCGAGGGTCTCCGGTGGAGCCACTGGTGGCGACGATCACCGCGGCGTCCGCGTGCGCCACCGGCTCCTCGGGGTGGATCGCCGCACGCACGAGGTCGGCGTAGCCGGTGGTCACGTGCCGGGAGACCGCGGGCACCGGGGCGAAGGGATTCCCCTGGTCCTCGAATCGTGCACGCAGGGCAGCGGTGATGGCGGTCACACCGTCCGTGCCCGGGGCCACGTCAAGGACCCGCAGAGGGAGTGCCGTCATGCGCCTGAGCGTAGGGCTGGCTAGGTTGAGCCTGCACGTCCACCGATCGAGAGGAGCCCGGCGTGGCGGAGGAGTTCGACTCGCGCACCCGCTACGCACTGCCGCCCGTGGTGCCCGAGGGCAGCCCGGCGATGACGGATCCGGCCCACTCCAGCATCGTCCCCGCGTGCGATTGGGTCAGCGCGGGCGACTACGGCGACATCACGTACGAGCTCTCCTCCGGTGAAGCTGCGGGCATCGCCAAGATCACCATCAACCGGCCCCACAAGCGCAATGCGTTCCGCCCCCAGACGCTCTTCGAGCTGTCCGATGCGATGAATCGTGCACGCGACGACGACAGCGTCGGCGTGATCATCCTCACCGGGCAGGGCGACTGGGCCTTCTGCAGCGGCGGCGACCAGATGATCCGCGGCGACGACGGCTACATCGGCGACGACGAGATCGCGAAGAAGGGCATCGGCCGGCTCAACGTCCTGGACCTGCAGGTCCAGATCCGCCGCACGCCCAAGCCGGTGATCGCGATGGTCGCCGGCTACGCGATCGGCGGCGGCCACGTGCTGCACGTGGTCTGCGACCTCACCATCGCCGCGTCGAACGCGCGCTTCGGGCAGACCGGCCCGCGGGTGGGCTCGTTCGACGGCGGCTACGGTTCAGGGCTGCTGGCCCGCACGATCGGCCAGAAGCGCTCGCGCGAGGTGTGGATGCTGTGCGATCAGTACGGCGCTGAGCAGGCCTACGACTGGGGTCTGGCCAACGCCGTCGTCCCCCTGGCGGACCTGGAGATCGAGACCGTGGCGTGGGCGAAGCGCATGCTCACGCTGTCTCCGCTCGCCCTGCGCATGCTCAAGGCGTCGCACAATGCGGCCGACGACGGGCTCGCCGGTGTCCAGCAGCTCGCCGGTGACGCGACGCTCCTCTTCTACATGACCGAGGAGGCGCAGGAGGGCCGCGACGCCTACGCGCAACGCCGCACCCCTGACTTCACGCAGTTCCCCAAGCGACCCTGATTCGCTGGGTCCGTGGACGTCACCCTCGCGGAGGTACTGCGCGACGCGGTCCCCTACGCCCTGCCCCTGCGCCATCCCTTCCGCGGCATCACCGTCCGTGAGGGCATGCTCATCCGCGGTCCCAGCGGCTGGGGGGAGTTCTCGCCGTTCGACGACTACGCCCCCCGGGCCGCGGGAGCGTGGCTCGCCGCGGCTGTCGAAGCGGCGTTCGGTCGCTGGCCGGAGCCGCTGCGCGACCGTATCCCCGTGAACGCGATCATCCCGGCGGTGGACGCCGCCCAAGCGGGCGCGCTGGCGAGGGTCGCCGTGCTCGAGCATGGCTGCACGACGATGAAGGTGAAGGTCGCCCAGCGCGGTGAAGTCCTTGCGGACGACGAGGCGCGGGTCGCGTCGGTGCGGCATGCGGCCGACACGGCCCTGCGCGCCCGCGACGACCTCGACGGCGAGGTGCGCCTGCGCTTGGACGCCAACGGCGGGTGGACCGCGGCCGAGGCGGTGCGCGCACTGCAGCGACTGTCGGCGTACGGACTGGAATGCGTCGAGCAGCCCTGCGGGTCGGTGGACGAGATCACCGAGGTGCGCCGCGCGGTGGACATCCCGATCGCTCTGGACGAGTCGGTGCGCTTCGCCCAGCGCGGCGCCTTCACCGCCGCGGACATCGTCATCGTCAAGGTCCCGCCGCTCGGCGGCGTGCAGGCGGCGCTCGACCTGGCGCGCGGCTGGGGCGGTCCGGTCGTCGTGAGCGGCGCGCTCGACACCGCGGTAGGCCTGTCGGCAGGGCTCGCGCTGGCGGCCGCGCTGGCGGGAGATCCGCCCGCGTGCGGGCTGGGCACCGGTGCGCTGCTTGTCGACGACGTCGTGTCACCCCCGCGCGTGCCCGTCGACGGCCACCTCGAGGTCGGTCGCGTGGCCCCTGACCTCGATGCGCTCATGGCTGCGCGCGGCAGGCTCGGCGACGACCGGGCACGCTGGTGGCGGCTGCGCCTCGCCGACGCCTGGGAGGCCGGCGGAGCGGAGCGGGTGGCGGCGCTCGCGGCGTAGTGGATTCCGGGAGCCGCGCGGATGGGTTGGCCCCGGTGTGATCTCATGCACGTGCCGGTGCGGAGGGGGAGTTGTCGTGCGTCGCCGTGGGCTTGCCCGTGGGACCGCGGTGCTGGCGTGCGGGGGCGCCCCCATCACTTCGGGCCTCGTACCTGAGGTGCGCCGGGGAGAGCGACTTCTCGCCGGGCAACGTGACCCCTCCAGTAGGAGCCGATAAGACATTCGACTGGCAGCGGCGCGCGGCGCGCCGGGTCGTCGTCTACTTCGCGCATGGCGCTGCGCTGTCGAACAGGGTGGCCATCCCCCCCGCGAAGCCTGCGAGGCCAACGAGTGTCCGCCCTTCGGGCTCGAACGAAGCCCGGCGCCAGTCTCTACTGGATCCGCAGGGTTCGTGATACCCAATTGATCATTGTGTGATCTGATGGCGGCTCCGGACTGTTGCCCATGAGGGAGTTGTCGTGCGACGTGGTGGACCTGCACTGAGAACCGGGGTACTGGCGTGCGTCGGCGTTCTCATCGGCGCGGGCCTCGTAGCTCCGGTGCTGACCCAGTCCGCGGGGGCATCCGTCGTGGCCGTCGATTTGGGTCCACGAAGTCTCGCGGACGACACCGTGCTGGGGGTCTTCACTCCGCTCGGCGGTGGCATGGGTTCCGGGCCCGCCGCCGACGTGAAGGCCATAGTGCTGCTGGGGGATGACACGGTCTACGCCGGCGGCGCCTTCACGACCGCCAGTGGTGTGACTGGCACGACCAAGATTGCCGCGTGGTCCAACGCCGATGACACGTGGCACGCTGTCGGCAACGGGATCGTGAGTGACGTCTACGCCTTGGCGTTGGAGGGAGACGACACCCTCTATGTCGGCGGTGCCTTCTCGTCCGTGAGCGGTATCTCGGGGACCAATCGGATCGCGGCGTGGTCGAATGCCGATGACACCTGGCACGCCCTGGGCACGGGTGCAGGCGGCAATGTCTACGCACTGGCTTCGCAGGGTGACGACACCTTGTACGCCGGGGGTGCCTTCGGTGCGGCAGGAGGGGTCTCGGGCACCCACCGGGTTGCGGCATGGTCGACGGCCGACCGCAGTTGGCATGCCCTTGGCGGAGGGGCCGACAACGAGGTCTATTCCCTCGCGGCTTCGGGAGACGACACGGTCTACGCCGGCGGCAGCTTCAACTTGACGGGAAGCGTCTCGGGCACCAAGAGGATTGCGATGTGGTCGAACGGCGATGACACATGGCATCCGCTCGGATCCGGACTGAACTCTCAGGTGTTCGCCCTTGACGTTCAGGGCGATGACACGGTCTACGCCGGGGGCCAGTTTTATGACGCGGGGGGACTGGGGGGTGGTGACAGGATCGCAGCCTGGTCGAACGTGGATGACACGTGGCGCAGTCTTGCCGGGGGGACGGACTCCGACGTGTACTCACTTGCGGTCGATGACGCACACGGATTGGTCTATGCCGGAGGCGACTTCGGTACGGCGGGCCCCTTGAGCGTGAACAGCGTGGCCGTGTGGGACACCGGTATCAGTACCTGGATCCCGCTACAGGCCGCGGGAGGGGACGGTATCGGGACGAGTGGCCAGTACGTGTACGCCATCGCACTGGACGATTCCGTGGTCTACCTCGGCGGGACCTTCACTTCCGCAGGTGGCGTGGCGGCCAGCAAGATCGCCAAGTGGACGTGGGATGTGCCGTCGGCCGAGGCGGCGCCGGCGACGGGAGGGAATGCGACCACGATCCAGGTGCGGGGTTGGGGCCTGATCGGGGTGTCCGGTGTGACCGTGAATCGCGCACCCGCGACCTACACCCGCGATGACTCGACCACCGTCTCGGTGACGATCCCGGGCAGCCTTTATGACGGGACCTACGAGGTCGCTGTCGACGCCGTGGGAGGCACGGCAACGACCAGCTACACGGTGACGGGCTCGCCCGCTCCGGTGCCGCCGCGCGCCCCGGGAGCGCCGTCGGGTGTGACTGCGGTGGCAGGGGATGGGTTGGCGTCGGTGTCGTGGGCGCCGCCTGGGGATGCTGGGTCGTTCCCGGTGTCGGCGTATGAGGCGACATCGACTCCTGGTGGGAGGTCGTGCCTGGTCAACTCACCTGTGCGGTCCTGTGAGGTGTCGGGCCTGGTGAACGGGACGAGTTACACGTTTACGGTGCGGGCGCTGAATGGCGCGGGCTGGGGTGCGGAGTCCGCGCGCAGCAATGCGGTGACGCCGCGTGCGGTGGTGCGTGCGACGATCGTGATCACGGGCTCGCGCGATCCGGTGGATCCGCGGATGGCGGTGGTGCGGGGTGTGACCACGGGTCTGGCGGGTGAGCGGGTGACGCCGTATGTGAGGTTCGCGGGGGAGGGCGAGTTCACTCCCGGAAGGGTGTCCCGTCCGGTTGCGGACGACGGGACGTTCGACTGGCAGCGCCGGACCGCCCGCCGCGTCGTTGTCTACTTCGCCTGCGGCGCCGTGGTGTCCAACCGCGTCGTCATCCTGGCCCGCTGAGGAATCGCGCCTCGAATCGACACGTTGGCGGCCGGTAGTTGTGGTTTGGGGGCGCAAACCGGCGTGTGCGCAGGCGTGAGAGGCTGACGGCCGTGGACAGCCCGGCGATCGCGCGCGCCGTCGTCGAGGAACTGCTGGCCTCGGGCGTCACCGATGTCGTCGTCTGCCCCGGCTCGCGCTCCGCCCCGTTCGCGCTGACCCTCGCCGACGCCGAGCGGCGCGGCCT
>CAIVWG010000257.1 GCA_903909555.1 uncultured bacterium | reverse complement strand
GGTACCGACCTGTCCTACTTCGACCAGGAGGCGGAGGAGCGCTGGGTGCCCTACGTCATCGAGCCCGCAGCAGGCCTCACCCGCTGCGTGCTCGCCTTCCTCCTCGACGCCTACGACGAGGACGAGGCGCCCAACGCCAAGGGCGGCGTCGACACGCGCACCGTGCTGCGATTCGACCCGCGGCTCGCCCCGGTCAAGGTCGCGGTGCGTCCCCTGAGCCGACACGCGGACCTCTCGCCCAAGGCCCGCGACCTCGCCACGGAGCTCCGGCGGCGGTGGAACGTCGACTTCGACGACGCCGGCGCGATCGGGCGGCGATACCGGCGCCAGGACGAGATCGGGACGCCGTTCTGCGTCACGGTGGACTTCGACTCCCTGGAGGACCAGGCCGTGACGGTGCGCGAGCGGGACTCCATGGCCCAGGAGCGCATCGGGATCGACGGCCTGGAGAACTGGCTCGCGGCACGCCTGCCGTCCTGCTGACCCCCGACTCAGCGTTCGGTCACCCCTGGGACGGGTGGGACGCGTGAGGTCACGCCGGGGTCACGAATCCGGGCCGAGCCGATCCCGGGTGTCACGCGACGTTTAGGCTCCGATCACCTCGCGAATGCCTGGCTCGTGCAGGCTGGGGGCGCACGATCCACCGTTGTCTCACCCGAAGGAAGAGCATGAGACGTCTCATTCCCGCCATCGCCGCCGCGGCGCTCCTCGCGGCCGCCTGCTCGTCGGGCACTTCGACATCCACTGAGTCCTCGGCCGCGCCGGAGAGCTCGGCCCCGGCCAGCTCGGCCGCCGCTGCCGGCGGTGACGAGTGCGGCACCACCGTCGAGGAGATCGCCGCCAAGGCCAAGGAGGAGGGTAAGGTCAACCTCATCGCCCTCCCCGACACCTGGGCGAACTACCGCGGCATCATCGATTCGTTCGTCGAGAAGTACGGCATCGAGGCACCTGTGATGAACCCGGACGCCTCCAGTGCCGACGAGCTCACCGCCGTCGAGACGCTGCGCGGCCAGCCCGACATGCCCGAGGTCCTCGATATCGGCCCGTCGTTCGTCCAGCAGGCGAAGGATGCCGGCTACCTCGAGACGTACAAGCCGACCACGTGGGAGGAGATCCCCGCTTCGCTCAAGGGCGAGGACGGCTCATGGTTGGGTGCCTACTACGGCATCCTCGCGATCGCGACCAACGCCACGATCCAGCCGAACGTCCCCAAGACGTGGGCGGACCTGAAGAAGCCGGAGTACAAGGGCCAGGTCACCATCAACGGCGATCCGCGCGAGGCCGGAGCGGCGTTCGCGGCGGTCATGGCCGCGTCGATCGCCAACGGCGGATCCTTCGACGACATCATGCCCGGCATCGAGTACTTCGCCGAGCTGAAGAAGCTGGGCAACCTCCAGACCATCGACGTCACCGAGGCCGCCGTGCTCTCGGGCGAGGTGCCGATCGCCCTGGACTGGACCTACAACTTCCCCGGCCTTCGCCCGGCCCTGGAGGAGGCAGGCTTCGACTTCCAGGTCATCGTCCCCAATGACGGCGTCTACGGCGGCTACTACGCCCAGTCCGTCGTGACCGAGGCCCCGCATCCCTGCGCCGCGCGGCTGTGGCTGGAGCACATCGTCGGCAACGACGGTGCGCTGGGCTACCTCGAGGGCGGCGCCATTCCCGCTCGCTACGCCGCTCTGCTCGAGCAGGGCCTCATCACGGACGAGATCGCGGCCAACCTGCCGCCGGCAGAGCAGATCGCCGCCATCGAGTTCCCGACCCAGGCCCAGATCGACAAGGCGAAGGAAGTCATCACCGAACAGTGGGGGCCGATGGTCGCCGACCAGTAGGGTCACTCCATTGCGCCCGACCTGGGCGCGCCTGAAGTAGTCAGGACGAGGGGAGAGGCCGACGTGAGGAGGAGGTTCGACACCGCCACCCTGGTGGTCGCGGTGCCGTTCCTCGCCTTCGTCGGCCTCTTCCTCTTCGTCCCCACCCTCGGCCTGGCGATCAAGGCGTTCACGCCGGGAGGCAGCCTGGGCTTCAGCGCCATGCAGCGGGCGCTGGAGGGGTCCTACCGCACGGCCTTCATCAACTCCCTGTCCCTGAGCCTCACCAGCGCCCTGATCGGCGGTGTCGTCGGGCTCCTCGTCGCCCTGAGCCTCCACAGCCTCTCCCGGCCGAAGTGGCTGCGGTCGACCGTGGACTCCTGGTTCGCCGTCGCGGCCCAGTTGGGCGGCATCCCCCTGGCCTTCGCCTTCATCGCGGCCCTGGGGACCCAGGGCATCATCACCAAGGTCCTCGGGCTGGCCGGGGTGAGTGTCACCGAGTCGGGCTTCAGCCTCTCGGAGTTCTGGGGGCTCGTGCTCGTGTACCTCTACTTCCAGATCCCGCTCATGTTCCTCGTCATGATGCCCGCGGTCGGCGGCCTGCGCCGGACCTGGGCCGAGGCCGCCTCCATCATGGGCGCGAGCAGCGCCCGCTACTGGCGGTCCGTGGCGCTGCCCCTGCTCGTCCCGGCCTTCCTCGGGGGGCTGCTGCTCCTCTTCGTCAATGCCTTCGCGGCCTACGCCACCGCCTACGTCCTCAACCCGGGAGCGCAGATCGTCCCGCTCCAGATCCGCTTCCTGCTCCAGGGCAACGTCATCACCGGCGAGCAGGACCTCGCCTACGCGATCGTGCTGTGGACCATCACCATCCTGCTCGCCAGTCTGATCCTCGTCGCGCTGCTCCAGCGCCGCACCGCGAAGTGGGCGTCCGCATGAGAATCCTGCGCAATGTCTTCCTGGTCGCCGTCGGGCTGTACTTCCTCGTGCCCCTGCTCGCCATGGCCCGCTTCGCGTTCCAGTCGGTTCCGGTCGTCCTGCTCACGCCGGAGAAGCTCTTCGAGGGCTGGAGCATCAGCGGACTCCTCGAGGTCTTCTCCAATCCGGAGTTCCAGAAGGCGGCCATCACCAGCCTCCAGCTCATGGTCCTGTCCATCGCGGTGACCCTCGTCCTGCTGCTGCCCGTCGCGGCGCTGGTGGAGATTCGCGCGCCGCGCATGCGCACCCTCATGGCCGGCATCACGCTCCTGCCGTGGGTGGTCCCGCCCATCGCCCTCGTCGTGGGCGTGGCCGCGACCTTCCGCAACACGGTGCCGTGGTTCCTCGCCAGCCCCTACAGCCTGGTGCCCTTCTACGTGCTGTGGGCACTGCCGTTCTCCTACCGCGCGCTCGACGCCGGACTGCGTGCCATCGGGGCGCGGACACTGTACGAGGCGGCGCGCGTCATGGGTGCCTCGACGTTCACCATCATCGTCCGGGTGATCGTCCCCAACATGATCGGCGCCATCATCGCCGCTTCGGTGCTCACCGCGGCGCTCGTCCTCGGGGAGTTCGCCTTCGCCGCCCTCCTGCTCAAGGAGACGCTGCCGACGTTCATGGCCGAGTTCCAGCGCTCGGAGCCGCGGGCGGGCATGGCCCTCGCCCTGGCGGTCATGCTGCTCACGGCTCTCATCATCTGGGTCGGCGTCCGGGTCCTCCGCCGCCGCGGCATGGAACTCCAAGCGGCGGGGGTGTGATGGCCGACGTCAGGATGATCGGTGTGCGCAAGGCCTTCGGGTCGACCGTGGCGCTGAGCGACCTCACGCTGGAGATCCGGTCCGGCGAGCTCATCTGCCTGCTGGGCCCGAGCGGGTGCGGCAAGACGACCGCGCTGCGCATCCTCGCCGGATTCGAGAAGCCCGATGCCGGGACCGTCGAGGTCGGCGGGGAGGACATCACCTCCGTCCCGACCCCCAAGCGCGGCTTCGGGATGGTCTTCCAGGAGTACAGCCTGTTTCCCAACATGACCGGTCGCGCCAACGTCGACTTCGCGCTCAAGCTGCGCAAGGCCGGCGCCGCCGAGCGCAAGGAGACCGTGGACCGGCTCCTCACGATCACGGGGCTGACCGAGCACGCCGACAAGTTCCCGCACCAGATGTCGGGGGGCCAGCGCCAGCGTGTCGCCCTGGCGCGAGCCCTGGCCTCCCAGCCCCGCCTGCTGCTGCTCGACGAGCCGCTGTCGGCCCTCGACGCGAAGGTCCGCGACTCGCTGCGCGAGGAGATCCGGCGCGTCCAGCGCGAGGTGGGCGTCACGACCCTCTTCGTCACCCACGACCAGCACGAAGCCCTGGCGATCGCCGATCGCGTGGGCGTGATGAGCCAGGGTGTGCTCGAGCAGCTCGATCCCCCCCGGGCGCTCTACGAGAGCCCGGCCACCGCGTTCGTCGCCGGCTTCGTGGGCACGGTCAACCGCATTCCCGCCGAGCGCGTGGATGGCGGGTGGCGCGTCCTCAACCGGGTCGTGCCGGGACGACCCGCTTCGGAGGGGGCGAGCCTGGCTGTCGTGCGACCCGAGCAACTCGCGATCGACATGGACCCCGCGGGCGACGGCCGGGTCACGGAGACGACCTTCCTCGGTCCCCTGACGCGGGCCATCGTGCACCGGACCGAAGCCCCGCTCATCGTCGACGTCCTGACGTCGGAGTTCCCCACCCTCGCGGCCGGGGCGCCCGTCCGCGTGCGCTTGCGCGATGACGTCGACGACGTTCTCCTCATCGAGGCCCCGAAGCCCGAGTAGGCCGCGGTGACCGAATCAGGGGAGCGCATCACCTCCGGCATGCCGGGCGCGGGCGGCTGGCGCGATCTCGTCGTGGTCGCGGACGCCCCAGCGCCCGCGGTGGAGGGTGAACTGCTGGTGCGCGTGGTTCATGTCTCCGACACCCACGTGTGCGACGCGGAATCCCCGGCGAGACTGGAATACCTCGACCGCTTCTCCGACCCGGACTCGGTCTACCGCGATCGTGTCGGGATCGTCGGCACGTACCGGCCGCAGGAGATCCTCACCGTCCAGGTGCTCGATGCGATGGTCGAGTCCATCAACTCCCGCGCGGAGGACATCGACGCTGTCATCGTCACCGGTGACCTCATCGACAACGCGCAGTCCAACGAGCGCTCCTGGTGCCGCACGGTCCTCGACGGCGGGACGGTCGAGCCGTGGAGCGGCGATCCGCAGGTGAGCCAGTGGGTGGGTTCCCGCGAGGGCTATCCCTGGGACGAGCGCTACTGGCATCCGGACGGCCCCCGCGCGGGTGTTGCCGCGGACATCCCCACCCGCGCCTTCGGCTACCCGCTGATCCCCGGCCTGGTCGAGGCCGCGCGTCGCCCGCTGGAGGCGCGCGGGCTGCGGGTCCCGTGGATCCCGGTGCCCGGCAATCATGATGCTCTCCTGCAGGGGACGGTGTACGCCGATCCCGAGCTGCGCGACCTCGCCCTCGGGGACCGCAGGATCGCCGGCCTCCCGTCCGGGGCTACGCCGCTCATGGTGCTCGAGGGCGTGGCTCCTATCGGCCCGGCACGCTACGTCCACGCCCCTGAGTCGCCGGTGGCGTCCGTCACCCCCGATGCCCGTCGGCGCATCCTCGAGGTCGACGAACTCGACAGGCCGTGGGTGCACGACGTCGGGGGAGTGCGCTTCATCGCCCTGGACACCGTCAACCCCGAGGGCGGATGGCAGGGGTCGGTGGGCACGGCCCAGCTGCGGTGGCTGCGGCAGATGCTCGGGGAGTCCGAGGGGCGGTACGTCGTCATCCTCTCCCACCACCCGTCGTGGTGCCTGACGAATGCCCACTCGTCGGGCGAGCCCCGGCACCTGGCCGCCGAGGTCGTGCACCTCCTCCTGGAGCATTCCTGCGTCATCGGGTGGCTCAGCGGGCACGTGCACGCGCATGCGTCGCTGTGGCATGGCGACTCCGAGGGTCGCGGCTTCTGGGAGATCACCACCGCCTCGCTCATCGACTGGCCGCAGCAGGCGCGGGTGGTCGAGGTCCTGCGCCAGGGCGACCGACTGGCGATCCGCAGTGGTCTCATCGACCACGCCGGGCCGGTGAGGTGGTCGGCCGACGACATCGACGCTGCGCGTGCCCTGGCATCGGTGTCGCGCGCGCTGGCCGCGAACGACTATCACGATCGCCCCGATCGCCACGCGGCACGCGAGGGAAGGCCGGAGGACCGCAACGCGGTGTGGTGGCTGCGCGACCCTCACGCGTGACGGGGACCGCTTCCGGGCCCGTCAGGTCAGGGGGATGACCTCGCTGATCTGCAGGCCGAAGCCGTCCAGGGAGTAGCGGCGGTCCGGGTTGCCCGCGAGCAGGTGCATGGAGCGCACGCCGAGGTCGGCGAGGATCTGCGATCCGAGCCCGTACTGCAGCGGGTCCACCCCGCCCGCCTTCGGGTCGTGGCCGCCGAGCAGGGTGTCGATGTCCCGCGGCGGCCGGAGGTAGAGGATCACGCCCCGCCCCTCCTTGCTGATGAGGTCCAGGGAGGTCCGGAGGCGGTCGCCGCACGCGCAGGCCACGGAATGCAGGGCGTCGCCGGCCAGGCACTCCACATGCACCCGGACGAGGATGTCCTCCCCGTTCGCGACAAGGCCGTCGAGGAGGTCGCCCGCCACCAGGGCGGCGTGCTCGGACCCGTCCACGAGGTTGCGGTAGCCGATGATCGTGAAGTCGCCGTGGTCGGTCGGCAACGGGGTCTCCGCGACGCGCTCGATGTGGCGTTCCGAGCGCCCGCGGTAGCGGATGAGGTCCGCGATCGACACGAGGAGCATGCCATGCTCGTCCGCGAAGACGCGGCACTGCGCGGCGTCCATCATGGTGCCGTCGTCGTTGACCATCTCGCACAGCGCGCCCGCGGGCTGGAGTCCGGCGAGGGAGGCCAGGTCCACGGCGGCCTCGGTGTGGCCGGGTCGGTGCAGGACCCCGCCGGGAACGGCGCGCAGGGGGGAGACGTGCCCGGGCCGCGTGAGATCTCGCGGCGTGGTCGCGGCGGATCCGAGGGCACGGATCGTGATGGCCCGGTCCTCCGCGGAGATGCCGGTCGTCACGACGTCGCGTGCGTCCACGGTGACGGCGTACGCGGTGCCCTTGCGATCCTCGTTCACCGCGGTCATGGGCGGCAGGTGCAGGCGATCGAGATCCTCGCCGCGCATGCCCACGCAGATGTACCCGCTGGTGTACCGGATCATGAAGGCGGTGAGTGCGGCGGTGGCCTTCTCGGCGGCGAAGATGAGGTCTCCCTCGTTCTCCCGGCCCTCGTCATCCACGACGATCACCGCCTCGCCTCGGCCCATGGCCGCGATGGCATCCTCGATCGCGTCCATGCGGACGCCCTCGTGGGCCTGGGCGGTCATGCGCTCATGGTGTCAGGTGCGTCCCGCGGCGCGGCATAGCCCTCCTCCGGCACGCGCGCAGCGTTGCGCGGCAGGAAGAACGTGGCGAGCAGGCCGAGGATGACGAACGCCGCGGCCACCCAGGCCACCCACGTGGTGGCATCCGCGAAGCCCTCGGAGGCTCCCTCGACGAGGACCTCTCCGCCGGGCTGCTGGGCGAACCCGGGAATGGCCGTGCCGGCCGAGGACTGGACGACGGTGGTCACCTGCTCCGCGGCCGCCGCCGGGACGCTGCGGTCCTCCAGTTGCTGGGTGACGTTGACGCCCAGGCCCACGAGGAGCGTCGTGCCCAGGATGGCGGTGCCGATGGCGGCGCCGACCTGACGGGCGGTGGACTGCATAGCGGAGGCCTGGCCGGACTGCTCCACGGGAGTCTCGGAGAGGATCACGCCGGTGAGCTGCGCGGTCGCGAAGCCGACCCCCAGCCCGTAGATGAACAGCCACGGCGCGAGCGCCCATCCGGTGACGGTCGTGGAGATCACGACCCCCAGTCCGATGATGCCGATCACCTCGCAGCCCATGCCGATCTGCAGCACGCGCACGGGCCCGATGCGCTGAGCCAGGCCGGCCCCGGCCCCCGAGGCCACGAAGGAGCCGATCGCGAGGGCGAGCAGGATGACCCCGGTCTCCAGGGCGGTGTAGCCGCGGACGGTCTGGAGGAAGAGCGGGAGGGCGAAGAGCAGCCCGAACTCGCCGAGACTCACGATGAGTGCGACCGCGTTGCCGGCGCCGAAGCTGCGGATGCGGAACAGCCGTAGGTCGAAGACGACGACCTTGCCGGCGGCGATGCGCCGGCTCTCGACGACCACGAGCCCGACGAGGCAGGCGATGCCGAGCACCAGTCCCACGAAGGCGGGCGACAGCCCGCCGTCCCAGGTGAGCCCGCCGATGGAGAACGGCGTGGTGGACAGGAGCCAGCCGTAGCGCTGGCCCTCGATGAGGCCGAAGACGATCCCGAGCAGGCCGAGAGTGGACAGGAGCAGGCCGGCGACATCGGTGCCCTTGGCCATCGTCGTCTCCTTCGTCTCCGGCACGAAGACGAAGACGCCGATGAGGACCGCGATCCCGATGGGGACGTTGATGAGGAAGGCCCAGTGCCACGACGCGTACGTGGTGAGCCAACCGCCGACCAGCGGGCCGAGCGCGGCCATGCCGCCGATGGTCGCGCCCCAGACCGCGAAGGCGGCGGCGCGCGCCTTGCCCACGAAGACGGCGTTGATGATCGACAGGGACGAGGGAAGCATGAGCGCCGCGCCCAGCCCCTGGAGAGCCCGGGCGGCGATGATCTCGGCGGAGTTCCCCGACATCGCGACGAGGACGCTCGCCACGACGAAGACGATGGCGCCGATGACGAAGATGAGCCGACGACCGAAGCGATCGGCAAACCTTCCCGCGAGGATGAGCAAGGAGGCGAAGACCAGGGAGTAGCTCGCCGTGACCCACTCGGCGTCATTGGTGGTGAGGCCGAGGTCCTTGACGATGGTCGGGATGGCGACGTTGACGACGGTGGCGTCGAGGATGATCATCGCCACGCCGAAGGCCAGCGCGATGAGGGCACCCCAGCGTCGCTTGCCCGTGAGCACGATCGTGTGGGCGGGGGGCGTGCCAGCCGTCACGGGTCACCTCTCAGCCAGTCGCGGGTCTCACGGGCGCGTCCGCGAGAATCCCAGGCGTGACCGTACTCCGTGCCGGGGGCCTCGTGGTGGACCCGCCCGTCGTGCTCGCCCCCATGGCGGGGGTGACGAACAGGGCGTTCCGCCGGCTGTGCCGCGAGGAGGGCGCGGGCCTCTACGTGAGCGAGATGGTGACGACCCGTGCGCTCGTCGAGCGCCACGAGGCGACCCTCGACATGGTGCGCTTCGAGCCCGATGAGTCCCCACGCTCCGTGCAGTTGTACGGCGTCGATCCCCTCGTCGTGGCGCAGGCCGTGCGCATGGTCGTCGAGGAGGACCTCGCCGACCACATCGACCTGAACTTCGGCTGCCCGGTGCCCAAGGTGACCCGCAAGGGCGGAGGCAGCGCCCTGCCGTGGAAGCGGGACCTGTTCCACGACATCGTCCACGGCGCGGTCACCGCCGCCCAGGGTGTGGTGCCGGTCACCGTGAAGATGCGCAAGGGCATCGACGACGACCATCTGACCTACCTCGACGCCGGGCGCATAGCGGCCGACGCGGGCGTGGCCTGGGTGGCACTCCACGGGCGCACGGCAGCGCAGATGTACTCCGGCAGTGCCGATTGGTCGGCCATCGCGCGCCTGGTGGAGCACCTCGAGGGATTCCCCGTGCTCGGCAACGGCGACATCTTCAGCGCGCAGGACGCCCTGCGCATGATGTCCGAGACCGGCTGTGCCGGCGTGGTCGTCGGCCGCGGCTGCCTCGGACGCCCCTGGCTCTTCGGCCAGCTCACGGCTGCTTTCGCCGGTGCGGACATCCCGCCCGATCCCGATCTCGCGCACGTGATCGCGACCTTCCGCCGCCATGCCGAGTTGCTCGTCGAGGCGTTCGGCGAGCGCACCGGATGCTGCGAGATCCGCAAGCACGTGGCGTGGTACTTCAAGGGCTACGCCGTGCGCCGCCACGTGCGGCAGGACCTCGCCAATGTCACGTCCCTGGCGCAGTTGGACGACCTGCTCGGACTCATCGATCCCCAGCAGGAGGCGGACGCGGAGGTGATGGCGGCCCCGCGGGGACGCACCGGCGGGGAGCGCGCTCCGGCCCTGCCGGACGGATGGCTGGACTCGCCCTATCTGGACGCAGCCTCCGCCCTCGACGTGAGCCAGGCGGAGCTGGCGGTGAGCGGTGGCTAGCGACGACGTGGCCTGGCGACATGCCGTTCCCGAGGACCACGCCGGGATCGCGGAGGTCGTCGACGACTGGTGGGGCGGACGCCGGATGGCGGACATGCTGCCGAGGCTCTTCTTCGACCACTTCCGGGACACCTCGTTCGTAGCGTCGGCACCCGACGGCACGGCGGTCGCCTTCGTCGTGTCCTTCGTCTCCCCGCACGATCCCGCGACCGGATACGTGCACTTCATCGGGGTGCACCCAGGCTGGCGTGGGCGCGGCCTCGGGCAGGCGGCGTACGAGCACGCGTTCGCGGCCCTCTCCCAGCGCGGCTGCCACCGGGTGGTGGCCGTCACGTCCCCGGCGAATGCCGGCTCCCAGGCGTTCCATCGCGCGCTGGGATTCGACGTGAGCGAGACCGTGGCCGACTATGACGGGCCGGGAGAGGACCGCGTGGTGCTCACCAGGGGGCTGGACGCCCCACCGTCGGCCCCGTCCTGACCCGTCCACACCGATCAGTCACGGACCGAAGCCCCTGGCGGCAAGCGTTTGCAGGGTGGTGCGATGAGCCCGTGACCACCTTCGTGTACGACTTCGCCCGGGGGAGCCGCTCCCAGGCGGACCTCCTCGGTGGCAAGGGCGCCAACCTCGCCGAGATGACGCGCCTGGGGCTGCCCGTCCCTCCCGGGTTCACGATCACGACGGAGGCCTGCCGCCACTACCTCGAGCACGGCGAGGTCCCGGAGAAGCTCAACGCCCAGGTGAGCCAGCACCTGGACCGACTCGAGGAGCGCATGGGGCGTCGGCTCGGGGATCCCGCCGACCCGCTGCTGGTGTCCGTGCGCTCGGGCGCTCGCTACTCCATGCCCGGGATGATGGAGACGGTCCTCAACATCGGGCTCAATGACGAGAGCGTCAAGGGCCTGGGCGCCATCGCCCAGGACGAGCGCTTCGCGTGGGACTCCTATCGACGGCTCATCCAGATGTTCGGCAAGACCGTCCTCGACATCGACGGGCACCTTTTCGAAGCGGCCCTCGACGCGGCCAAGGCGGCGAGTGGCGCGGCCACGGATGTCGAGATCCCGGTCGACGCGCTGGTCTCCCTGGTCGATGCCTACCAGGGCATCGTGCTCGATCAGACCGGCCGGGCGTTCCCGCAGGATCCCCGTGAGCAGCTCAACCTGGCGATCCTCGCCGTGTTCCGATCCTGGAATACCGATCGGGCCCGCCTCTACCGTCGCCGCGAACGCATCCCCCACGACCTCGGCACGGCCGTCAACGTCCAGGCCATGGCCTTCGGCAACCTCGGCGAGGGCTCCGGCACCGGTGTCGCCTTCACGCGCGATCCCTCCACGGGGGCGCGAGGCGTGTACGGCGACTACCTCCCTGACGCCCAGGGCGAGGACGTCGTGGCCGGCATTCGCAACACCTACTCCCTGGCCGAGCTCGGCGAGCGGGACCCGGCGTCATACGAGCAACTGCTCGACATCATGCGCCGCCTGGAATTGCACTACCACGACATCTGCGACATCGAGTTCACGGTCGAGCGCGGGACCTTGTGGATGCTGCAGACCCGGGTGGGCAAGCGCACCGCGGCCGCGGCGTTCCGCATCGCGGTCCAACTCGTGGACGAGGGCGTCATCGACCTCGATGAGGCCCTGCTCCGCGTCAACGGCGCGCAACTGGCCCAGTTGATGTTCCCGCGCTTCGCCGACAGCGATGGGCACACGGTGATCGCCCGGGGGATGAGTGCCTCGCCCGGGGCGTCGGTCGGGCAGGCGGTCTTCGACTCCCACTCGGCCGTGGAGTGGACGGAGGCGGGAAAGAAGGTCATCCTCGTCCGTCGCGAGACCAACCCCGACGACCTGGCCGGCATGGTGGCCGCGACGGGCATCCTCACCAGCCGCGGCGGCAAGACCTCCCACGCGGCCGTCGTGGCACGGGGGATGGGCAAGACGGCGGTGTGCGGTGCCGAGGAGCTCACCGTCGACACCCTCAATCGCCACATGACCACGAGATCGGGCATCACGATCGCGGAGGGCGACGTCATCTCCATCGACGGGAGCACCGGGGCGGTCTACCTCGGCGAGATGCCCGTCGTGGCCAGCCCCGTCGTCCGCTACTTCGAGGAGGGCGTGGCCTCGGCCGCGCAGGACGGCGACGAGGACACCCGGGAGCTCATCAAGGCCGTCGATCGCCTCATCCGGCACGCGGACCGGACGCGGCGGCTGCTCGTGCGCGCCAATGCCGACACCGCCCCGGATGCCCAGCGGGCCCGGCGCATGGGCGCCGAGGGGATCGGCCTCCTGCGCACCGAGCACATGTTCCTCGGGGATCGCAAGCAGTACGTCGAGCGCCTCATCCTCGCGAACGACGACATCGAGCGCCAGGAGGCCCTTGATGCGCTGCTGCCCCTGCAGCGCAAGGACTTCATGCGCATCCTCGAGGCGATGGACGGCCTGCCGGTGACCATCCGGCTCATCGACCCGCCGCTCCACGAGTTCCTGCCCGACCGCACCGACCTGGCTGTCCGCGTCGCGCTCGCCGAGTCCCGCGGGGAGCCCCACGAGGCGGAGTTGCGCATGCTGCAGGCGGTCAACCGTCTCCACGAGCAGAACCCCATGCTCGGCCTGCGCGGCGTACGCCTCGGCCTGGTCCTCCCTGGCCTCTTCGCCCTGCAGGTGCGCGCGATCGCCGAGGCGGCGTGCATGCGGCAGAAGCTCGGCGGGGATCCGCGCGCGGAGATCATGATCCCGCTCGTGGGCTCCATCCAGGAGCTCGAGCTCGTCATCGAGGAGGCCGCCACCGTCCTGGAGGAAGTCGCCGCCGTGCACGGCTGCACGCTGAAGTTCCCGATCGGGACCATGATCGAGCTGCCGAGGGCCGCGGTCACCGCCGGGCAGATCGCCGAGGCAGCGGAGTTCTTCTCCTTCGGCACCAACGACCTGACCCAGACCACCTGGGGCTTCAGTCGCGACGACGTCGAGGCCGCCTTCTTCTCCGCCTACCTCGACAAGGGCGTGTTCGGCGTCTCGCCGTTCGAATCGCTGGACCGCGAGGGCGTGGGGGCGCTCGTGAAGATGGCGGTCGACTCCGGACGGGCGGTGCGGCCGAAGCTGAAGTGCGGCGTGTGCGGCGAGCACGGCGGCGACCCGGACTCGGTGCACTTCTTCCACGACGTCGGGCTCGACTACGTGTCGTGTTCGCCCTTCCGCGTGCCCATCGCCCGGCTCGAGGCGGGCCGGGCGGCCCTCGAGTCCGGCGGGTCCGACACGCGCTGACCCGCGGCATAGGGTCGGGACATGAACGCCTCCCCGCCGCCCGGCTACACGGTGAGCGACGTGGAGCGGTGGGTCTCCCAGCCCTCGGACAGCCCGCGCTCGGCGTTCGCGCGGGACCGGGTCCGGGTGCTCCACTCGGCCGGGCTGCGCCGGCTCGCCGCCACGACCCAGGTCCTCGTCGCGGGCCGCGCGGACTTCCCGCGCACGCGGCTGACGCACACCCTCGAAGTGGCGCAGATCGCCCGCGAGATGGGCTCCGCGCTCGGCTGCGACCCCGACCTCGTCGACGTTGCCGGGCTCGCGCACGACCTGGGGCATCCGCCATTCGGTCACAACGGCGAGGGCGAACTCAACCGCATCGCCGAGAGCATCGGGGGATTCGAGGGCAACGCTCAGACCCTGCGGGTCATGACGCGCCTCGAGGCCAAGGTCATCGATCCCGCCACCGGCCGCTCAGCCGGCCTCGATCTCACGCGCGCATCGCTCGACGCGGCGTGCAAGTACCCCTGGCCCCGACGGGACCCGTCCGAGATCGACGACCGACGTGGCGCTGATCTCGGGGGGCAGTCGCACAAGTTCGGCTACTACGCCGACGACGCGGAGGTGTTCCACTGGCTGCGCGAGGGAGCACCGGGCGAGCGCACCTGCCTGGAGGAGCAGGTCATGGACTGGGCCGACGACGTGGCCTACTCCGTGCACGACCTCGAGGATGCGCTGCACGCCGGCCTCATCACGCTCGACATGTTCACGTCGACCACCGAGCGCGAGAACATCATGGACGTGGCCCATCGCGGCTACCTCCCGACGGTGGACCCGGCCTCCATTGGCGCCGCGCTGGACCGGCTGCTCGCCCTGGACTACTGGCCCGCGTCGTACGACGGATCTCAGCGGGACCTCGCCGCCCTCAAGACGGCGACCTCGAGCCTCATCGGCCGCTTCTGCACCGCCGCGGAGCGGGCCACGCGTGGGGCCTATCCGGGGGAGCGCCTCACCCGCTACGCCGCGTCGCTCGTCGTGCCCGAGGGCGTCCGCGCCGAGGTGGCAGCGCTGAAGGCGATGACGGCGATCTACGTCATGCACCGCGAAGGGGCCGAGGCGGAGTACGCCCGGCAGCGGACGATCATCGCCGAGCTGGTCGCGGCCCTGGTCGTGCGGGGTGGTCGCGACCTCGAGCCGTGGATCGCGCCGGAGTTCGACGCGGCCGCCGATGACGGGTCCCGCCTGCGCGTCGTCATCGACCAGGTGGCCAGCCTCACTGACGTGAGCGCCGCCGACTGGCACGCCCGACTGTGCGACTAGGCCGCCACTCGACGCCGGGGGGTACGCCCGGCGGCCGTGGGGACGGCGTCAGGTCGAGCGGGGGCAACCCACCTAGGATCGGGTCATGGCGGGGCGGATCAGGGACGAGGACGTGGCCCTGGTGCGCGAGCGGGCCCGCATCGACGAGGTCGTCCGCGACTACGTGGCGCTGAAGCCCGCCGGGGGCGGATCCCTCAAGGGGCTATGCCCTTTCCACGACGAGCGCTCGCCCTCCTTCCACGTCACGCCCAGCCGCGGCATGTACTACTGCTTCGGCTGCCAGGAGGGCGGCGACGTGATCACCTTCGTGCAGAAGGTCGACCACCTCTCCTTCGCTGAATCGGTCGAGAAGCTGGCAGCCCGGACCAACGTCACCCTGCGCTACGTCGAGGGCGGGGCCGGGGTCAACCGCCAGCAGGGGCAGCGCACGCGCCTCGTCGAGGCCAACCGCCTGGCCACCGACTTCTTCGTCCAGCGGCTGTCGGCGCCCGACGCTGCCCCGGCCCGGACGTTCCTCGCCGAGCGCGGCTTCGACGGGGCGGTCGCCGCGGACTTCGAGCTCGGCTTCGCACCCAAGTCCTGGGACTCCCTCACCGCCCACCTGCGCCAGCGCGGCTTCTCCGACGAGGAGCTCCTCGCCGCCGGGCTGGTCTCCCAGGGCAGCCGGGGGGTCTACGACCGCTTCCGCGGGCGCCTCATCTGGCCGATCCGCGACCTCGCCGGCGACGTCGTCGGCTTCGGGGCGCGCCGCCTGCTCGAGGACGACGACGGCCCGAAGTACCTCAACACCCCGGAGACGCCGCTCTACAAGAAGAGCCAGGTGCTCTACGGCATCGACCGGGCGAGGAAGGAGATCTCCAAGCAGCAGCGGGTCGTCGTGGTGGAGGGCTACACCGACGTCATGGCCTGCCAGCTCGCCGGCGTTCCGGTGGCGGTCGCCACGTGCGGCACGGCCTTCGGATCCGACCACATCAAGGTGCTGCGTCGGCTGCTCATGGACGACGATCGCATGCGCGGTGAGGTGATCTTCACGTTCGACGGTGATGAGGCCGGCCGACGGGCGGCGCTCAAGGCGTTCGACGACGACCAGAGGTTCGTGGCGCAGACGTTCGTGGCCGTCGAGCCGCACGGGCTCGACCCGTGCGACCTTCGCCAGCAGCACGGCGACGTCGCCGTCAAGGCGCTGGTCGACCATCGCGTCCCGCTCTTCGAGTTCGCCATCCGGTCGACGCTGGCCGCCTACGATCTCGACAGCGCGGAGGGCAGGGTGGCCGCGCTCCGCGATGCCGCGCCGATCGTGGCGCGCATCAAGGACCCGGCGCTGCGACCGGAGTACGTGCGGCGCCTCGCGGGCTGGCTCGGCATGGACATCGGCGCGGTCACCCGGGCGGTCTCGGGGCGCCCTCCGGACGCGTCCTCCGGGCCCGCCCGTCGCCCCGAGACACGGGATCCGGCGATCGTCGTTCAGCGCGAGGCGCTCAAGTGCGCCCTCCAGGAGCCGGCCATGGTGAGCGGCTGGTACGCCGCCGTCGAGGTCCACGCGTACACCGAGCCCGCCTTGGCCGGCGTGCACGAGGCCATCGTGGCGGCGGGGGGGCCTCGGCCCGAGGTCGCCGGGCTCGCGTGGATCGACGCGGTGCTCGAGCGATGCGTCGACGATGCCCAGCGCACGCTCGTCCGCTCCCTGTCCGTCGAGCCCCTCCCGGTGTCCGATGCCACGGATGCGCGCTTTGCCACCTCGGTGATCGCGCGCCTGCTCGAACTCGATGCAACGCGGCGCATCGCGGACCTTCGCGGTCGCCTGCAGCGCGCGGAGGAGGGCACACCCGAGCATGCGGCTGCGTTCGCCGACCTCATGGCGCTGGAGGCCTACCGGCGCGACCTCGTCGATCAGCGCGGAGACCTGGGCTGATGGCGGGTCTCCGCGGGATCGGCGCCCGCACGCCTGCTGAGGTGCGCGCGGCCATCGCCGGGGGTGAGCGCATCCTCGCCTGGACTCCCATGCGCGGCGCGCCCCCGGGCGCGTATCTCGCGGCCACGGATGCTGCCCTCTATGTCGTCGGCGGCCCGGTGCACGGGGTGGTCCGCCTGCCGTGGGACCTCGTCACCAAGGCCACCTGGACCGATGAGGCGGTCCTCGTCGTCGAGGGGCGTCCCGGACGGGATGAATCGGAGGAGGTCTGGCACCTGGCGCCCGAGGACCTCCAGCGGCTTCCCACGGTGGTCTACGAGCGGGTCACCTCCAACGTCGTCGTCAGCGAGCGGGTCGCGCTCGAGGGCGAACTCGGGGTCCGCATCGTGGCCCGGCGCAGCGGGGACGACATGCGCTGGACGGTGACGTTCGATCCGGGCCTGGATCCCCAGGATCCCGATCTGCGCAGGCGGGCCGAGGAGGCGCTGGCCGACCTGAGGTCGACCCTCGGCCTCTAGCGGCCATTGCTATCCTCTTCTCGCGCCCCGCTGGGGTGCGTTCCCGCATAGCTCAATCGGCAGAGCGTCCGGCTGTTAACCGGCAGGTTCCTGGTTCGAGTCCAGGTGCGGGAGCATCGTCCCTGATGTGCGAAGGCCCCCGTCGATGACGGGGGCCTTCGCACATGGATCGGGACGACACGTGGATCAGGACTACATGTAGGGGCGACCCGCCCAGGAGAAGTGGGCGACGTTCCAGGAGTTCCACACATCGGTGACGCGGACGCCGACCTCGGGGCTGCTGGCCTCGACGATCATGCCGCCGCCGATGTACATCGACGCGTGATGGGCGCCGTTCTCGAAGAAGAACAGCAGGTCCGCGGGCTGAAGCTCATCCGGGGAGATCCGCTGGACCTCCTGGGCCTGCACGTAGGAGTACGGCGTCAACTGCACCCCGACCTGCGCCCAGGCCGCGGCCGTGAGCTTGGTACAGTCCCAGGAGTCCGGGGGCTGGGCGGCGAAGCTGTACGGCTTGCCCACCTGGGCCAGGGCGTAGTTGACGACGATCGACTGCGTATCGGAGCCGATGTTCGGCGCGGCTCCGCCACCGCCGGAGTTGTAACTGCCCCCGTCGTTGGGACCGCCATTCGCCGACGTCGTCCCACCCGAGGATCCGGACGACCCGGACGCGCCAGCGCTGAGAGCGGCGGCAGCTGCCTCGGCCGCGGCCTTCGCCTCGGCCTCGCGGCGCGCCTTCTCGGCGGCGATCTGCTCGCGCAGCTCCTGCTCGAGGCTGGCGAGGTAGTCCTGCGACGCGGCGACCTTCTTGTTGAACTCGGCTTCCTGCTGCTCCAGCCATTCCAGGGCCTGCGCCTCCTGCGCCTCCTGCTGGGCGAGCTCGGCGGATGCCTGCGCCAACTCGACGCGAGCGGTCTGGGTGCGGCGCAGGGCCGCCGACTGGCCGGACGCGATGATGTCGAGGATCACGGCCTGATCGAGGAACTCCTGCGGGTCATCGACGAGGAGGAGCTGCAGCGAGGAGTCGATGCCGCCGGAGCGGTAGGCGGTGGCGGCGTAGCGCCCGATCGAGTCCTGCGTGTCGGAGAGGCGCGTGTTGGCGCGGGAGACCTTGTCCTTGGTCTTCGTCATCTTCTGGCGCAGGAGTTCGAGGGCGTACTGCGCATCCTCGACCCGGCCGTGTGCGGCCGCCGCCTCCATCTCCAGTTTCTGGATCCAGGCCTCGGCGTCGGCGATGTCCTGCCGGAGGTCGGCGTGGGTCGCCGAGGGGGCGATGAGCCCGGTGAGGGCTACCGCGACCACGGCAATGGCGGTCGTGAGGATTCGGCGCGGTCGCGGAGCCCGCGACCGGGATCGCGCGGAGGGCGACCCTTGGCGCTGGTCTAGCACGTTGTCCCCTATCCCTTGTGGCCTACCGGGTGAGCTGACGGGCTCGGGCTGGGATCGCCCTACGGTGCAGTGACGGATCACTGACCGATTCGCCCCAAGAACCTGGGTCCCCGGTTCCTCCGCCTCGTGGAGGCATCGGATTCGGCGCTATTGCGTCGGGTGTCGCCGTGCGACGACCTCGGAATCATAACAGTACGATCACGGACCGCTGCCCGAGGCGTCCACAGGGCGCCACCGCGCCCTGACCCATGAGTCACACAGGCCACTCTAGTAAAGCGTGTCTACTTCTGCACCGTGATCGAGAAGGTGAGGGTGACCGGGCTGCCGAGGGCGGCCTTGCGGAACCCGGTCATGCGGCCACTGCCCTGGGCACCCGAGTACGCGCCCGAGCCGCCGATGACCTGCAGGGAGCCGGCGAACGTCGCGTCGGCGGTCCCGCTCTGGTCCGCGGGGGAGGTGGCCCAGCCGGTGGCGTTGACGGCCAACTGGGTTCCATCGGACCGGGTGAAGGTGACGAAGCCGCCGAAGGGGCCCGTCCCCGACGTGTAGTCCACGCTACCGAGGAACTCCACGCTGGCGGCCTTGTTCCCCCACCGGGTCGTGCCGACGAGGTGGTTCCACCCGTAGGTGATGTCGCCGGGGAGGGTGTGCAGGGTGGTCCCGGTGCTCACCAGGTCGACCGTGAAGACGACGGTCTGGGCCTTGGCGGCTGCGGGGGTGGCCGCGGGGGAGTCTCCGGCGAGCGCGGCGGCGGGCACGGCGAGGGCAGTGACGGCCAGCGCGGCGGTCACCAGGAGTCGGGTTCGCATGGTCGGGGTCCTCCGGAACAATGGGCGTCACGTGACGCGGTCACGGTACTGGGGCGGTAGCTCAGTTGGTTAGAGCAGCGGACTCATAATCCGTCAGGTCGTGGGTTCGAGTCCCACCCGCCCCACAGGTCCGTTGTGTGGTTCCGCCTGATGGGTGACGTTGTGGCTTCGGTTGATGGGTGACGTGGCTTCGCCTGATGGGTGACGCTGGGTTCGCCTGATGCGTGACACTCCCGAGCATGTTGGTGGAGTTGAGCGTGGTGGAGCAGAGGTATCAGGCGGTGCTGGCGGTCGTGGGTGATGGGGTGCCCGTGGTCGAGGTGGCTGCGCGTTTCGGTGTGTCGCGTCAGGCGGTGCATCGGTGGTTGCGCTGGTATGAGGCGCAGGGTGTCGCCGGGTTGGCGGATCGGTCGCATCGGCCGCCTCGGTGTTCGCATCAGATGGATCCGGCGGTGGAGGTGTGGCTGCTGGAGGCGCGTCGGGGGAATCCGGATTGGGGTCCGCGTCGGCTGTTGCATGAGGCGGTGCGGGCTGGGGTGGAGCCGTTGCCGTCGCGGTCGGGGATCTATCGGCTGTTGAAGCGTCATGACCAGATCGACTCGGGGGCGCGGCGGAAGCGGGACCGGAGGTTCCGTCGCTGGGAGAGGGGGTCGGCGATGGAGTTGTGGCAGATGGACGTGGTGGGCGGGGTGGGCCTGGCTGATGGTGCGCAGGCGAAGATCCTGACCGGTATCGATGATCATTCGAGGTTCATCGTGTGTGCGGGTGTGATGCTGCGGGCGACGTCGCGGGCGGTGTGTGGGTTTTTCGCCGAGGCGATGAGGGTCCATGGGGTGCCGCAGGAGATTCTCACCGACAACGGAAAGGTGTTCACGGGCCGTTTCGGGCGGCATCGCACGGAGGTGTTGTTCGACCGGATCTGCCGGGAGAACGGGATCGATCATCTTCTGACTGCGCCGAGGAGCCCGACGACGACGGGCAAGATCGAGCGGTTCCATCGGACGCTGCGGCAGGAGTTCCTGACTGGTCGGGTCTTCGCGGATCTTGCGCACGCGCAGGCCGAGCTCGACGCGTGGATCGCCAGCTATAACACCCAGCGACCCCATCAGGCGCTGGGCATGGCGACTCCGGCCGAACGGTTCGTCACCACCGCCGGCGCTGGACGTCCCGCTGACGACGCCGCACTCATTGCCGACAAGACCGGGGATGAGTGGATCAGCCGCAAGGTCGTCGCCAACGGCATCGTCACCGTCGCCTGGCAGCAGGTCTCGGTCGGCAAGCACCGTGCCGGACGCGTGGTCGATATCCACCTGGACGGCCCGACGATGCAGATCTGGGACGGCGCCGAGCTCCTCAAGACCGTCCTCAGGGACAACGCCAAGGAGGTGAGAAAGAAGAAGGCCGCCCGCAAGGCCGGCTAAAACAGGACACAATGGACATCGATGTGTGACGCATCAGGCGAAGCCAACGCGTAACACGTCAGGCGAACCTCCACAGCGGCTCCAATCTCCCTCACGGGAGGGTGCGCCCATGACCTGATTGAAGGCCAGGAGCTCGAAGGCAGTCTCAGTTTCAGTCTCAGTTCGCTCCGGTTCGCCTTCGTTCGCGGGCGTTCCGAACATGACGGCATCCACCTGATCCATGGCCGACTTGAGTCCTTCACGCGGGGTGCTCACGTAGCGTTCGGTCACCTTGATGGAGGAGTGGCCGAAGGCATCCTTGATCGTGGACATGGGGATGCCGATAGATGCCATGAGGGTTCCGGCTGAGTGGCGGGCCGCGTGGAGTTTCTTGGGCGGCAACCCAGCGGTCGCCAGCAGGTCCTGCCAGTCCTGGTAGTCCCGCCGAGGGTCGATGGGACGACCAAGGGAGTCGCAGAAGACGAAGTCCAGGTCCCACCAGTCGTCCCCGGCAATTGTTCTGAGAACGTCCTGGTTGGCCTTGTGGGCGAGCAGCGCCCGGTGGATCTCTCCCGGCAGGGCCGTGTCGTGCTTCCTCTTGGACTTCGTGGGTCCCAGCACGAGGGACTCCTGTCCCACCCGTTGGCGGCATTGGGCCGCTGAGGAGCGACCGCAGGACTCCCCGCATCCATGCGTCCACCGGGCCGGGCAGTCCCCCGCGAAGCGCCGCCCACAGGTGCCCCCACAAGTGTGGGTGATGGATGCACGGCCCAAAGAGTGGCGAATAGTGACTTCCCCCCTGGCGAGGTCAAGGTCACTCCAGCGCAGCCCCAGGCACTCCCCCTGGCGAAGGCCCATGACCAGAGCCATCGCCCACCGGGTGAAGGAACCGCCATCGCGGGCAGTGGCAAGAAGGTGGCGCATCTCGGCTTCGGTGAACGGGGTCTCCTCCGAGGCAGCATCCCCGGGGAGGGTCACCAGTTTGGTGACGTTGTGCTCGATGCGTCGCCGTTTGAGCGCTGAGGTGAACGCGGCACTGAGGATGGCGTGGATTCTGCGGACGGTGGATGCGGTGATGGGCCGTACCTCATCGCTCATCCAGGCCCGATATGCCTCATCCATGTGGCTGACGTCGAAGGCCTGAACGGGGATCGCCCCGAATGCCGGGATGATGCGATTCTTGATGTAGTTCTTCTCGTCGTAGTGATCCCGGGTACTGGGCTTATGTGCCATGACGTTATCGACATAGTCCTGGATGAGGTCTGAGACGAGCATCTTCTTGCGGCCCTCTGCAGGGATGCGCTTATCACGCTCCCGTATGAGTTCTCGATACTTGGCCTTGATCTCCTTCTCGGACTTTGCTTGGCGATGCTTGCGGATCGGCTCTCCATCCGCTGCCACCCCAACAATGACGCGTGCATGCCAGATTCCATCCGTCGTCTGATAGATGGATCCCTCGTTGTTCCCTGCACGCCTATTTCGCATGCTTCGATGGCTTCCGGCCATGTGTCTCCTTTCGCGACTCCTTCACTGAGGGATCTGTTGCGAGAAAGCCCCTCTTGCGCGCAAGCGCAACCCATCGGGCAGCGGTGTTTCGGGGCACTCCCGCTTCCTTCTCGATAGCGACCAGCGGTCGCTCGCCGTTGGCCACCGCGTAGACGTAGAACTCAGACAAACGTTGAAGGAACGCATCATCGAGTGCCCTGTGCTCCGGCCTGCTCAAGTGCGGTCGAGTGGACTGGCGTGACGAGGACCTCGAAGGTCGAGGGGCCTTGGAGGGCGCGCTGCCTGCCACCTTGATTTGGAAGTGGGACAGGGCGGTCGCGACGTCATAGT
>CAIVWG010000256.1 GCA_903909555.1 uncultured bacterium | reverse complement strand
GGCACGGGCACACGCGAGGTGGGCGCCGCCAGCCGGCGGGTGCGGGGCACGGGCACACGCGAGCCGGGGGCCGCGGATCCACCGAGGCGTGACTCCGACGTCCTCCACACCTGCGCCCTGCCCGTTCGCCTCAGGGACTCCATGTCCCACGGTGGCGTCCATGACGCCGCGCCATCCCACGCTTCTCACCGCCGAGAACCTGCGGGCAGCGTTCGGCGCGCGGCCCTTCCGTCTCGACGATGCGCAGCGTGCCGGCGTACCAGCCCATCGGGTCCGGCGGGCCGCTGACGCCGGACGCATCCTCCGGGAGCGGCGCGGGTGGTACGCCGTCCCCGCGACGGAACCGGCCACACCCGAGGATCTCGAAGCCGCCGTGCTGGTCACGTGCTCACGGCTTCGCGATCGGGGAGTCGACCCGATCGTGGCGGGCGGGGCTGCCGGGCGGTTCTGGGGCGTGCACTACCTAGGGGCCGAGCCTCGCCCGGTCGTCCTGGTACCGCCGGACAGCGGCGTACGGCCGGGATCTCGCGAGGGCGTGCTCATACGCCGTGCGGAGATCCCGCCGTCCCACGTGCTCCGCCGGCAGGACGGCCTCCTCATCACGACCCCGCTGCGGACCGGCGTCGACTGCGCGCGAGGTCGCGACCCGCTGGCGGCGTTCCTCGCCGTGAACTCCGGCGCACGGCTCAACCTGTCGCCCGATGGACGGTCGCGAGACTGCCACGACATCACGCGACTCGCGTCCGAGCCGGGGATGCCCGATGCGACGCGCGATGACGCACGGCGCCTCCTCGGCGACTGTCGCGGGCATGGCCTCAGGGTGGTGCGTGGGATCCTGCACCTCCTCGATCCGCGTTTGGAGACAGCGCTCGAAGGGTTGTCCTGGTGGCGATTCGCCGAACACGGCATCCGGATGCCGGTTCCGCAGGCGTGGGTGCAGGGGGCCTCGGGCAGGTGGTACCGCGCTGACTTCGACTTCGGGGGCGTGATCGGGGAAGCCGACGGCGCCGTCAAGTACGTCGACGGGGGCCTCTGGCAGGAGAAGGGGCGGCAGACGGACCTCGAACTCGGCGGTCGCCCCGTGGTGCGCTGGACCTGGGACATCATGTGGCGGAACCCTCGGGTGGTCCTTGCGGCCCTCGCTCGCGCTGAGGCGACGCTCAGGACGTTTCCCGACGCCACGCGACACTAAGGCCGCGCCGTACCGTCACTCCGGGTCGGGAAACGGTCGTCAGCGCTCGTCGTCCCGGAGCCGGCACATCGACTCCAGCCACAGCGCCGACGCCACCAGGATCGCGCAGGCGAGGACGCTGGCGAGCGCAGCCGACGCGGACGTCGATCCACTCGGAGTCGACATCACCGGGATAAGCGCGAGCAGGATGCCGACGTAGAAGCCCCCGATGAGGGCCCCCGTGCGCGACGCAGCCATCGCGAGCGCCGCGGTCCGGGCGGCAACGATCGGGGGCATGCGCGGACGGCCGGGATCTCGGGCTTCGCGCTGGCCGGCGGGAGGCGGCGCCGTCACCACCGGCACAGCCTCGCCGCGACGGGGGCTTCGCCGACGGGAGTCGACCAGGGAGGGGCGGCTGAGCAGCGTCCACACGACGACGGCAACGGCGAGCACCCACAGCGCGCCCGCGGCAAGCCACGGGACCACGAGGATCCGCCCGACGATGCGGTCCACGAGGAGGACCGCGACCCACCCGACCGCGACGCCAACCGCCGCGATCCCTGCCAGCGTCACCCAGCGCGTCGGGGTCACCGGGGGCCGCCGGGGACACGGAGGACGGGAGCGGCGAGGCGACTCACACCGGACCTGTCGAGCTCTGCGACGAGCTCGGCGACAGCTCGCCCTCCGGGGATCACCGCGTCGGGATCCACCTCGGCCCACGGGATGCACACGAAGGCCCGCTCCGCTGCCCGCGGATGCGGGAGGGTGAGGTCGGGGTCGTCGTCGATCATGTCGTCGAGGGCGATGATGTCGACGTCGAGGGTGCGCGGTCCCCAGCGCACCTCGCGGACCCGGTGGAACGCCGCCTCGATGCCCTGGCAGGCCGCCAGGAGATCGCGCGGACCCAGGTCGGTGTCCACGAGCGCGACCGCATTGAGGAAGTCGTCCTGCTGCGGGCCGCCGACCGGGTCGGTGCGATAGAGCGAGGACACGGCCACGACGCGGATCCCTGCGGTGGCGCCGAGGGCATCCAGGGCCGCTTGGAGGGTCGCGGCAGAGTCCCCGACGTTGGAGCCCAGGGCCAGCACGGCCAGCCGCGAGGACGCACCGGGTGCGACTGTCATGCGGGGCGCTCACGGAGCACGTGCACCGTGACATCGTCGACGCTGACACCGACCGGAGCCTCGGGCTTGTGGATCTCGACCTCGACGGCCCGGACGAGGGGGAGCGCGAGGCAGGCATCGGCAATGCGCTGCGCGAGAGTCTCGATGAGGTCGCAGGGATCGCCGGCCAGGATCTCTCGCGCCCGCTGCGCGATCTGGGAGTAGTCGACGGTCGTGGCAAGGTCGTCGCCGGACGCGGGCACGACGGCGACGGCCACATCGGCGATGAACAGTTGGCCGCGCTCGCGTTCCTCGGGAAGAACGCCGTGCCTCCCGAGCGCGCGGATCCCTCGCACCCGGATGACGTCGACGCCGGGCGTCGGCACCAGGGCGCTCATGCCGACTCCCCGGACGCCGCACGCCAGGCCCGGCCAACCGCGACGGCGTCTCGCGATGCCGCCACCTCGTGGACGCGCACCGCCCAGGCACCGGCGGCGGCCGCGAGAGCAGAGACCGCATCCCCCGCGGCATCGCGAGCATCGAGCGGCCGGGGCCCTGAGTCGTCGGCGAGGAGATCCCCGAGGAACCTCTTGCGCGAGGCCCCGATCAGCAGCGGGAATCCCAGGTCCTGCAGGGCGTCGAGCCGACCGAGGAGCTGCCAGTTGTGATCGGACTCCTTCGCGAATCCCAGACCGGGATCCAGGATGAGCCGGCCCGGATCCACCCCCAGCGAGGCCAGGGCGTCCACGCGCGCCCGTAACTCAGCGCTGACCTCCCCGACGACGTCGTCATAGGTGGCCAACTGCGACATCACCCTGCTGGGCCCGCGCCAGTGCATGACGACGTAGGGAACGGTGCTGCTCGCGACCCACGGACCCATCTCCGGGTCTGCGCCGCCGCCGCTGACGTCGTTGACCAGGCAGGCCCCTGCGTCCACGCACGCCGCGGCCACCTCCGCGCGCATCGTGTCGATGCTCACGGGGACGTGGGCCGCGACGAGTCCCGTCACCACGGGCAGGACCCGGTCGAGCTCCTCGCTCACCGGGACGCGGTCGGCGCCCGGGCGCGTGGACTCGCCGCCGACGTCGACGACGTCGGCTCCCTCCTGGCGCAGGCCGAGGCCGCGCGCGATGGCCCGATCGGCGTCCGACCACAGGCCGCCATCGGAGAAGGAGTCGGGGGTCACGTTGAGGATCCCCATGACCAGGGTGCGGTCCAGGGCGCGGAGGGGCGCGGGGAGGCCTTCGGGGTGGCGCATGGCTAGCCCGTCAGCAGGGCCATCGCCTCGGCACGCGTGGCGGAGTTGACCAGGGAGCCGCGCACGGCGCTCGTCACGGTTCGCGAGCCGGGCTTGCGCACCCCCCTCATAGACATGCACAGGTGCTCGCACGAGATGACGACGATGGCGCCGCGGGGCTTGAGGATGCGCATCAAGGCGTCCGCGACCTGCCCGGTCAATCGCTCCTGCACCTGGGGCCTGCGGGCGTACACGTCCAGCAGGCGGGCGAGTTTCGACAGGCCGGTGATCCGGCCGTCGAGTCCGGGGATGTAGCCGACGTGAGCCACGCCGTGGAACGGCACCAGGTGATGCTCGCAGGTGCTGAAGACCTCGATGTCCCTGACGATGACGAGTTCCTCATGACCGATATCGAAGGTCGTGGTGAGCACGTCGTCCGCCGTCTGGTGCATGCCCGCGAAGATCTCCTCGTACGCGCGGGCGACCCGTGCCGGCGTATCCCGCAGGCCTTCGCGATCGGGGTCCTCGCCGACCGCGAGGAGGAGCTCGCGCACGGCCGCCTCGGCGCGAGCGTGATCGAACGGAGCGACGGCCGGGGGTTCGCGATCATGGCTGACAGGCGGGATGCCGCCATCCGATTCGGGCACCGTTCAGCCCTGCTCTGCGGGAGCATCCGGCGCCGAGACGGGCGCGGCATCCGCGGATTCGTGCGCTGCCGCACCGTTGACCGAGCCGTGCGCGGAGCCGTTGGCCGAGCCGTTCACCGAGCCGTTGGCCTTCTCGGGAGTATCCACCGGCCCCCGGGTGTCGGGCTTGCGCAGGGAGGATCCGGTCCACGCCGGACGACGCTGGCGTGAGCGTAGGTCGACGAAGACCGCCTCCACCTCTCCCTTGTCCAACGTCTCCTTCTCCAGCAGCTCGAGCACGAGCCGGTCGAGGACGTCGCGGTTCTCCACGAGGATCTCGTAGGCCTCCTGGTGTGCGGTCTCGATGAGGCCCCGCACCTCCTCGTCGATCGCGGCGGCCACGTCCTCGGAGTAGTCGCGGACGTGACCCATGTCGCGGCCCAGGAAGACCTCGTTCTGCTCCTGGCCGTAGCGGATGGCACCCAGTCGCTCGGTCATGCCGTACTGGGTCACCATCGCACGGGCGAGCGCGGTCGCCTTCTCGATGTCATTGGAGGCGCCGGTGGTGGGATCATGGAAGATGAGCTCCTCGGCCGCGCGGCCACCGAGCATGTAGGCCAGTTGGTTGAGCATCTCACTGCGCGTCGTCGAGTACTTCTCCTGGTCGGGCAGCACCATGGTGTAGCCGAGCGCCCGACCGCGCGGCATGATCGTGATCTTGTGCACGGGATCGGTGCCCGGCAGCGCCGCGGCCACGAGCGCATGCCCGCCCTCGTGGTACGCCGTGATCTTCTTCTCGTGGTCGTCCATGACACGCGTGCGCTTCTGCGGCCCGGCGATGACACGGTCGATCGCCTCGTCGAGCGCCTCGTTGTCGATGAGCTGCCGGTCGTTGCGGGCCGTGAGCAGGGCCGCCTCGTTGAGCACGTTGGCGAGGTCGGCGCCGGTGAAGCCCGGGGTGCGCCGCGCCACCGCGCGCAGGTCAACGCCCTCGGCGAGCGGCTTGCCGCGGGCGTGCACCTCGAGGATCGCCGCCCGGCCCTCGAGATCGGGGCGCTCGACGGCGATCTGCCGGTCGAATCGACCCGGACGCAGGAGGGCAGGGTCGAGGATGTCGGGTCGGTTCGTCGCCGCGATGAGGATGACCCCCGACGAGACGTCGAACCCGTCCATCTCCACCAGCATCTGGTTGAGGGTCTGCTCGCGCTCGTCGTGTCCGCCCCCGAGGCCTGCACCTCGATGCCGACCCACAGCATCGATCTCGTCCACGAAGATGATGGCCGGGGCATTCGCCTTCGCCTGCTCGAACAGGTCGCGGACCCGGCTGGCGCCTACGCCGACAAACATCTCGACGAAGTCGGAGCCGGAGATGGAGAAGAACGGCACCCCCGCCTCGCCGGCGACCGCTCGCGCCAGGAGGGTCTTGCCCGTGCCGGGCGGCCCGTACAGGAGGACACCCTTGGGGATCTTCGCCCCGACCGCCTGGAACTTGGCCGGCTCAGACAGGAATTCCTTGATCTCCTGCAGCTCCTCGACCGCCTCGTCCGCACCGGCGACATCGGCGAACGTCGTCTTCGGCATGTCCTTCGACACGACCTTGGCCTTGGACTTCCCGAAGTTCATGATCCGGGAGCCGCCGCCCTGCATCTGGTTCATGAAGAAGAAGAGCAGCAGGATGATCAGGGCGAAAGGCAGCAGGGTGAAGAGGAGACTGAAGAGGAGGTTCTCCTGCGGGACGACGATGTTGTAGCCGTCCGGCAGCGCCCCCGAGTCGACCTTGGACTGAAGGAGGTTCTGCAGCTCCACGCCCTGCCCGGACACATAGTGGGCGGTGACCTCGGTGCCGTCCTTGAGGGTGAGTTCGATGACCTGGTCGCGGTCGACCAGCGTGGCCGACTGGACCTTGTCCGACTGGATGTCGGCGACCGCCTGGCTGGTGTCGACCTGCTCGGGCCCTCCGATCCCGGTGATGAGCGTGGACCCCAGGAGGACGAGCAGGACCGCGAGCATGATCCAGAAGATCGGACCACGCAGCAGTCTCTTGAGGGTCATGGCGTCGGGATGTCCTTGCGTCGGGGAAGGTGCTCAGCAATAAGACGGTACACCGGCTCGGTTTGTTCCCCGGGGGCTGTGCTCAGGGCCCTCCGTGGGGCGGGCTCGGCTCAGCCCCCGTAGACGCGGGGGTCCAAGACCGCAATCTGGCGCAGATTGCGGTACCTCTCGGCGTAGTCCAGGCCGTACCCCACGACGAAGACCTCGGGGATGTCGAAGCCGACGTACCGGGGACTGACCGGCATCTTGACCGCCTCGGGCTTGCGAAGCAGGGTGAAGACCTCCACGGAGGCCGCCCCGCGGGTGGAGAGGTTGCGGACCAGCCACGACAGGGTGAGCCCCGTGTCGAGGATGTCCTCGACCACGAGGACGTGCCGGCCGCTGATGTCGGCATCGAGGTCCTTGAGGATGCGCACGACGCCCGACGACTGGGTGCCCGACCCGTACGACGACACCGCCATCCAGTCCATCTGCACGTGAGACTTCAGGTGGCGGACGAAGTCGGCCATGACCAGGGTGGCGCCCTTGAGGATCCCGACGAGCAGGAGGTCGCGGCCCTGGTAGTCGGCGTCCACCTCGGTGGCTATCTGCTCGAGTCGCTCCTGGATCTGCTCCTCGGTGAGCAGCACGGACGAGATCTCCGTGGGCAGGTGGTCAACGTCCACTCTCACTCCCTCGCGGCGGCTGGACGCTCAGCCTTCCATATCGACGTACGACGGCCACGCCGCCGGGCATGGCGAGCGCACCCTGGCCGTGCCAGTCGGACACCAGCGCCTCCGCGCTCTCCACGTGATCTGCGGTCAGGTCGGTGGCGGGGGAACCGCACCACAGGCAGGCGCGGCGCAGGAGCCGGGTGCGCACGGCGCGGGGCAGCGCGACCAGGTCGTCGATCTCCCAGTCGACCTCGCCTCCGCAGGTGCCCAGCCTCTGCCATTCGCGGTCAGCCCAGGAGTCGAGCGCGTCGGCGTCGTCCCGCAGCAGGCGGGCCGACCGTGCCAGCGAGTCCACGACGGCCGGACCGAGGCCGTCGACGAGCGCGGGGAGGACATCGCGCCGCACGCGCACGCGCGCGTACCGAGGATCGTCGTTGTGCGGGTCCGACCACGCGGGCACCCCCTCGAGGCTGGCGCGCACGAGGTCGCGCGGGAGATCGAGCAGGGGCCGTCGCCACAGGCCATCGACGGCCGTCATTCCCGAGAGGGCGCGCGCACCCGAGCCGCGGGCCAGGCGCAGGAGCACGGTCTCGGCCTGGTCATCGCGCGTGTGGCCGAGCAGGAGCGCCCGCGCGCCCACCTCGTCGGCAGCCGCGGAGAGGGCGGCGCGTCGAGCGTGCCGAGCTGCGGCCTCGGGTCCCCCCGCTCCGGGCCCCCGCGCCGGGGAAACCGCCATGACGATCACCGGATCCAGCCCCCAGGAGCGGCATCGCGCCGCCGCAGCGTCTGCGACCTCCGCGCTGCCGACCTGAAGCCCGTGGTCGATGATCACGGCTCCGGTGGGGCGCTCCGATGACTCGAGCGCGGCCGCAGCCGCGAGGGCAAGGGAGTCCGCGCCTCCCGAACAGGCGACGAGCACAGGCGCATCACGGGGAAGGTCGCGTAGGCAGTGGCGAATCGCCCGCCGCACGGACAACTGGGCCTGCGCGGCGGTCGTCCGCGCAGCGGTCACCGGCGCACTGCTCATCCGTGCACTCGCGCAATCCAGGCCGCAGGGTCGGCGATCTCGCTGAGCGCGGGAAGGTTCTCGGGTCCGCTCCAGACCGCGTTGAATCCACTCATGCCGATGCGGTCGACGACGCCGCGAACGAAGCCCGCGCCCTCGGTGTACTGACGCATCTTGCGGTCCAGGCCCAGCAGCCGGCGCAGGGCGCCGTCAAGGCCGCTGGCCCGGTGCCGACGCTGGTTGAAGCGCGCCCGGATCACCGCCACCGAGGGCACGATGATCGGCCCGACCTCGTCCATGACCACGTCGGCGTGGCCCTCGAGGAGGGACATGAGCGCGGTGAGCCGGTCCAGGATGTCGCGCTGCTCCGGGCTTTGCACCAGGTCGAGGAGCCCGGGCCGCTGCCCGGACTCTCCCTCGTCGTTCGCGGACGAGGGCACCCGGTCACGGACGCCGGCGAGGACACGCGCGAGGGTGCTCCGGGCATCGTCATCCGTCGCGGCAAGGTACGTGTGCACCTCCGAGGTGAAGTGATCCGACAGCCACGGCACGGCCCCGAACTGCACGCGGTGAGTCTCCTCGTGCAGGCACACCCACAGCCGAAAGTCGGTGGGATCCACGTCGAGCTGGCGCTCCGCATGCACGATGTTGGGCGCAACGAGGAGGAGTCGCCCGTTCGTGCCAAAAGCCTCGAACTGACCAAGCACCTTCGCTGAGAGCCACGCCAGCACCGCACCCATCTGCATGGCGGTGGCCCGCGAGCCCACCGCGGCCACGGCCGCGGGCGGTCGGCGCTCCTGCAGCAGGTGGGCGACGGGTGAGATGGCCTCCGCCATCTGCGTGACGTTCGAGCGCAGCCACTCCGGGCGGCCGACGACAACCGCGCGGTTGGCCTCGAACGGCGCCTCGAGCCCGGTGACGTCCTGGACGGGCACCACTGCGCGCTCGCTCGCGCGCCGGAGCTGTCGCACGACCCGCCGTGCCTCGTCCTCGGTCGTCTCCGGGCCGCGCGGGAGCAGGCGAAGTCCGGTGGCGGTGGCGAGCTGCCAGTCGATGATGTCGCCCACCCCATGACTGTACGTGGGCGCCGAGCCCGCGCCGGGATCGGCAGTCGAGTCCAGCGTGGTCGATCAGGTGCAGCCGCAGGCAGCCAGGGACGCTGCCGCTCGGTCGAGCGCATCGCGCGCAGCGTAGACGTCCGTTGCGGCATCGGACATCAGCGCGAAGACGAGCAACTGGCCATCCGCATCCACGACGGTGCCCGAGAGGGCGGCGACGCCGTCGAGCGTTCCCGTCTTCGCGCGCACGCGGCCGGCCCCGACGAACGTGTCGGCGGTGAGGAAGCGGTCGTCGAGGGTCCCGGTGAGCCCCGCAACGGGGAGTCCGAGCACGACCGGCCACCCCCACTCCGGGGAGGACTCGTCGGCGAGCAGCGCGAGGAGCGAGGCCATGAGCTGCGGGGACACCGTGTCCTCGTACGACAGGCCGCTGCCGTCCACGACATCCATGCCGGCAGTGTCGAGTCCCAGCGCGTCGAGTGTGGCCAGGGTCGCCTGCGCGCCGGTCTGGAACGACCCGGTGCCCGTGCGCGCGGCCCCCGCGAGGTGCGCCAGCATCTCGGAGGCGTCGTTATCGGAGTCGGTGAGCATCTGGGCGACGATCGCGGCAAGCGGGAAGGACTCCGTGGAGGCCACGACCTGTCCGCTCGTCAGCCCCGGGCGTACGTCGTTCACCGTGAAGCCGCGCTCCGCCAGCATCCCGGCGAACATCTGGGCGGCGATGAGAGCGGGATCCTCCTCGCGCTGCTCCGACCCGGCGATGCGGGCCCGATCGACGATGAGCGCCGTCACCGGCGCGGCGACACCGGCCGCTGGATACGACGAGGGCCAACTCGGCGCCAGCTCCGGGCCGTCGAAGAGCGTCGTGTCGTACACCAGCGAGACCGCACCCGGCGGGACGTTGGCCGCTACCTCGTCGGCAAGGGCGGCCAGCGACGATCCCTCGGCCGCCACCGAGGACAGCGATGGATCGCCCGCACCCACGAGCGTGATCGTGCTGGTCGCCGGGTCCCACGAGGCCGTGGTCGCGATGCGATGCTCCGGTCCCAGTGCGTCCAGCACGGCCACGGCGGTGAGCACCTTCTGGGTGGACGCAGCTGACCGTGGTGTCGCTGCATCCTGGGCGTACACGACCGTTCCCGTGGCGACGTCGATCACGACGGCACCGACGGAGCCACCCAGCGCCGGGTCCGACAGCGGCCCCTCGAGAGCCGCGGCGACGGCGTCGGCGTTCGGCCGTGGACCGGCATCGCTCAGGGGCGGGAGAACGTCGCCCGCGGGTCCGACGGGCGCCGCGGCGGGCAGGATCGCGCTCGCGGGCGATCCCAGCCCGAGGGCAAGGAGGCTCACGGCCGCCACCGCTGCCACGGCCGGGCCGGCGATCCGCCGACGCGGCCAGGTCCTGATCGGGGTGGCCTCGCGCACGGTCACCTCCCTCCCACCGGATTGCCTGCCGGTAGGCGTTCCCCCGGGGCTCGTCCTACGGAACACTAGGTCAGCATCCACCCGAGGAGGCCCCGTGACACCCCTGGAGTTCGACGTCACCGTCGAGATCCCCGCCGGCAGCCGCAACAAGTACGAGATGGATCATGAGACCGGGCGCATCCGCCTCGACCGCATGCTCTTCACCTCGACGCGCTACCCGCACGACTACGGGTTCGTCGAGGACACCCTCGGACTCGACGGTGACCCCCTCGATGCGCTCGTGCTGGTCCAGGACCCGACCTTCCCCGGAGTCGTCATCCGATGCCGCACGGTGGGGATGTTCCGCATGACCGACGAGGCCGGCGGCGACGACAAGTTGCTCTGCGTGCCGGTCAACGACCCGCGCCTCGATCACATTCGCGACATCTACCACGTTCCCGAGTTCGACCGGCTCGAGATCCAGCACTTCTTCGAGGTCTACAAGGACCTGGAGCCGGGCAAGTCCGTGGAGGGGGCGACCTGGGAGGGCCGCGAGGAGGCCGAGCAGGAGATCCGCGAGTCCTGGGACCGCTACAAGAAGATCGCGAAGTCCTGACCACCACGGCGGGCCGTTCCATGCCGGCCACGACTCGGACCAGCGACGACCTGCCCTTCCCGCCCAAGCCGGGGATGATGCTGTGGTGACCAAGGACGAGGCGGACCCGACGGGCAGGCGATCGGGACGCCCCCTGCCCCCGGGCGAGCGCCCTCCCGGGTCCGGCGACGGGTGGGTCACCCTCGCGGACGGCCGAGTCCTGTGGGGAAGGTACGGCGCGGCCGGCATGCTGCTGCGCCACCGGGATGACCGGGGCCGAGAGCGCTTCCTCCTCTCGCGACGAGCGCACTGGGTGCACGGCGGCAACGGGCAGTGGGCGGTACCCGGGGGCGCCATCGACGCACACGAGGATCCCGTGGCGGCGGCGCTGCGCGAGTTCGACGAGGAGATCGGCGCCATTCCAGGAGGCTGGCGGCTCCTCGGGATCCACGAGTTCGTCGCCGAGCCCGGGGTCTGGAGCTACCACACCTGCTGCGCGGACGTGTCGGAGTCGCCGGCGTACGAAGCCACCCTGTCACTGGAGAACGACGCAGCCTCCTGGTGGACGCTCCGCGAGATCGACGACCTTCCCCTGTTCGCCCCGCTGTCGGTCGCCTGGCCGCACCTCATGAGGATCTTCGGCTCGGCCTGACGACGAGGGCTAGTACTGCCCGAGTTCCTCCAGGGTCACGTGCGAGATGACCGGTGCGTACTCGCCCATCGTGCTCGTCGCCGGCTGATCGAAGGGCACCTTGTCCACCGAGTACGGGAACGCCTTGGCGGGGAGGACATTGCGCCAGATGAGGAAGGCGTCGAGGAGTCCCTCGGCGCTCACGCCCTTGGCCCATTCGACGAACGTCACTCGGGGATACAGGGAGCGATCGGGTACCTGGCCCGGCCCCACGACGGCGATCGCGAATCGTCCGTCGGTGAGAGTCACGTCCCTGTCGCTCGCGCAATCGATGACGGGCAGATCGCCCCCGTTGATGTTCTGGCAGACGGACCAGTACCGCACATCTCGTGGAACGCGTGGCGCCTTGCCGGTCACGAGGAGGATGCGATCAGGGTCGTACGGCACCTGCGCGGCCAAATACGAGGTGTCGTGACTCGGGTAGAACTTCCCGCCTTCCGCGCGAATGAAATGCGAGGGGACTCCCTCGGCCGGGACGAGGCCCAGCGGATTGTCCGGAGCACCGACCTGGTCGGGCCGGCAGGGCTTGAGCGTCTCGGTGGTCCCATCGGAATGGTGAAGCGTCACCAGGGGCCTCTTACCGCCGGCGTAGTTGCCGGTCTCCGAGAGGTAGACGCGAAACATGATCACCGTGACGTTGCGGAAGGTGGTTTGCTCTCCCGGGCCCGGGAGCGGAGCTGCCTTGAGCGAGTTCGGGTTGCCCGGGATGTCGCGATGGGAGACTGTCACGGACCAGGCTCCCGACTTCCTCCGCACGTTGACGTCGTTGACGCGGTCGATGACCTCGCGGTCCTCCAGGTTGTACGTCGTGATCGACCAGAACCGCGCCTTGGGATCGCGGCCGCTGATGACGACCTTCTCTCCCTTGCCGATGAGGGCCGCCTGATTGATGTAGGCCGCGTTGGTATCCGGCCAGGCGTAGTTCGCCTCCCCCGGGTAGACCACGGGCCAGGCACAACGACGGTCAGGATCCGTCGGAAGAGGCGCCACGGATTGGGCCGTCGGCATCATCCCCAGCATCAGCGCCGCGGCGATGGCGGCAACCGCACCCCGCGCAGCAACTCGGCTCATCGGCATCGTGGGTCTCCTCCCGCTCACGGGAGGCTAGCGGCGGCCGGCATCACGTGTCATGCCGACCGCCGGATGGGGCGGACGTCCCGGAAGCAGCTCGTCCTCAGGATTGGCGTCGGCTGAGGGCGAGCAGCGCGGCATAGGCGAGTGCGAAAACCAGTCCGACGCCCAGGTAGGCCCAGCGCAAAGGAGTCCAGCCCGCCGTCGGCAGCGTGACCACGAGCACGCTCATGGCCAGGCTCACCAGCACCATCACGGCAGCGGCCCCGAGGACGGGATGATCCCCGGCACGGCGGACCAGCCACATCTGGCCGGCGAGCCCGAAGAGCGCGACCCCCAGGATTCTC
>CAIVWG010000255.1 GCA_903909555.1 uncultured bacterium | reverse complement strand
CGGAGGAGGTGCCGCCGATCGACGAGCCGAGCCGATCGGCGCTCGTCGTGGGTGCGGGCCCGGCGGGCATGGAGTGCGCGCTCACGCTGGCCTGCCGAGGCCTCTCGGCGGTGCACCTCGTCGATGCCGCCGAGGAGATCGGCGGTCACCTGCGCTGGGTTCGCCGGCTCCCCACCCTCGGTGACTGGGGCCGGATCGTGGATTGGCGGGCCATCCAGCTCGACCAGCAGCCGGCTGTCGAGATCATCACCGGCCGCGCTCTCAGCGCGGACGACATCGTGGACTACGGGGCGGACATCGTCGTCCTCGCCACCGGTGCGCGCTGGGCGGCCGATGGCTCCCAGCCGGGAACGGACGCACTCATCGAGGGCGCCGAAAGCTGCTTCACTCCTGAGCGGATCATGGCCGGGGAGCGGCCGCCGCCGGGAGGGCGTGTCGTCGTCTACGACGCGGAGGGCTACTACGTCGGCCCGGGCATCGCCGAACTCCTGGCCCTCGAGGGCGATGACGTCCTCCTCCTCACCTGCCACCCGGTCGTGTCCCCGGTGTCGGACGGCACGCTGGAGGGGGAGTTCCTCCGGCGGCACCTCCGGGAGGCCGGAGTGCGCATGGAAGCCGGGGTCACCCTCGAGGCGGTGAGCGACACCGCTGCCTACGGCCGAACGTCCCTGGGGGAGGAGTGGCAGGCGGCTGCCGACGCGGTGGTCCTCGTCACTCAGCGGGTACCCAACGACGGTCTCGCTCAGGCCCTTCGGGCCCGGGGCTGCGACGTGCACGTCATCGGCGACGCCCTGCTCCCGCGCATGGTGTCCGAGGCCGTGTTCGACGGACATCGACTGGCGCGCGAGATCGATGGTCCGCATCCGGACGTCCCGCTGCCGTACCTCAGGGAGCGCGCGCGGCCCGTCCCCTGACATGGCAGGCTGGTGCCCGTGACCTCGACCTCCGGGACCTGGGCCATCAAGCCTGGCGCCCTCATCACCCTGCAGACCGAGAAGATCGGCGTCACCTCGCTCGAGGTGACGGCCCCGGTGACCGGCGGACGGCTGCATGTCGTCACGCGCACCGTGGAGATCCGCCTGGAGCTGTCGCTGGAGAAGCTCAAGGCGTCGAACTTCCTCATGCAGGGAGCCGCCCGGGCGCTCGTGAAGAAGTTCGACGGCGACCAACTGCTCTTCGACGCGCAGGGGCCGGCTTCGGCGCATCCGTGGGAGGTGTCCGGCAATGCCAAGGCCGGACAGGTCGACGTTCCCATGACGGTCTCCGCCACCCCGCAGCCCACCGATCAGCCCGCGCAGTTGCTCCTGGGCGGAACGGTGACCATGAACGACATCTCGATCCCCATCCCGGGACTGGGCGGGATCACCAGCGTGACGTTCACGATCGGCGGAACGGTCGACCTCACGCGGGCGTAGCGCTCAGCTGCCCGCCGCGATCTTCGCGATGAGCACCGCGATTCCGATGGAGGAATCGACGCAGCCCCAGCCGATCGCCCGGAGCCAGCTGGCCCCCTTGCGCCGGGCGCCAATGAGCCCCACGACGAAGAGGACGCCGACGAGCATGCCGATGGTCCAGCGCACGGAGGTCTCGAGGTCGTCGGTGAGCGTCCACGACAGTGCCAGTGCCGCGAGAGCGAGGATCCCCACGACAAAGACCGAGAGGGTGACACGGAACTCCTCCCAGCGGTCGCGGGACCCCATTGGCCGCTGCTTGACCAGGCGGTAGGCGGCGATGTTCGCCCACAGGTGCGCCACGGCCACCGTGATGGTGGTGCCGATGACGAGCACGACGAGCTCGACGTAGTCGACGAAGAGACCCTTCCAGCTCGCTGCCGCGATGACGCCGAGCAGGGTGATCGCGCCATAGATCGCCATCGTGACTTCGCTGTAGCTCACCGACTGCCCGGCGATGTGGATCTCGGACTGCGGGGTCACGACTCCTCCGCCCGATCGAGGTCCTCGGCGTCGACGATGCGGTACGCGTAGCCCTGCTCGGCAAGGAACCGCTGGCGGTGCTGGGCGAAGTCCGCGTCGACCGTGTCGCGTGCCACCACGGCGTAGAACCGCGCGGTGCGACCGTCCGACTTGGGGCGCAGGAGCCGCCCGAGCCGCTGAGCCTCCTCCTGCCGGGACCCGAACGACCCGCTGACCTGGATCGCCACCCCGGCCTCGGGCAGGTCGACGGAGAAGTTGGCGACCTTGCTCACCACGAGCACGCGCACCTCTCCCTGGCGGAAGGACTCGAAGAGCCGCTCCCGCTCCTTCACCGGGGTCTCCCCGGTGATGAGGGGTGCCTCGAGGTGCTCGGCGAGCTCGGCGAGCTGGTCAAGGTACTGGCCGATGACCAGCACGCGGTCGTCGGAGTGACGGTTCACCAGTGCCTCGACCACGTCGTTCTTGACCTCGGCCGACGAGGCCAGGCGGTAGCGCTCGTCTGGCTCGGCGGTCGCGTAGACGAGGCGGTCGCGGTCGGGAAGGGTGACGCGGACCTCGACGCAGTCCGCCGGCGCGATCCATCCCTGTGCCTCGATCTCCCGCCACGGCGCGTCGTACCGCTTCGGCCCGATGAGCGTGAAGACATCACCCTCCCGGCCGTCCTCGCGCACGAGGGTGGCGGTCAGGCCAATGCGCCGCCGGGACTGGATGTCCGCGGTGAAACGGAAGATGGGGGCGGGCAGCAGGTGGACCTCGTCGTAGATCACCAGGCCCCAGTCGCGCGTGTCGAACAGCTCCAGGTGCGGGAACACTCCCTTGCGCTTGGTCGTCATCACCTGGTACGTCGCGATGGTGACCGGGCGGATCTCCTTGCGTGTGCCGGAGTACTCGCCGATCTCGTCCTCCGTGAGCGTCGTCCGCGCGATGAGCTCGGCCTTCCACTGGCGTGCTGAGACCGTGTTGGTCACGAGGATCAGCGTGGTCGCCTGCGCTCGGGCCATCGCGGCCGCACCGACAATCGTCTTCCCGGCGCCGCAGGGGAGGACGACGACGCCCGATCCGCCACTCCAGAAGCCTTCGACGGCGTCGCGCTGGTAATCGCGCAGGGTCCAGCCATCCTCGGTGAGCGAGATGGAGTGGTGCTCGCCGTCGACGTATCCGGCGGTGTCCTCTGCTGGCCAGCCGATCTTGAGCAGCACCTGCTTGAGGTGGCCACGCTCGCTGGGGTGCACGACGACGGTGTCGTCGTCGATGCGGGCCCCCAGGAGCGGCTTGACCTTCGCGCTGCGCAGGACCTCTTCGAGCACGGGTCGATCCGTGGTGACGAGAACCAGGCCGTGGGTGGGATGCCGGGTGATGGTGAGCCGACCGTAGCGGTCCATGGTCTCGGCGATGTCGACGAGCAGCGCGTGCGGCACCGCATAGCGGGAGTACGTGAGAAGGGCATCGACGACCTGCTCGGCATCGTGCCCCGCGGCCCGGGCATTCCACAGGGCCAGGGGGGTCACCCGGTAGGTATGGACATGCTCGGGGGCGCGCTCGAGCTCGGCGAACGGCGCGATCGCGCGGCGCGCGTCGAGTGCGGACGGGTGGTCGACCTCGAGGAGCAGGGTCCGGTCGCTCTGGACGATGAGGGGCCCGTCGGTCATGTCTGCGCGCCATCGTGGATGGCCGCGATGATCGCTGCCGTCAGCGCGGCCCGCTCGGGCATGGCGGCGGCGCTGGCCCACTCGTGGTCGGCGTGGGCCCCATCGCCCACGGCCCCGAGACCGTCGAGGGTGGGCACGCCGAGGGCTGCGGTGAAGTTGCCGTCGCTGGCTCCGCCGACGGCGCGCGAGCCGATCGGCGCCAGGCCCAGGGCGTTTGCGCACTCGGAGGCGAGAGCGGCCAGGCGGGCGCCGGAGGACTCCTCCATGGCCGGTCGATTGATGCCCCCGGCGATGATCGCGACGTCCGCCTCGGGGTGGGCGGGTCCCCAGGACCGCACGAGCGTGTCCACGCGATGCTGCTCCTCGGCCGACCAGGCGCGCGCATCGATGCCGACGACCGCGCGATCGGGGATGGTGTTGTCGGTCGTACCCGCGCGTGCAGTCGTCGGATTGACCGTCGTGCCGACCGCCGGATCGGCCCAGCCGATGCAGTCGCCCACGAGAGCCGCGGCCTCGACGAGCGCGTTGATGCCCCGCTCGGGGTCTAGGCCGGCGTGCGCCGCACGCCCGGTGATCTCGACGACGTACCAGGACGTGCCCTTGCGCGCGCTCTTCAGGTCGCCCTCGATGGAGGGCTCGAAGACGAGGGTCGCGCGCGCGTTGCCGGCCGCGTCCTCGATGAGGTCTCGGGAGGTGCCGGACCCGATCTCCTCGTCGGTGGTGAGGAGCAGGCCCGCGGCGTGCTCTCCGACCCGCGGGCCGAGGAGGGCGAGCGCCGCGATCGCCTGCACGACGCCGGCCTTCATGTCGAAGACACCGGGTCCGCGCACCTGGTCACCGTCGATGCGCCAGGGAAGGCGCTCGAGGGTGCCGAGGGGCCAGACGGTGTCGAGGTGGCCGAGAAGAAGGACCGCGGGGCGGTCGGGCCCCCACCGTAGGACCGGTCGGCCGCCGTGCTCGATGACGCGGGCCGGGGTGCCGAGCCAGTTCGTGATCTCGCGCGCCGCGACATCGACGCACGCGCGGCAGGCATCGACATCGGCGCTGGGGGACTCCGTCTCGACGAGAATGCGCAGGGTCTCGATCATCCGGGGGGCGAGATCCCGTGCGGCGGGGAGCAGGTCGGCGGGTGCGGGCACGGGCCCATCGTCCCGCATCGGGACACTGCCCCCCGCGGGGGAGCCCCTCCTGGGCGATCCCCGGTGTCCGCGGACGGAGGCGTCGACGGAGGTTGCGACACCGCGGCTGCCTCAGCGTGCGGTGACGCCCGCCTTCACCGCCGGGCGGCGGGGATGGTGACGCGGTTGGACGTCACGGTGTCGCCGGTGAAGTAGACGTAGGCCTTCCTGCGGGTGCTGCGCTGCCAGGTGAAGCTGCCGTCGGCTGAGATGTCGACGAGTCGTCCGAGTTGGTAGTCGGCTTGGCCGCGAAGCTTGACGTGGGCGCGGACCTGCGTGCCGGTGAGCCCGGTGCTGGTGCCGGTGACGGTGATGGTGTGCCGGTCGGCTCCGGTGCCGCGGCTGCCGGTGATGGTGATCGAGGGTGGCACGGGGGCGACGGGTGTCACGGTGTTGCTGGGCGTGGACCAGGGTCCCCAGCCGGCGCCGTTGAGGGCTCGGGTCTCGAAGGAGTAGGCCGTGCCGTTGGTCAGCCCGGTGATGGTGCAGGTGAGGGTGGTCACGACACAGGATGTGCCGGCGGGGGTGGAGCGCACCTCGTAGGTGCTGATCGGGAAAGAGCCCGTATCTGCCGGCGCCGACCACGACACCGTGG
>CAIVWG010000254.1 GCA_903909555.1 uncultured bacterium | reverse complement strand
GCGCCGGGAGCGACTCGCACGCGAGGCGGCCATCGCGGAGGCGGTGTCGCGCGGCGTCCAGATCGTGCTGGCATACCTCGAAGCCTCCCTGCGCACGGCCGAGCGCCGGCGACGCGAGCTCGAGGAGCAGCAGGCCGCGCGCGATGCCGAGTTGCAGTCCCTCCGGTCCGCGCAGCGCGAACTCGGAGCCGAGCTCGATCGCCTCACCGACTCGGTCCACCGGGACGAGGTGGCCCGAGCGGAGCAGCGCCTGCGCATCGAGCAGCTCGAGACGCGCGTGATCGAGGAGTTCGGAATCGACCCCGATTCGCTCATCGCCGAGTACGGCCCGGACCAACTGGTTCCGCCCACGCCTCCGGCCCCTGGTGACGAGGAGACTCCCCAGGAGCCCGGCGAGCCCTACCGCTACGACCGCGCCCAGCAGGAACGCCGGCTGCGGTCGGCGGAGCGAGGACTGGCTCTGCTGGGGAAGGTCAACCCGCTGGCTCTCGAGGAGTACAACGCGCTGGAGGAGCGGCTGAGGTTCCTCACCGAGCAGGTGGAGGACCTCAAGCGCTCCCGACTCGATCTCCTCGCCATCGTCAAGGAGGTGGACGAGCGAGTCGAGCGGGTCTTCACCGAGGCCTTCGAGGACACGGCTCGCGAGTTCGAGGGCGTGTTCGCACGACTCTTCCCCGGTGGCGAGGGGCGACTCATCCTCACCGATCCCGACAACATGCTCCTCACCGGTGTCGACGTGGAGGCACGCCCGCCCGGCAAGAAGGTCAAGAGGCTGTCGCTGCTGTCCGGAGGCGAGCGGTCGCTCACCGCCGTCGCGTTCCTCATTGCGCTTTTCAAGGCGCGACCCAGCCCCTTCTACGTCCTCGACGAGGTTGAGGCCGCGCTCGACGATGTGAACCTGGGCCGCCTCATCGACGCGATCGATGAACTGCGGCAGAGTTCACAGCTCATCGTCGTCACGCACCAAAAGCGCACGATGGAGATCGCCGATGCTCTGTACGGCGTTTCCATGCGGGGCGACGGCGTGACCCACGTGGTGGGGCAGAGGCTGCGCGACAACGATCCGGTCCCCGCCTGACGCCCCGGGCGTCCTGAGAGGATCTCCCCGTGGACTCCATCGTCATCTACCTCGGCCTCGCCCTGGCCCTCATCGTCGTGCTCGGCGTGGGCGTGGCCCTCGTGCTCTCGCGGCGCGGCGAGCCCAAGGCCCCTCCTCGCCCCGGCATCGACTACGCGCCGGGGGTCGGCGATGACGACTCCGTTCCCCGCGATACGCCGCGGCGCACCGTTGAGGAGTCCGTCGGCCCCGACGCGCTGGGCGCGACGCCACTGCTCGAGGAGCCCTCCGCGGAGGAGCTCGAGGCGGTCTGGGAGATCGAGATCCCCGAGCCCGCGGTGGGTCGCTTCACCCGCCTGCGGCGCCGGCTGGCCCGCTCGCAGAACACGCTGGGTCGCGGCCTGCTCACGCTGCTGTCCCGCGACACGGTCGACGAGGACACCTGGGACGAGATCGAGGAGACACTCCTCACCGCGGACATCGGGGTCGCAGCGACGACGGAGCTCATGGATCACCTGCGCACGCGCGTGCGGGCCGAGCGGCCCGACACACCCGAAGCGGTGCGCTCGCTCCTGCGCGAGGAGTTGCTCATGCTCGTGGATCCTGCGGCCGACCGCACCGTCCACGCGACCCGCACCGGGGATGGCCCCGGTGTGGTCCTCATCGTGGGCGTCAACGGCACGGGGAAGACCACGACCACGGGGAAGCTTGGTCGACTGCTCGTGGCCGACGGCCGCTCCGTACTCCTCGGCGCCGCGGACACCTTCCGCGCCGCCGCGGCCGAGCAGCTGCAGACCTGGGGCGATCGGGTGGGTGCGGCGGTCGTGCGCGGCCCCGAGGGCGGCGATCCCGCGGCCGTGGCGTACGACGCCGTGACCATCGGCACGCAGGCGGACGTCGACACCGTGGTGATCGATACCGCGGGACGGCTGCACACGAAGGTCGGGCTCATGGACGAGCTCGGCAAGGTCAAGCGAGTCCTGGAGAAGCACGGGCCCGTGGATGAGGTCCTCCTCGTGCTCGACGCCACGACCGGGCAGAACGGCCTGGCCCAGGCGCAGGTCTTCTCCGAGGTGGTCGACGTCACGGGGATCGTGCTCACCAAGCTCGACGGCACGGCCAAGGGCGGCATCGTCGTCGCCGTGCAGCGCTCCCTCGGCGTCCCGGTGAAGCTCGTGGGCCTCGGAGAGGGGCCTGACGACCTGGCGCCGTTCAGCGCCGAAGGCTTCGTGGACGCGCTTCTCTCCGACGACGCGTAACGCTGGCGTAACGCTTCGCCGCCGTTCTTCACCTCCGCGAAACACGGGAAGGCACTCCCGGCAACGTGGGCGCTCAACACTCCGAACGGTATCGGGGTGAGAGGCGACACCCCTCCGCGACAACCGGAGGTACGCAGTGGAGGCAATCGAGATCAGCGCGGGAGACACCGCGTGGGTTCTCACGGCCGCCGCGCTCGTGTTGCTGATGACGCCCGCGGTGGCGTTCTTCTACGGCGGCATGGTGCGCGCGAAGGCCGTGCTCAACATGATGATGATGTCGTTCCTCGCCCTGGCCATCGTGACGCTCCTGTGGGTGGCCTTCGGCTACTCGCTCGCCTTCGGCGACGGCGGCAACGGATTCATCGGGGACCTGTCCTTCGCGGGGCTGCAGCCGCTGGTGGGGGAGGTCGCGGTTAACGGGGGCGCGTACCCGATCCCGGCGCTCATCTTCGCGATGTTCCAGCTCATGTTCGCCGTCATCACGGTGGCGCTCATCACGGGGGCCATCGCCGACCGCACCAAGTTCCTCGCCTGGGGGATCTTCGCAGCGGTCTGGGCGACGCTCGTCTACTTCCCTGTCGCGCACTGGGTCTTCGACTTCGGCGATGCCGAACTCGGCGGATCGGGTGCGGGCTGGCTCACCACGCTGGGGGTCCTCGACTTCGCGGGAGGAACCGCCGTCCACATCAACGCCGGCGCCGCGGCCCTGGCCCTGGTGATCGTCATCGGGAAGCGCGTCGGCTTCGGTCGTGCGCCCATGAGGCCCCACAGCCTGCCGTTCGTCGTCCTCGGCGCCTCGCTGCTGTTCTTCGGCTGGTTCGGGTTCAACGCGGGTTCGGCGCTGGGCGCCGGTCAGGTGGCAGCCCTGGCGTTCACGAACACGATGGTGGCGACGGCCGGGGGCATCATCGGGTGGCTCCTCGTCGAGCGGCTGCGCGACGGGCACGCCACCAGCCTGGGTGCGGCGTCCGGGGCGGTGGCGGCGCTCGTCGCCATCACGCCCGCGTGCGCTTTCGTCGCGCCGATCGGGGCCATCATCATCGGCCTGCTCGCTGGCGTGATCTGTGCCTTCGCCGTCACGCTCAAGTACCGGCTCGGGTACGACGACTCCCTGGACGTGGTGGGAGTGCACCTCGTCGGAGGTGTGGTCGGATGCCTCCTCATCGGGTTCTTCGCGACCACCGAGGTCAACGAACTCGGCAAGGACGGGCTGCTCTACGGGGGAGGAGCGGGACTCCTGGGGGTCCAGGCCGTCGGAGCCCTCGCCGTGATGGCCTACTCGTTCGCCGTCACCCTGATCCTCGCGCTCGTCCTCAAGGCCGTGGTGGGGCTGCGCGTCAGCCAGGACGACGAGGTCAGCGGAATCGACCTCGCGGTCCACGCCGAGACCGCCTACGAACTCGGCGAGTCAGGCGGCGGGGGAGTCTTCGCCGGGATCGGCCACCACTCGCACGGAGGGGAGAGGTAGATGAAGCTCGTCACCGCCATCATCAAGCCGTTCAAGCTCGAGGAGGTCAAGAGCGCGCTCGAGGCCCGGGGGGTTCAGGGAATGACCGTCAGCGAGGCCAGCGGATTCGGCCGGCAGGGCGGACACACCGAGGTCTACCGGGGCGCGGAGTACACCGTCGACCTCATTCCCAAGGTCCGCATCGAGGTGCTGGTCGACGATGGCGATGCCGATGCCGTCGTGGACGCGATCGTGAACGGTGCGCGGACCGGCAAGATCGGAGACGGCAAGGTCTGGGTCGTCCCGGTCGAGACGGTCGTGCGGGTGCGCACCGATGAGCGTGGCGTCGACGCCCTCTGAGGCGGGCGTCTACCCGGAGGCGCGGCGGGAACTCCTCGCCCGACCCGTTCGCGGACCACGGGGAGCGCGGCGTCGGGCCCTGTCGGCGCTGACGGACGCGTGGATCGAGGAGGTCTTCGCCGCGTCCGGGGCGCTCGGGCACGGGTGCGCTCTCGTCGCCGTGGGCGGCTACGGGCGGGGGGAACTCGCCCCGGGCAGCGATCTCGACATGCTCCTGTTGGTCCCCGATCGGACCTCTGCGGCGGAGATTCGGGGCATCGCGGACCGGCTGTGGTACCCCGTGTGGGACGCCGGCCTGCGGCTGGATCACAGCGTGCGCACGCTCGCAGAGACGCGTCGTATGGCCGCGGACGACGTTCGTGTCATCCTCGGCCTGCTCGACATGCGCTGCATCGCGGGGGACGGCGATCTCTTCGATCGGGTGCGGGACGCGGTCCTGGCGGACTGGCGCTCCCTCGCGTCGGCGCGCCTGGCCCTTCTCCGGGACTCGGTGCGGGAACGGCGCGCCCGACACGGCGAACTCGGGCACCTCATCGAGCCCGACCTCAAGGAGTCCTACGGCGGGCTCCGCGACGTCACCGTCCTGCGCGCGCTTGCGGCGTCGTGGGTGACCGACGTCCCGCACGACGGGATCGAGCCGGCGTACTCGCGCCTGCTCGATATCCGTGACGCGCTGCACGAGGAAGCCCTGGCCCAGGAGCGTCGCCCCGCCGATGCCCTGCGGATGCAGGACCAGGCGGACGTGGCTGAGCGACTGGAGGTCTCCGGCCCCGACGCTCTCCTGCGCGAGGTCTCCGACTGCGCTCGCACGATCGCCTACGCCTGCGACGTCGCGTGGCATCGCGTGGACCGACTGTCCCGCGTGCGCACCGCGAGGCCGCTGCGCCGCAGGCTGCGGCGTGCGGGCCCGGAGCGGACGCCCTTGGCGGACGGGGTGGTCGTGAGCGACGGAGAGGTGGTGCTCGCTCTCGACGCGCGACCGGACCGAGACCCGGTCCTCGCGCTGCGCCTGCCTGCGGCCGCTGCCCAGGCTGGCCTCGCCGTGTCGCCCGCCACCCTGCAGCGCCTCGCCGCCGAGGTGGCGCCGATGCCCGTCCCCTGGCCCGCGGAGGCCCTCGACGCCCTCGTGTCGCTGCTCGGCTCCGGCGAGGCGCTCGTGGGGACGTGGGAGGGGATGGACCGGGTCGGCCTCGTGGAACGCCTCATCCCGGAGTGGGGTCCCGTGCGGTCGGCGCCGCAGCGCAATCCGCTCCACGTCTACCGCGTGGACCGCCACCTCGTGGAGACCGCGGCGCAGGCCTCGGCGCTGGTGCGCGATGTCGACCGTCCCGACCTCCTGCTCGTCGCGGCGCTCTTCCACGACATCGGGAAGGCGAGGGGGGGCGATCACACGGAGGTCGGCGTGCAGTTGATGCACCGCATCGGCCCCGCCCTCGGATTCGACGAGGCCGACACCGGCGTTCTCGTCGACCTCGTGCGGTACCACCTGCTCCTGGCTGACACGGCCACACGGCGCGACCTCGACGATCCGGTGACGGTGGCCCGCGTCGCCGCGGCGGTGGGCGATCACTCCACCCTGGACCTGCTGCGCGCGCTCACGAGCGCTGATGCCCGGGCGACCGGTCCGGCGGCCTGGAGCGACTGGAAGGCCAACCTCATCGACGAGCTCGTGGCGAAGACCCACGCAACGCTCGCCGGCCTCGTCGTTCCCGCGGAGCCGGAGATCGCGCAGTCGTACCCGGACCTGCTCGTCACCGCCGGCCTGCAGGTGCGCATCGTCGAGGGCACGACGGCCACCACCGTCCTGGTGGCCGCCGACGATCGCGGTGGGCTCCTCGGCGACATTGCCGGAGTCCTCGCCCTGCACCGCCTGGAGGTGCGCGCGGCCGACACGCAGACCGTGAGCGACCGTGCCTTGAGCGCCTGGTCCGTGTATCCCCTGTACGGCGACCCGCCGCCCGTGGAGCAGATCCGAGGCGATCTGGAGCGCGTGTTCGCCGGAGCCCTCGACGTGGGCGCACGGCTCGCCAGCCGGCGCCGACCGCCGGTGGGGGCTTCCGTGCCCGCGCGTGTCGACTTCGTCAGCGGGGCCGCGTCCACCGCTGATGTCCTCGAGGTGCGTGCCCATGACGAGCCCGGGCTCCTTCACCGTGTGGGGTCCGCCATCGCGGAGGCCGGGGCCTTCATCACGGCCGCGCGCGTGGCCACGCTGGGGTCGGAGGCCGTCGATGCCTTCTACGTCCGGCGCCCCGACGGGTCGCGCCTCGATGCCGCTGATCGCGGGCGGATCGTGGCCACGGTGCTCGACGCCCTCGCGGCTACCCCCGACTAGTCTGTGGGGGCGCCCGGAGGACCCGCGCGCCCGAGCCCGAGGATGCGATGTTCGCCAGCCTGTCCGATCGCCTGTCGGCCACGTTCCGCGGCCTGCGGGGCAAGGGTCGCCTGTCCGAGGCCGACATCGACGAGACGGTGCGCGAGATCCGCATCGCCCTGCTCGACGCGGACGTCGCCCTTCCCGTGGTGCGCGAGTTCTGCGCTGCGATCAAGGCGCGGGCGCTGTCGGCGGAGGTGTCCGGTGCGCTCAACCCCGCCCAGCAGGTGGTCAAGATCGTGCACGAGCAACTCGTGCTCATCCTCGGCGGGGAGACGCGCCGGCTCCGCTTCGCCAAGCACCCGCCGACCGTGATCCTGCTCGCGGGCCTCCAGGGCGCCGGCAAAACCACCCTCGCGGGCAAGCTCGCGCTCTACCTGCGAGAGCAGGGCCACACCCCCATGCTCGTGGCCGCCGACCTCCAGCGGCCGAACGCCGTGGACCAGCTGCGCATCGTGGGGGAGCGCGCTGGCGTCCCCGTCTTCGCTCCGGAGCCCGGCAACGGCGTGGGCGACCCCGTCGCCGTGGCCCGGCAATCCGTGGACCACGCGCGGATACAGATGCGCGACATCGTCATCGTGGACACGGCGGGACGCCTCGCGATCGATGCCGAGCTCATGCAGCAGCTGCGCGATGTCCGCGAGGCGGTCAACCCCGACGAGGTCCTCCTGGTCGTGGACGCCATGATCGGCCAGGACGCCGTGCGGACCGCCGAGGAGTTCGAGTCCGGAGTGGGCTTCGACGGCGTCGTGCTCACCAAGCTCGACGGCGATGCTCGCGGCGGTGCCGCCCTGTCTGTCGTCTCCGTGACCGGTCGGCCGATCCTCTTCGCTTCCACGGGAGAGAAGCTCGAGGACTTCGAGGCATTCCACCCCGACCGCATGGCGTCGCGCATCCTCGACATGGGCGACGTCCTCACCCTCATCGAGCAGGCTGAGCGCGCGTTCGACGCCGATGAGGCAGAGCGGATGGCGCGCAAGGTCTCGCAGGGCGAGGACTTCACGCTCGAGGACTTCCTCGGCCAGATGCAGGCCGTGAAGAAGATGGGATCCCTCGGCAAGCTGCTCGGCATGCTGCCGGGCATGGGGGAGATGAAGGCGCAGCTGGACCAGGTCGATGACCGCGAACTCGATCGCGTCGCCGCCATCATCCAGTCGATGACCCCCGCGGAGCGCCAGGATCCCAAGATCCTCAACGGTTCGCGCCGCGCGCGTATCGCACGTGGCTCGGGCACGCAGGTCAGCGACGTCAACGGGCTCGTGGAGCGCTTCGGCGAGGCCCAGAAGATGATGCGCCAGATGCGCGGGGGCAAGGGCATGCCGGCGATGCCCGGCATGCCCGGCTTCGGCGCCGGCGCGGGGAAGAAGTCGAAGGGTCGCTCCGGCAAGGCGCCGGCCAAGCCGAAGAAGGGGCGCAGCGGGAATCCGGCGACCCGGGCCGCCCAGGAACGCGAGGCACTCACCCGGACCCCGGCGGAGACCCCCGGCGGATCGACGGATCCGGGCCTCTCGAGAAGCCTCGACCTGCCCGACGACGTGAAGCGCCTGCTCGAGGGCAGCTGACCGCCCCCTCGCGACGTCTCACCGCCCCGGGGGCTCGCCCGGCGGGGGCCGCGTGGAGGTCCGGGGGGCCCGCTCTGGCAGACTTCTCCCTGCTGTACGACGCCCAGGGTCCCTCTCAACCCCGGGCTGCGTACCCGCCGGGCCCGGCGGCGACGCACCCCACGCGACGCCCACGGCCCACCGTGACCACCCCGAGGTGGCCCAATCGAATGGAGCAGTTCCGGCCGTGGCCGTCAAGATCAAGCTCAAGCGCGTGGGCAAGGTCCACGCCCCCCAGTACCGCGTCATCGTCGCCGACTCCCGCACCAAGCGGGATGGTCGCGCCATCGAGGAGATCGGCATCTACCAGCCGATGGACGATCCCAGCGTCATTCGCATCGACTCCGACCGAGCGCAGTACTGGCTCAGCGTGGGTGCCCAGCCCACCGAGGCGGTCCTCGTCCTGCTCAAGGTGACGGGCGACTGGCAGAAGTTCAAGGGATTGCCCGGCCAGGAGGGGACCCTGCGGGTCGCCCCGCCGAAGCCGTCGCGCACCACCGCGTACGAAGCGGCGGCGAAGGAGGCGGCGGACGAGCCCAAGACCCCGTCTCGCCCGCGCGCCGCCAAGGCCGAGGTCGCGGAGGCCGTGGCCGATGCCGCCGTGGCGCAGGCGGTGGCCGTGGCTGCTGCCGAGGAGGCCGTGGTCGCCGAAGCCGAGGCCATCGTCGAGATCGCCGAGGCCAATGCGGGCGAGATCCCCGCGGCCGAGGCGGAGGCCGCTGTCGAGGCGGCGAACGAGGCGGACGAGGTCGCGGATGCCGCGGCCGTCGTGGCTGATCTCGCCGTCGCGGAGGCTGTGGCCGAGGCTGTCGCCGAGGACACGGCGGAGTCGCGTGGGGATGCCGAGGCCTGAGGTGCTGGACGACGCCCTCGGGCATCTCGTGCGGGGCATTGTCGATCATCCCGACGATGTCTCGGTGACCGAGCGCGCCCAGCGTCGCGGTCGTACCCTCAAGGTGCGTGTCAACCCCGAGGACATGGGTCGAGTCATCGGTCGCTCGGGGCGGACGGCGACGGCGTTGCGGACCGTCATCGGGGCCCTGGCCTCCGAGCGCAACGTGCGCATCGACTTCCTCGACGTCGACGAGCGCTAGCCCCGCGGTGCGCGTCGTCGTCGCTCGCGTGGGCCGGGCGCTCGGCGTGCGCGGTGACGTTCTCATCGATGTCCGCACGGACGAGCCCGAGCGCAGGTTTGCGCCGGGCAGCAGGCTCCTCGTGGCGGATTCCGATCGCGAGGTCGTCGTCGAGTCCGCGCGGCCGCATGGGTCGCGGCTCAGCCTTCACTTCGCCGGAGTCGACGACCGCACGGCAGCGGAAGCGCTCACCGGCACGATCCTCGAGGTGGAGCGGGTCCCGGGGGAGCGGCCGGAGGAGCCCGACGAGTACTACGACGACGACCTCATGGGAGTCGCGGTGGTGACCGAGGCCGGCGACCGAGTGGGGACCGTGACCGAGGTCTTGCACCTGCCGGCGCAGGATGTCCTCGCGGTGCGGGCCGCGGACGATCGCGAGATCCTCATCCCCTTCGTCACCGAGATCGTTCCCGTGGTCGACCTCGATGCCGGCACGATCGTCGTACGCCCGCCTGAGGGGTTGCTCGATTCCGAGGCGACGTGATGAGGATCGACGTCATCACGATCTTCCCCGACTACCTCGCCCCCCTGGGGCTGTCGCTCGTCGGCAAGGCGCGTGAGCAGGGCCTCCTCGACATCCACGTGCACGACCTGCGTGCGCACACCCACGACCGTCATCGCACCGTGGACGACGAGCCGTACGGAGGCGGTCCGGGCATGGTCATGCGCCCCGAGCCGTGGGGAGAGGCGCTCGACGCCGTGCTGACCCAGCATGCCGATCCGCTGCTCGTGATTCCCACGCCGTCGGGACGTCCTTTCACCCAGGCACTGGCGGCGCAGTGGTCGTCGCGCCCCGGACTCGTCTTCGCGTGCGGCCGATACGAGGGCATCGATGCGCGCGTCGCCGACGAGTACT
>CAIVWG010000253.1 GCA_903909555.1 uncultured bacterium | reverse complement strand
GTCACCCTCGCCGCCACCGCGGTCATGGCCGCGATCCCGGCCTTCGTCGGGGCGACGCTGCTCCTCATGGTCTTCTCCGCGACCCTCGGCTGGTTCCCCGCCCTCGGGACCGGTGATGGGTCCTTCACCGACCTCGTCTGGCATCTCGTCCTGCCCGCGGTGGCCCTCTCCATCGCCTCCATCGCCATCGTGGCTCGCGTCACCCGGGCGGCGGTCCGCGAGGAACTCGGATCCGAGCACGTCCAGACCGCGGTCAGCCGCGGCATCCCGTACCCCGCGATCGTGCGCCGCCACGTCGTGCGCAACGCCGGCATCTCGATCGTGACCATCAGCGGCCTCACGATCGCCAGCCTCATCGCGATCGCCGCTGTGGTGGAGACGGCGTTCGCCACCAATGGCCTGGGCTCCTACCTCGTGCAGGCTGCGGCCTCGAAGGACATCGCCATGGTCCAGGGCATCTCACTGGTCTTCGTCACGGTGTTCGTGCTCATGAATGTCGCCATCGATGTCATCGCGGCACTCCTGGACCCGCGCACGCGCCTCGCAGGAGCGACATCGTGACCACGACCCTGCCCACGACCCCTCTCACGCCCACGCCAGCGACGGCCACCCCCGCCCGGTCATGGCTGCGCCGCCTCGGCCCCCTCGGCGTCGCCTGCGTCGTCATCCTCGGCATCGCCGTCCTCCTGGCGGTCGTCGGCCCGTACCTGCCCTTCCTGGACCCCGACACCACGGACCTTCCCAATGCCTGGGTGGGACCCTTCCAGTTGCCTGAGAGTCCGCTGGGTCTCGACGGCCAGGGCCGTGACCTGCTCAGTCGCCTGATCTTCGGCGCGCGGACGGCGATCGTCGGGCCGCTCATCGTCCTCGTGCTCGCCATGACCTTCGGTGTCGCGATCGGCATGATCGCGGCGTGGCGCCGCGGCTGGCTCGACTCCTTCCTCAACTTCGGCCTCGACATCCTCTTCGGATTCCCCGGGATCCTGCTCGCGATCGTGGCCGCGGCCGTGTTCGGCGGCGGGCTGTGGGCCGCGGCGATCGCGTTGTCTGTCGCCTACCTGCCCTTCATTGCCCGCGTGGTCCGCAACGCTGCCGTGAAGGAAGGCAACATGGAGTACGTCGCCGCGCTGCGTGTCCAGGGCGTGTCGGCGTGGGCCATCTCCCTGCGGCACGTGCTGCCCAACATCTCCCCGATCATCGTGGCCCAGGCCACCATCCTCTTCGGGTACGCACTGGTCGACCTCGTCGCGATCTCCTTCCTCGGACTCGGCGTCCAGCCGCCGAACGCCGACTGGGGAGTCATGGTCAACGAGAACCTCATCGGCGTCATCCAGGGCTACCCGCTCCCGGCGCTCGCGGCCGGGCTCGTCATCGTCACGGTCGTCGTGGCCGTCAACGTACTCGGCGAGCGACTTCTCGACATGAGCGAAGGGAGGCGTTGATGAGCGCGCCCCTGCTCGTCGTCGACTCCCTGCGGGTGGAACTCCCCATCGACGGGGGGCTCGCCCCCGTCCTGCGCGACGTGTCCTTCGCGATCACGCGCAACGAGTCGCTCGGCATCGTCGGCGAGTCCGGCTCCGGCAAGTCCATGACCGTGCGCGCCATCGACCGGCTGCTGCCGCATGGCGCCCAGGTCTCCGGCCGGATCGAGTTCACCGACGGCGCGGCCACGGACGTCATGTCCCTGGACAAGCGCGGCCTCGCCGCCTACCGCATGCGGGTCGCCATGGTGTTCCAGGATCCCCGCGCGCACATCAACCCCCTGCGCACCGTCGGCCAGTTCCTCACCGAGGCCGTCGTGACCAACAAGGTCATGGATCGCAAGACCGCGCAGCAACGAGCCGCTCGACTCCTCGACGAGGTCGGCGTGGACCGCGCGGAGGCTCGCATGAAGCAGTACCCCTTCGAGCTCTCGGGAGGGCTGCTACAGCGCGTCATGATCGCCTCCGCCCTCCTCACCGAGCCGGCACTCCTGCTGGCCGACGAGCCCACCACCGCTCTCGACGTGACCACCCAGTCCGAGGTCATGGCGATCATCGACGAGATACGCCGCGAGCGCGGGATGGCGCTCATCTTCATCACCCACGACCTCGACCTCGCCGCCGCCGTGTGCGACCGGACCGCGGTCATGTACGCCGGAAGCCTCGTCGAGGTCAACGCCTCGGCCGCACTCCACGAGCACCCGATGCATCCTTACACCGCCGCCTTGGCCGAGGCGCGCCCGAGCATGCACGCCCGCGCCCAGCGCCTCACCGTCATCCCCGGCACCGCCATGTCCGCGCTCAACGCCCCGGCCGAGGGCTGCGCCTTCGCGCCGCGCTGCACCCACGCCGAAGCCGGCTGCCTCACCGGCACGCTGGAGTTGCGCGAGGTCCACGGTGCGCTCACCCGCTGCGTGCGGGCCGAGGAGATCTTCGGGGGTGACGGTGGTCGCTGACGTGATCGTGAACGAGCCCGCTGCCCCCGATGCGCTCCTGCGCGTCGACGGCCTCTCCAAGGTCTACGGCGACCGCACCGCGGTCGATCACGTGACCTTCGACCTCCCCCGCGGACGATCCCTGGCTGTCGTCGGCGAGTCCGGATCCGGCAAGTCCACTCTCGCCAAGATGATCGTGGGACTGGAGGCGCCGACGTCCGGGAGCATCTGGGCGTGCGGAGCCGACCGATCCACGCCCGCCACGCGATCGCAGGAACGCCGCACACGGGGCCGCCAGGTCCAGATCGTCTTTCAGGATCCCTACTCCAGCCTCGACCGGCGCCAGAGCGGCGCCCAGGCGCTGGACGAGGTGCTGCGCCTGCATCACGACTACGACGCCGACTACCGCAGGGCGCGGGTCACCGAGCTTGCGGCTCTCGTGGGACTCGATGAGCGTCAGATGAGCGTGCGGCCCAAGGCCCTCTCCGGGGGCCAGCGCCAGCGGATCGCGATCGCGCGGGCCCTGGCCGCCGAGCCTCAGCTCATCATCCTCGACGAGTCCGTCGCGGCGCTCGACGTCTCCATCCAGGCCCAGGTCCTCAATGTCCTCATGGACGTGCGCGACGCCACGGGCGTGGCGTACGTCCTCATCAGCCACGACCTCGCCGTGGTACGCCAGATCACCGATGACACGATCGTCATGCAGAACGGCGCCATCGTCGAGCGCGGCACGACCGAGCGCGTCCTCGACTCCCCCGAGCAGGACTACACCCGTCAATTGCGCGCCAGCGTTCCCGAGCCAGGCTGGACCCCCACCCGACGCACGACAAGGAGCACACCGTGACCGATGAACTCCCCTTCCTCAGCGCCAGCCAGGCCCTCGCCGCCTTCCGGTCGCGCGAGTTGAGCCCGGTCGAGCTGCTCGACGCGGTGTACGCCCAGGCCGAACTCGTGAACCCGATCGTCAACGCCTTCTCCGACGAGCGTCGCGAGCAGGCCTACGCGGCCGCCCGTGAATCCGAGGCGCGGTGGGCCGGCAAGGGCGGCGGCGAGCCGCGGCCGCTCGAAGGAATCCCCACGGCGACCAAGGAGGAGCAGCCCATCGCGGGCGAATCGCTGCGACTCGGCTCCGAGGTCATGGGTGACTACATCGCCGACGTCACGCACCCGGTGGTGGAGCGGATCATGGCGGCCGGGGGCGTCGTGCACGCACGCACGACCACGCCGGAGTTCTCCGCGGCGGCGTTCACCCACACGCGCCTGTGGGGCGTGACGCGCAATCCGTGGAACCCGGAGTACACCCCGGGCGGTTCCTCCGGCGGATCGGGCGCAGCCTTGGCTTCGGGATCGACGATCCTGTCGACCGGCTCGGATATCGGCGGTTCCATCCGCATTCCGTCGTCCTTCTGCGGCGTAGTCGGCTTCAAGCCGCCCTATGCGCGGGTGCCGGCCCTTCCGCCCTTCAACCTCGACGACTACTGCCACGACGGGCCGATGGCGCGCACCGTGGGTGACCTCGCCCTGCTGGAGAACGTCATCGCAGGACAGCACCCCATCGATCCCGTGAGCCTCCCCTCCCCGCCGCACCTCGAGGTCGGCGCCGACTCGGTCGCGGGGATGCGGATCGCCTGGGCGCCCACAATCGGCGACGCACCCGTCGAGCCCGCGATCCGCGCGGCGACCGCCGGGATCGCGGCCACCCTGGCCGACCTGGGCGCGATCGTGGAGGAGATCTCGATCGACATCCCGCGGGCGGAGATCTACCGCGCGGCCCTGGTGCACTTCAACGCGATCATGGGGCCGAGTTGCGCGGCACTCGATCCGGGCACGCCCGGTGCCTTCATGCCCTACATCGATGAATTCCTGCGCCGGGGCGCCGAGGTGGGTTCCGCGATGTCGTACTATGCCGGCCTGGAAGCCGAAGCCGAGATGATGGCGCGCGTCATGGCGATCTTCACCGAGTACGACGCCTTCTTCTGCCCCACGATGTCGACGTATGGCCTCGTCGCCGACGATGACCATGTCGACACCGCGGTATATGTCGACGGCGTCGAACTCGCGTTCTACTTCGAGACGATGCTCACCATTCTGTTCAACATCAATAGCCGCTGTCCGGTGGTGAACGTCCCCAGCGGCATCGCGCCCAACGGCGTCCCGATGGGCGTGCAGCTGGTCGGCGCTCCGTACGCCGATGCCGTGCCCTTCCGGATCGCCTCCGCCCTCGAGGCTGTGCGCGGCTGGTGGACGACACCCGAGTGGCGCCCCGAGATGGTCAAGGTGCTCGGCTGATGGCGGCCGAGGGCGCCATCCTCGGCACCCGCATCCGCACGATGGATCCCGATCGCCCGTGGGCGGAGGCCATCGCCTGGGGCGACGGGCGGATCATGGCGGTGGGCACCGCCGACGAGGTCCGGGAGTCCTGCGACGGCGCGACCCACGTCATCGACGGAGGCGGTGCGGCGGTGACGCCCGGCCTCATCGACGGACATCAGCACCTCTTCATGGGGGCCGAGATCGGTCGTGGACTGGACCTCGACCGCGTCGACTCCTTGGCGGAGTTGCGCGCGCGCCTCGCTGCGGAGCGCCAGGCCAAGGGTCCCGGCGAGTGGATCGTCGGCTTTGCGCTGGAGTACGCCGCCTTCGAGGGCGCGACGTATCACCACGACCTCATCGACGCCGCGGCCGGCGACGGCCCGATGCTGCTGTGGGCCCTGGACCTACACACGGCGTTCGCCAACGCGGCGGCCCTGCGGGAGTGCGGGATCCACGGGGAGGTCGTCTTCCCCGATGGATCCCGTGTCGTCGTCGACGACACCGGGGAGCCGACCGGCCTGCTGCTGGAGATGCCGGCGATCCAACTGGTGTTCAGCCGGATTCCCGGGGCCGAGCCGGAGGACCGCATCGCGTGGTACGTCGACGCGATGCAACGGCAGAACGCCGTCGGCCTCACGTCGATCCACCAGATGGACGGGAGCCTGGAGACCGTCGCGCTCCTCGAGCGCCTCGACCATGAGGGCCTGCTCACCCTCTTCGTCAAGCACCATCACTTCGTCTGGGCCACCACCTCCTATGACGAGGTGTCCGAGATGCTCGCCACCTTCGGCAGCCGCGGGCCCTCGTGGACGGCCGATGGCGTGAAGTTCATGATGGACGGCGTCGTCGAGACCGGCACCGCGTGGCTCGACGAGCCCGACACGACCGGCCATGTGGCGACCCCCATGTGGGAGCGCTTCGACGACTACCTGGCGACGGTCGCGCGCTTCCACGACACCGGCTACCGCATCGCCACCCACGCCATTGGGGATCGTGCCGTGCGCACCGTCCTCGACGCCTATGCGGCACTCCCCGGCGGATCGCAGGGCCGCCATCGCATCGAGCACATCGAGGTCGCCCCCGACGCGACGGTGCGTCGCTTCCGCGCCGAGGGGGTCAACGCGTCGATGCAGCCCATCCACCTGCGCTGGATGGCCCCCGACCTCTCCGACCCCTGGTCGCAAAGGCTCGGTCCCGCGCGCTGCGCCCACGGCATGCGCTCCGGTGACCTCCAGGTCGATGGCGCCAATCTGGTCCTCGGCTCGGACTGGCCGGTCGCGCCGTTCGATCCACGGCTGGGCTTCTTCGCCGCCCAGGAGCGTCACGCGCACGACGTCGAATTCCACGGTGGCCACTACGGCGCGAGCGCAACGCTCACCGGCGAGCAGGTACTCGCGGGTTACACCGTCAACGCGGCGCGCGCCGCGGGAATGGCCGATCAGGTAGGCATGCTCCGCCCCGGGCTGCGCGCCGACATCGTGATGTGGGCCGAGGATCCCGCCACGTGCCCGACCTCCGACGTGGTCGACCTGCCGGTCCTCGCGACGGTGGCCGCGGGTCGCGTCGTGCACCGGACGGACTGACCATGCCGCGCTTCGTGGAGCCCCCGGGCACTCCCGAGGATCTCGTCGCCGTCGGCTACGACGGCACCACGTGGGATCACGCCGTCCTGCTCGCGCGAGGTCAGGTCACGACCGGCGAGCGCATGCCGTCGGTCGAACTCATGCCAGACGGAGACCCCGCATGGATGCCCGAGGGCCCGTCCCTCGATGTCGACGCGCTCATCATCGACGATCCCCTCACCGGACGGCCGCTCTCCGGCGCCCAGTTCCTCGACCGACGTCTGTGCACCGACGGCCTGTTGGTGGTGCATCGCGGAGCATGCGTCTACGAGACATACCGGAACGGGATGCTCCCCGGCGATCGCCACGTCAACCATTCAACGACCAAGACGCTCACGTCGATGCTCGTCGGCATCGCGGTGGGCGAGGGGGTGATCGACGTCGACACCCCCATGGCGGATCTCATCCCGGAGCTGGCCGAGATCCCTGCCTGGTCTCAGATCACGCTGCAGCACGTGCTCGACATGGCCTCCGGCCTCGACGTCGAGGAGCACTACGAGGATCCGGGTTCGATGTACTGGAGATACGCCGACGCGGTCGGCTACTACGAGAAGGACGATACCCGGCCCCGACAGGGGGTCCTCGGATTCGCGGTCACAGACCTCACCCACCTCATCGAGCCGCCCGGGTCACGGTTCAACTACGCGTCCTACCTCACCAACCTCATCCCCATCGCCGTCGGCAATGCCTACGGGATCGACCCCCTCGCCCTCCTCGAGGAGCGCATCTACCAGCACCTCGGGGCTGAGGCGCCCGCGCTGCTCAATGTCGACGACCACGGCCGCGGCATCGTCGAGGGCCAACTCAACCTCACCCTGCGCGACTTCACTCGATGGGCCTGGCCCTTCCGCGACGACGGCCGAGCACTCACCGGCGACCCGGTGATCCCGCCGGCCTGGATCGAGGAGACCCTGCGGGCCAGCGAATCCCGTCGGGCGGCGTTCCAGCGCAGCGACTACGTCGACTCCTTCCCCGGGCCCCACACCCAGTACCACAACCAGGCATGGATCCTGGATCCGAACGCCGGGGTCATGGCCATGCTCGGCATCCACGGGCAGTTCTGCTACCTCGATCTTCCGCGTGATCTCATGATCGTCGGCTATAGCTCGTACCCCGATCAGACTCACCCGCTCATGGGCGCCTCGATGTTCGCCCTGTGGGACGCGGTCACGCGCGCAGTCGAGCACGGGTAGTCGACTCGCGCGTGCGCCGTCGCGAACCCCCTGGGGATCGTGGGGCAGCAGCCGGCATCTTCACCTGCCGACTAGGTGGGGGGTGGTCGGGTGGTCCAGGTGTGGTGGTGGGGTCCGGTGGCGGTGATGTGGTGGTTGGCGTTGCCGGTGAGGGTCCAGTGGTCGTGGTGGACGAGGTGGTGGTGGTGCCAGCACAGGCCGAGG
>CAIVWG010000252.1 GCA_903909555.1 uncultured bacterium | reverse complement strand
GGCAGGGTGACCGCCGCGTCCACGAGTGCCCCGCGGCGGCGCGCGGCGTTGATCCCGACGGCGGCGAGCACTCCGAGGGCGGTGGCGATGAGGGTGGCGATGAGGGCGTACCGCAGTGACAGGGCGATCGCCTCGGCGGCGGGGACCTCGCGCGTGGACGTGCCGCTCGGATCGAGGATCTCGGCGTACCACGACAGTCCCCATCCGGGCCCGACACGCAGTGAGCGCAGCAGCAGCGCGAGCAGGGGCACCACGACGGCGACGGAGAGGAGGACCGTGTAGGCGATGGCCGCGCGGTCGAGCGCGGTGCGCGCAGCGCGCGGTGCGACGGGGTCGGGGCGGAGGGTCTGGCGGACCGCGAGCCGCTCCTGGAGGACCGACGAGGCGATGAGCGCGACCGCGACGATGACGAGCTGCAGCAGGGCGAGCCCTGCGGCGCCGCTCAGGTCAAGGCGCTGCACGGTGCGCTGGTAGATGTCGACCTCGACCGTGGGCAGCGACGGGTCGCCGACGATGAGGACGACCCCGAAGGACGTGAAGGTGAAGAGGAAGACGAGCACCGCGGAGGCCGTGACCGCCGGGCGCAGCAGCGGCCACGTCGCGCGCAGATGGGCCCGCCACGGGGAGAGGCCGAGGGTGGCGGCCACCTCCTCCCAGCGCGGGTCGATGAGCGCCCACAGTCCGCCGACCACGCGGACGACGAGGCCGACGTTGAAGAAGACGTGCGCCACGATGATCGCGGCGGTGGTGCCGGAGAACGGCAGGAGTTCGCGGAAGGCGAGCCCGACCACGACGGTGGGCAGCACGAAGGGGACGGTGAGGATCGCGAGCATCGCGCCCCGGCCGGGCACGCGCAGGCGGTCGAGCGCATAGGCCGCGGGGAGCGCCAGGGCCAGCGAGAGCACGGTGCTCACGGCGGCCTGGGCGAGCGTGTACGCGACGATGCGCCAGGTGCTCGCGGTCGTGAGCACCTCGAGGGAGCGCGGGGCGAGGCCGGTGACGAGCACCATGGCGACCGGCCACGCGACGAGTACGCCGACGAAGGCGAGCGGTAGCGCGCTCGCGGCGCGCGCGGTGCCCGTGCTCACCGCAGGACGATCTCGGTCCACTCGTCGACCCAGGCCGACTGCTCGGCCGCGACCCGGGCGCTGTCGATCTCCAGGGGGCGAGCCGGGCGGGGCGCGAATTCGGCGAAGACGTCGGGGAGGGGGACGCCGGACCGCGCGGGGAAGACGAACATGTTGAGGGGAATGTCGGCCTGCACCGGCTCGGACGCGAGCCAGTCGACGACCGTGCGCGCGGCTTCAGGGACGGGGGTGCCGCGCAGCACGCCGGCGAACTCCACCTGGTGGTAGCAGCCGTCGAGCATGGCCGACGTGGCGGGCCGCTCCGGCTTGGGATCGGCGGCGTACACGATCTCGGCCGGCGGGCTGGTGGAGTAGGAGACGACGAGGGGACGGTCGCCGTCGCCGCCTCCCCCGGTGAACTCGGCCAGGTAGGCCTCCGACCAGCCGTTCACGACCTTGACGTCGTTCTCGCGCAGTGCCCGCCAGTAGTCTCGCCAGCCGTCTCCGAACTGCGCGATGGTCGCGAGGAGGAAGGCCAGGCCGGGGGACGACGTCGCGGGGTTCTGCACGACGAGGAGGCCCCGGTAGCGGGCGTCGGCGAGTTCCTCCAGGGTTCGCGGAGGCGCGATGCCCTGGTCAGCGAACCACACGTCGTCGACGTTCACGCAGACCTCGCCGTCGTCGATCGGCGTGACGGTGTCCTTGCCGAGCGCGACGAGTTCCGGGCGCAGCGCACCGTCCGCGGCGGCGACGTACGGGTCGAAGACGTCGGCGGCGAGCGCTCGGTCCAGGGTGGTGTTGTCGACGCCGTAGAGGACGTCGGCGTCGGGGTTGCCGGACGACAGGACGGCGCGGTTGACCACCTCGACGGCGTCCCCGCCCGTGATGACCTGCAGGTCGATCCCCTGGTCGGCGAGGGCCTCGACGACATCGTCGCTCAGAGCGAAGGAGTCGAAGGTTGCCAGTCGCACCACCGTGGGCGATGCGCTGCTCGGTGGCTGCGAGGCTTCCGGCGATGTGGCCGGGGCACCCGCGCACGCCGCGAGCGCGGCCGTGACGACGGCGACCGCGAGGCCCCGGGTGACATGTCGAGACGTCCGCACTGAGCGCTCCCTCCGCTGGCATTACCCAGATCAGGTGTGCGGGTCGGTGGCGGCGGCCACCCTCTCAGCCCGACGGTCCCTCGAGCTCCCCTGGTGGGCCCACTGTATCCGGGCCGGGGATGCCGAGGCGGCTCCGCGGTGCCACAGTGAGCCCATGACCGACCTTCGCGGCCGTTCCGTCATCGTCGTCGGCGCCACCGGGGGGCTCGGCCGCCCCGTCGCGGCCCTGCTCGCCGCCGAGGGCGCGCGCCTCACACTCGTGGCACGCAGCGAGGAGCGGCTGGCGACCCTCGGGATCCCCGGCGTGACCATGGCGGTCGACATCCGCAAGGCGGCGAGCGCGGCGCGCATCGTGGAGGCCGCCCAGGACGCCTACGGCGCGGTGGACGGCGTGGTGTTCGCCGCGGGCATCGTGGCGTTCGGCTCGATCGCCGACACCCCTGACGATGTCGTGATCGACCTCTTCACCACCAACACGCTCGCGCCGCTGCGGCTGATGCGCGCTGCGGTGCCGGCGCTCCGGGAGTCCGCGGCGGCGAAGCGCGACCCCTTCGTCATCAACGTGAGCGCCGTGGTGGCGGAGCAGGCGATGGCGGGGATGGCGGCGTACTCGGCGTCGAAGGCCGCGCTGACGTCGTACGACGCGGCGGCGACCCGGGAACTGCGACGCGAGGGGATCCGGGTGGTCGACGTGCGGCCTCCGCACACCGAGACCGGGCTGGTGCTGCGGGCGGTGCACGGCGAGGCGCCGAGGCTGCCGGAGGGGCTGTCCCCGGACGCGGTGGCCGCGCGCATCGTCGGCGCGATCACCGGTGACGACAAGGACGTCGCGAGCACCGACTTCGGCTGAGCGCCGCGCGGGGAGGCGCTAGTGCGCCGTCGCTTCGCGGATGGCGCGCATGATGCGCTGCTCGGAGACCTTCTCGCGGGTGCCGATCTCCTGGGCCCACAGGCTCACGCGGAGTTCCTCGATGCTCCAGCGTAGGGCGTCGGCAGCCGGGCCGGGAGGCACGGCGGATGCCGCCTGCGTCACGCGCTGCACCTGCTCCAGGCGCAGCAGGTCTCGCCCGGGATCCATCGGGAGCTTCTCCCGGCGCCGGCGCGCGGCCGTGAGATAGCGCGCGAGGTCGGGCAGCCGCTGCGCGCCGTACTCGCGCAGGAATCCCGGATGCACGAGGCGCTGCACCTGCGCGCGCAGGTCGGCGATCGCGATGTCGCAGCGCGGGCCGGCCGGCTCCGCGAGCGCCATGGTGACCGCCCACCATTCCTCGAGCACGGGCGCCACTTCGCGCAGGAGCGTGGTGACACGCCCCTGCTGCTCGCGCCGGAATGCGTGCACGGCGGCTTCGAACTCCTCGGCCGACGTCGGGAGGCCGCCGAGGTCCTCGAGGAGGCCGAGGGCGGCGACCTCGCGTGCCTCCTCCAGCAGCCCGGCGACCGAGCCCTGCGGGTTGCGGGACAGCACGAGCTTCTCGGCGGAGTCGAGCGGGAGCGTGGAGACCTTGAGCGGCACCGTCGCGCAGAGCAGGCGCACGATGCCGTGCGGCATGGCACGGTCGCGGTCCTCCGGAGTGGGCAGGATCTCCACGCGGGCGGTGCCGTCGTCGGCGGCCACCAGCGTGGGATACGCCGTCACCCGATAGCCGCGCCGTTCGACGGTCAGCGCGTCGGGGAGGTCGGGCCATGCGGTGACGGCGGTTCCCGCGAGTTCGGGCACGGAGGCGGAGACCTCTGCCGTGGCCCGGTCGCCGAGCTGATCGCGCAGCGCCGGCAGATCCTTGCCCGCGGCGATCTCGCGTCCGCGCTCGTCGACGACGACGACGGTGGGGACAAGGTGCGCGGGCACGCGATCCCATGACCAGTCGGAGGGCGGGACGACGACGCCTCGGGCTGCGCGCACGGCAGCGGAGAGCCGCTCCCGCACCGGGGGTGGCGTTCCCCCCGTTGGCCGCCGCCCAGCCGCGTTTTCGCGCCCCTTTTCGCGGTTGGTGGGCGGCCAAACGGGGGATGGATGGGTGGCGAGATGCGCGAGTACGGCGGCCGCCGCGTCGGGGGCCGGGCCGACCTCGCGACGCAGGTCCTTGGGCAGCCCGCGGAGCAGGGCGACGAGGAGGTCCTCGCGCAGCCCCGGCACCTGGAGCGCGAAGGCATCCGGGGGCAGCGCAGGGAGCAGCGCGACGGGGACGCGGACGGTGACGCCGTCCCGGGGGTCGACCGGATCGAAGCGGTACGTCACCTCCAGGTCGGCGTCCACCTCCGGGATGGGCGGCCAGGCACTCGGGAAGTCGTCCTCGCGCGGCAGGAGTCGCGGATCGGCGACGAGGTCGAGGGGGAGGTCGAGGAGTTCGGGCGACGTCCGTCGCTCTCGGCGCCACCAGGCGTCGAAGCGGCGTCCGCTGGTGACGTTCGCGGGGATGCGCGCGTCATAGAACGCGACCACGGCATCGAGATCGAGCGCGACCTCGCGCATGCGCGCCCGGTCCTCCCGCTCGCGGAGGCTGTCGAGGAGCTCCTGGTTTCGCCGGAGCGGCTCGTGGTCGTGCCGCCACTCGCCGAGCACCAGGGCGTGCCGGATGAACATGTCGCGAGCCGTGGCCGGATCGATGCGGTCGAAGGGAATGCGGCGCCCGTCGACGATGGGCACGCCGTACAGCGTGACGCGCTCCGTGCACACCGCGCTGCCCGCGCGCTGGGACCACAGCGGATCGGAGTGCGAGCGCGCGACGAGGTCGCCGGCCAGCGGCTCGATCCACGCCGGGTCGATGCGCGCGGCCATGCGTCCCCACAGGCGGGTGGTCTCGACGAGCTCGGCAGCCATGACCCACTCGGGGAGCCCGCGCTGTCGGTCGTCGGCCCGTCGCGCCGCCCTGGCCAGGGCCGAGCCGGGCCAGAGGGCGAACCGCCCGCCCCGCGCGCCGAGATACTCCCGGCCGCGGCGGCGCGTGCGCGGCGCGGTGTCCTTGTCGCGGGGCTCGAGGCGGCCGATGTGCGACAGCAGGCCGGAGAGAACGGCGCGATGCAACGCGTCGGGGTCGCGCATAGGGGAAGGCTCGGGGGAGTGCCTTATGGCGTCGCTGACCTGGTGGACGAGGTCCTGCCATTCGCGCACGCGCAGGTAGTTGAGGAACTCCTCGCGGCACAGGCGTCGGAACGCCGAGGAGGACATGGATCGCTGCGCCGCCTGGAGGTGGTCCCACAGCGCGAGGAGCGTCATGAGGTCCGAGGCCGGATCGTCGAATCTCGCGTGGGCGGCGTCGGCGGCCTGCTCGCGGTCCTCGGGGCGCTCGCGCGGATCGCGGATGGTGAGTCCGGCGGCGACGACGATGACGTCGTCGAGGCAGCGTTCCTCGGTCCCGGCGATCACCATGCGCCCGAGCCGCGGATCGAGCGGGATACGCGCGAGGCGTCGGCCGATGTCCGTCACCCGCTCCGCGAGCGGGTCGTCGCGGCCGGCAGGACGCAGGGCCCCGATCTCCTCGAGGAGGGCAAGGCCCGCGGCGACGTTACGCGGGTCGGGAGGGTCGATGAAGGGGAAGTCCGCGACCTCCCCGAGGCCCAGCGTGGCCATCTGGAGCAGCACGGACGCAAGGTTGGTGCGCAGGATCTCCGGCTCGGTGAACTCCGGTCGGCGATCGAGGTCGGATTCGGCGTACAGGCGGATGCAGATGCCGTCGGCGATGCGGCCGCATCGGCCCGCGCGCTGCTGGGCGCTCGCCCGCGAGATCGGCTCGATGGGCAGCCGCTGCACCTTGAGGCGGTGGCTGAAGCGGGAGATGCGCGCGGTCCCGGTGTCGACGACGTAGTGGATGCCGGGGACGGTGAGCGACGTCTCGGCGACGTTCGTGCTCACGACGATGCGGCGCTGGTCGTGGGGAGAGAAGACGCGGTGCTGCTCGGCGCTGGAGAGCCGGCCGTAGAGGGGAAGGATCTCGGTGCCTGGCGGGCACGAGTCGCCGAGGGCGTCGACCGCGTCGCGCACCTCGCGCTCGCCGGAGCAGAACACGAGGACGTCGCCGGGGCCCTCGTCGAGGAGCTCGTCGACGGCCTCGCAGATGGCCTGCACCTCGTCGACGTCGTCCGCCGGGGGGCGGTAGCGCGTCTCCACGGGAAAGGTGCGACCGGAGACCTCGATGACGGGGATGTCGTCGATGCTGAGGGCCTCGGCGAAGTGCGCGGCGATGCGCTCCGTATCGAGCGTGGCCGAGGTGATGATGACGCGCAGGTCCGGTCGGCGGGGGAGTAGCCAGGCGAGGTAGCCGAGCAGGAAGTCGATGGACAGGGAGCGCTCGTGCGCCTCGTCGACGATGATCGTGTCGTAGCGCCGCAGCATGCGGTCCTCGCGTACCTGTGCGAGCAGGAGACCGTCGGTCATGACGGTGAGCGCGGTGTCCGCTCCCGCACGGTCGTCGAAGCGCACGCGGTAGCCCACCAGGCCGCCCAGCGAAACCCCGATCTCCTCCGCGATCCGCTCGGCCACCGCGCGCGCGGCGATGCGGCGCGGCTGGGTGTGCGCGATGCGGCCCTCGGGCCACAACTCGAGCACGGCCTTGGGCAACTGCGTGGTCTTGCCGGATCCGGTCTCACCTGCCACGACGATGACGCGGTGGTCGCGCAGGGCGTCACGAATCTCGTCGAGGTGGTCCGCGATGGGCAGCCCCGGCGGGCAATCCAGGCGGAGGCTCACGCCAGCACCCTAGGCAACGCCCCGAGGCGCGTCTTGTCGTCGCCGGTGGCCGCTACCTCAGCGCGGTCGCAACCACCGGTGACAACCCGACGAACGGGGGCTCAGGCGTCGTGGCGGGGGCGCCGGCCTGCTGGCCAGGCGGCCCAGCTCGGCGAGCCCTCGCCATGGGGGCGCTCGGGGCTCTCCGGAAGGGAACGCGACAGAAGGGATGCGAAGACGGTGCCGAACTGCACCATGGGTCTCACTCCTTGAGGTGAGGCGGCATTCGCGCCTCATTCCTGCCCCTCCACCATGCGGGGTGGGGCCCGACGGCTGGTCGGGCAGGGGTCCGAGCGGGTGGCGCCCTTCACAGGGACGCGTGGCCCGCGTCACATCCCGCTGATGCGGCACGGCGTCGGGCCGCGTTGTTCAATGGGCCCATGGCCTGGGTCTGGCGCGTGCTCGGCGCCTTCGCCGCCCTGGCCGCCCTCCTGGCCCTCAGCGTGGCGGTGGCCACGGGCCCGATCCGCACCTCCGCCGGCGCGGCGAGCACCCAGGAGCCCGCGACCGCCGGTGGCGAGGCGCCCGCGGCGGCCCCCTCTCCGAGCGCATCCGTCTCGCTCGAGGACATCCCGCTCGGCCCCATCCCCTACGACCGGAGGCTGCGCGCGGTCTTCCTCGGCGACTCGATCACGCGCGGCATGACCGAGCCGGCATCGGGCGAGGTGGGCGATCGCTCCTGGTTCTACGGCGTCATCGACGACACCGCGGGCGTGCTCGCGTACGTCGGCACCATCGCCGAGAACGGCATGACCACCGACTGGATGGCGTCCCAGGCGTGGAATGCCGTCGCACTGTCGCCCGACATCGTGGTCGTGCACGGGGGCACGAACGACGTCAGCGGAGAGGTCGAGCCTGCCGCCGTCGTCGCCAATCTCGAGGAGATCCGCAGGGTGGTCACCAGCGTCGGGATGCGCCTGGCCGTGTGCACGGTCCCTCCTCGCAACGAGCCGGACGCCGAGGCGCGGGCCATCGCGGTCAACACGGCGATCGCCGCCTGGGCCGAGGCCAACGGGGTGATCCTGCTCGACACCGCGGCCCCGCTGCGGGCTCCCGGGGGAGGCTGGAAGAAGGGCATGACCGAGGACGGCCTGCACCCCACCCCCGAGGCGGTCGCCCTCATGTCGGAGGCGGCCAACCGGGTCTTGCGCACGATACCCCTGGGGGTATAGCCTGCAGGGAGTTCCGCGCGAGAGGAGACCCATGTCCGGCACCGGAGCCCCGCACGTCCTCGTCCTCGATTCCACCGGGCTGGGGGATCGCAGCTACGTCGTCCACGATGGGCAGTCGGCGCTGGTCATCGATCCCCAGCGCGATATCGACCGCGTGGAGCACCTGCTCGCCGAGCACGGGCTGACCGTGACGCATGTCGCGGAGACCCACGTCCACAACGACTACGTCACCGGCGGCCTCGAGCTCGCCCGCAAGCACGGCGCGACGTACGTCGTCCCCGGCGGTGTCGAGCTCGGGTTCGAGGCGGCGACGGTCGACGACGGCGACACCTTCGACGTGGGGGATCTGTCCGTGGAGGTGCTCCACACGCCGGGCCACACCCCGCATCACATGTCGTACGCCGTCCGCCGCGGCGATGCGCCCGCCCTCGTCTTCACCGGCGGCTCGCTGCTCTACGGCAGCGTCGGCCGTCCCGACCTGGTCGCGCCCGACCTCGCGGTCAAGCAGGCCCACGACCAGTGGCACTCCGCGCACAAGCTCGCCGACCACCTCGGCGACGACGCCGCGATCTATCCCACCCACGGGTTCGGCTCCTTCTGCGCGGCCACCCAGGCGCAGGGGCTGTCCTCCACCATCGGCAACGAGCGCGCCGTCAACCCCGCGCTGACCCAGGAGGAGCAGGAGTTCGTCGATCGCATCCTCGCCGGACTCGACGTCTTCCCCGCGTACTACGCGCACATGGGCCCGGCCAATGCCGCGGGCCCCGCGGATATCGACCTGAGCCTGCCCGCCGTGGCCGACCCCGCCGAGTTGCGGGAGCGCGTGATGCGCGGGGAGTGGGTCGTCGACCTGCGCTCCCGCGAGGTGTTCGCCCGCGGCCACGTGCCCGGTGCCCTCAACTTCGACCTCGGCGGCGCCTTCATCAACTACCTCGCCTGGATGCTGCCGTGGGGCACGCCCGTCACCCTGCTCGGGAGCACCCCGGAGCAGGTCGAGGCCGCGCAGCGCGAGCTCGTGCGCGTGGGCATCGACCGACCCGCCGCTCATGCCGTGGGCGCGCCATCCGACTGGCTGGGGAGCGCGGACGACGCCGCCGAGACCCCGCGGATCACGTTTGCCGACCTGGCGCACGTCGTGGCGGAGGATCCCGACGCGTACATCCTCGACACCCGCCAAATCCTGGAGTGGGAGGCGGGGCACGTCGCGTCCGCGATCTTCATGCCCTTCTACGAGGTGGCCGACCGGCTCGCGGAGATCCCGCGCGACCGGCCGGTCTACGTCTACTGCGGATCGGGCTACCGCGCGTCGGCGGTCGCATCCCTGCTGCAGCACGAGGGCTTCGCGAACGTCGTCCACGTCGACGACGCCTTCGGCAATGCGGGGGGTGCCGGCCTCGAGGTCGTGGCCGCACCGCCCACGGCACGCGAGCCGGGCTGGACCTGGCTGGCCTCTCGGGCCGTCGTGCGCTCCGCCTCGGAGCGCAGCGCCACCCGCACCCCCTGACCTGCCTCCCCTACGATCACCGCGTGAGCGACGACCGGGTCGACGCGGCCCGCGCGGGGCGCACGAGCGCCAAGTGGCGCGCCTTCCCGCCGGATGTCATGCCGCTATGGGTCGCCGAGATGGACTTCCCGCTCGCCGCCCCGATCGCGCAGGCGCTCCACGCTGCGATCGACCGGTCCGATGTCGGCTACCGCTGGGCGGGAGACCTGCCCGAGGCGTACGCCGCCTTCGCCGCGCGGCGACTGGGCTGGCAGCCTGACCCGGCACGGGTCATCGTGCTCGGCGACATCCTTGCCGCGATCGCGGAGTCGCTGCGCCGCCTCACCGGGCCCGATGACGCCGTCGTCATCACCCCGCCGATCTACCCGCCCTTCTTCGGCGTCACCCGCGACATCGTGCAGCGGCCGATCGTCGAGGTTCCGCTGGCCGGCCGCGAACTTGACCTCGACGGACTCGAGGAGGCCTTCCGCCGGCCCGAGGTCACGGCCTTCCTGCTGTCGCAGCCGCACAATCCCACCGGAGCCATCGTCCCCCTCGACACTCTCGCGACCGTCGCCGAGCTGGCCCGCCGTCACGGGGTCGCCGTCATCTCCGACGAGGTGTGGACTCCGCTCCCGCTCGGCGGCCGCAGCGTGCCGTCCTATCTGTCGCTGGGCGAGGAGCTCACCGGTCCGGACGTCGCGCTCGTGTCCGCGTCCAAGGCGTTCAACCTTGCCGGCCTCAAGTGCGCGCAGGTCGTCGCCGGCTCCGCGGAGCTCGCCGATCGGCTCAGGGCGACGATTCCTGTCGAGGTGACGTACGCCGCCGGGCAACTCGGCGTCATCGCCTCGGTCGCCGCTTACCGCGAGGGCGACGCCTGGCTCGACGCCACCCTCGCGCGGATCACCGACAACGCCGCGCTCCTCGGCGACCTGCTGCGTGCTCAGCTGCCGGAGGTCCGCTACACCGCGCCGCAGGCGACGTACCTCGCGTGGCTGGACTGTCGCGACCTGGGGCTCGGCGACGATCCGGCCGCGGCGTTCCTCGAGCACGGGCGGGTGGCGCTCAATCCCGGGCCGGACTTCGGGGCACCCGGCCGCGGCTTCGTGCGCCTCAACCTCGCCACCACGCCCGACGTGATCGAGGAGGCCGTCGAGCGCATGAGCCGCGCCGTCGCCGTCGCGCGCGGTGGTGGGACGATGGCGCCATGATGCGCGCGGTGGTCATCTCCTCCCACGACGGCCCGTCCGCGGTCCGCGTCGACGACGTCGACGTCCCCAGCGGGGCCGCGCACGGCCTGGTCGAGATCGATGTGCGCGCGTCCGGCGTGTCCTTCCCCGAGCTGCTCCAGACGCGCGGGCTCTACCAGGACTCGCCCCCGCTGCCGTTCGTCCCGGGGGTCGAGGCGGCGGGCACGGTGCGCAGCGCCCCGGAGGGCAGCGGTCTCGTGCCGGGCATGCCCGTCGTCGCGGTGACCGGCCGCGGCGGCCTCGGGCAGGTGGCGCTCGCGCCGGCGGCCTATGTCTTCCCCCTGCCCGACGGCCTGGACTTCGCCGAGGGCGCGGCGATCCCGCTCAACTTCTTCACCGCCTACTTCGCGGTCTCGCTGCGCGCGCGCATGAGGCCGGGGGAGCGGGTCCTCGTGCACGGCGCCGCGGGCGGCCTCGGCACCGCGCTGTGCTCGGTCGCGCGTGCGCTCGGCGGCCGCGTCACCGCGGTGGTCTCCGACCAGGGCAAGGCGGAGTTCGCTGCCGCTGCGGGCGCGGAGAATGTCGTCCTCATCCCCGAGGACGGGGACTGGCGCGCGGCCGTCATGGCCGCGGAGCCCGAGGGCATCGACATCGTCCTCGACCCGGTGGGCGGTCCGCGCGCGGTGGACTCCCTGCGGTTGCTGCGCCCGCTGGGGAGGTACGTCGTCCTCGGCTTCACCGCGGGCGCCATCACCGAGCTCAAGGTCAATCGCCTGCTGCTGCGCAATCTCGACGTCGTCGGCGCCGGGTGGGGCGCCTACGTCCTGGCGGATCCCGTCGCCTTCCGCGAGGTCGCGGAGGGCGCCCTGCGCCTGATCGCCGACGGCGCGTGCACGCCCATCGTCGGGCATCGCTTCCCGCTCGAGGACGCCCCCGCGGCGTTCGCCGTGCTCGAGGAACGTCGCGCGCGCGGCAAGGTCGTCGTCGAGATGCCGTGACGGGCGTCGACCCCGCCGTCCGCGACGTCCTGGAGCGCTGGGGAGTGGGCTCCTGGGAGATCACGCCCACCCACGAATGGGCCGCCTTCGGGGTCCGCGAGGGTGAGCACGTCGTGGCGAAGTGGGGGGACCCGGTGGCGCGCGCCCGCGAGGCCGCGGCTCTGCGCTGCTTCGGCGAGGATGCGGCGCGGCTCCTCGAGGCGGACGCCGACGAGGGCGTCATCCTCGTCGAGCGCGTGCTCCCCGGCGATGACATCGCCCCGCTCGCCCGCACCGATGACGACGCGGCGACGACGGTGATCGCGGAACTCATCGTGCGACTGCACGCCGACCAGCGACCGCCGACGGTCCCCGGCCTGCCCGGCCTGGCCGAGATCCGCTCTGCCTTCGACCTCCGGGCCGACCCGCGGGTGCCGGACGCCCTGCGCGACCGCGCGCGTGCCGTGCTCGACGACCTGCTCGCCGACGACTCCGAGAGTGTCGTCCTCCACGGGGACCTTCACCACTTCAATGTGCTTCGGGCCCGCTGGGAGGATCCGCCGCAGTGGCGCGGCATCGATCCCCACGGATGGATCGGGGATCCCGTCTTCGAGGTGGCCGCCATGCTCGCCAACCCCCGCGGCCTCGCCGAGGGGGATGCGCGTGGCATCGACGGCCAGGAGATGCTGCGCCTTGCCGATCGCCGTCGTGCCATCCTGGCCGAGGTCACCGGATTCGACCCCGACCGGATCCGCGCGTGGTCG
>CAIVWG010000251.1 GCA_903909555.1 uncultured bacterium | reverse complement strand
CGGTAGCCGGAGAACTCATGCGGGAAGGAGCCCATGTCGCAGGAGCCCTGCACGTTGTTCTGGCCGCGCAGCGGGTTGACGCCGGCGCCCTCGCGGCCGATGTTGCCGGTCGCCATCGCGAGGTTCGCCATCGCCATGACCATCGTCGACCCCTGGCTGTGCTCGGTGACGCCCAGGCCGTAATAGATGCCGGAGTTCGGTCCTGCGGCGTACAGCCGCGCCGCCCCCCGGATCTGCTCGGCCGGGACCCCGCACATCGCCTCGACGGCCTCAGGGCTGTTCTCCGGGAGCCGGATGAACTCCTCCCACTCGGCGTACAGTGCCGGCTCGCAGCGCTCCTCGATGAAGGCGCGGTCGACGAGGCCCTCGTCGACGATGGTGTGCGCCATGGCGTTCATCACGGCGACATTGGTGCCCGGCTGGAGCTGAAGGTGGTACTCCGCCTGGATGTGCGGGGACCGCACGAGGTCGATCTGGCGCGGGTCGACGACGATGAGCCGGGCCCCTTCGCGCAGTCGCTTCTTCATCCGCGAGCCGAACACGGGGTGGGCGTCGGTGGGATTGGCCCCGATGACCATGATCACGTCCGCCTTGGACACGGACTTGAAGTCCTGGGTGCCCGCAGACGTGCCGAAGGTCTGCTTGAGGCCGTAGCCGGTCGGCGAGTGGCACACTCGGGCGCAGGTGTCGACGTTGTTGTTGCCGAAGGCGGCACGGACCATCTTCTGGACGACGAAGACCTCTTCATTCGTGCAACGCGAGGAGGTGATGCCGCCGATGCTGTCGACGCCGTGGAGATACTGGATCTCCTTCAGGCGCCCCGCGGCAAAGGAGAGGGCGTCCTCCCAGGTCGACTCGCGCCAGGGCTCGTGGATGGAGTCGCGGATGAGCGGTGTGAGGACGCGGTCGGGATGCGTGGCGTAGCCCCAGGCGAAGCGGCCCTTGACGCAGGAGTGCCCCTCGTTGGCACCGCCGTCCTTGTAGGGGACCATGCGGACGACCTCGTCGCCGCGCAACTCCGCCTTGAAGGAGCAACCCACGCCGCAGTAGGCACAGGTGGTGAGGACCGTCCGGGTGGGCATGCCCAGGTCGATGACCGACTTCTCCTCCAGGGTCGCTGTCGGGCAGGCCTGGACGCACGCCCCGCAGGACACGCACTCGCTGTCCATGAACGTCGTCCCGCCGGGGCTGACCTTCGACTCGAATCCACGGCCGACGATCGTGAGCGCCAGAGTCCCCTGGATCTCGTCGCACGCGCGCACGCAGCGGCTGCACACGATGCACTTGGACTCGTCGAAGGAGAAGTAGGGGTTGGTCGCATCCGTGGGCGCGTCGAGGTGGTTCTCCCCCTCGTATCCGTAGCGCACCTCGCGCAGGCCCACCACGCCCGCCATGTCCTGCAGTTCGCAGTCGCCGTTCGCCGGGCAGGTCAGGCAGTCCAGCGGGTGGTCGGAGATGTAGAGCTCCATGACGTTGCGGCGCAACCGCTCGATCTTGGGCGTCTGGGTGCGCACCACCATGCCGGGCTCTACCGGCGTCGTGCAGGATGCGGGGGTGCCCTTCTTGCCGTCGATCTCCACGAGGCACAGCCGGCACGAGCCGAAGGGCTTGAGGCTGTCCGTGGCGCACAGCTTCGGGACATCGAGCCCCGCCTCTGCAGCCGCCCGCATGACCGACGTCCCGGCGGGCACGGTGACAGGCATCCCATCGACCTCGACCGTGACGACGTCCGCGGCGTGGGAGGCCGGGGTTCCGTAGTCGGGTTCCTTGAGAAGGGTCATCGCCTCTCCTGCTGTTCGTCGAGCGGTCGGGTGAAGTCCTCGGGGAAGTGCTCGAGCGCACTGCGCACCGGCAGCGGAGTGAGGCCGCCCATCGCGCACAACGACCCGTCCGTCATAGTCTCGCACAACTCCTCGAGGAGCTCGAGGTTCGTCTGGCGGTCGATTCCGGCCGTGATCCGGTCAATGACCTCGACCCCGCGCGTCGATCCGATGCGGCAGGGGGTGCACTTGCCGCAGGACTCGACGGCGCAGAACTCCATGGCGAAGCGAGCCTGGGCCGCCATGTCCACGGTGTCGTCGAAGATCACCACGCCCCCGTGGCCCAGCATGCCCCCGACGGCGGCGAGCGCCTCGTAATCCATGGACACGTCGAGATCGGCATCGGGCAGGTAGGCGCCCAGCGGGCCGCCGACCTGGACCGCCCGCAGGGGGCGCCCCGTGCGGGTACCCCCGCCGTAGTCCTCGACGAGCTCGCGCAGGCTGACACCGAAGCCGAGTTCGACGATCCCTCCCTGGGCGACGTTGCCCGCGAGCTGGAAGACCTGCGTCCCGCGGGACCGGTCCACGCCCAGCGCCTGGTACGCCGCCGCTCCGTCCGCGAGGATGGCCGGCACGGCGGACAGGGTGAGCACGTTGTGCACGAGGGTCGGCTTGCCGAACAGTCCGTGCAGTGCGGGGATGGGCGGCTTGGGCCGGACCATCCCTCTCTTGCCCTCGAGGCTCTCCAGCATGGCGGTCTCCTCGCCGCACACGTAGGAGCCGGCACCCTCCACCACGCGGATGTCGAAGGCGCGGCCCGAACCGAGCACGGCGTCGCCGAGCCAGCCGTCGACGCGCGCGATGTCCACCGCCGTGCGCAGGGTGCGGATCGCGTCGGGGTACTCCGACCGCACGTAGATGAGGCCGCGCGTGGAGCCCACCGCGGTCCCGGCGATCGCCATGCCCTCGAGCAGGGTGAAGGGATCTCCCTCCATGAGCATGCGGTCGGCGTAGGTGCCGCTGTCGCCCTCGTCGGCGTTGCAGCACACGTACTTCACATCGCTGTCGGCCTCGAGGACGGTGCGCCACTTGATGCCCGCGGGGAAGCCGGCGCCGCCTCGGCCTCGCAGCCCTGAGGCGAGCACGTCGGCGACCACCTCGTCGCGGGGCTTGGCCAGGGCCCGCTCCAGGCCGACGAGGCCGCCGAGACGGCGGTACTCGTCGAGGTCGAGAGGGTCGATGACGCCCACCCGAGCGAAGGAGATGCGCTGCTGGCGGACAAGCCAGGGAATCTGGTCGACGAGGCCGTGGCTGAGGGGCAGCGGCCTGCCCTCGAGCATGCCACCGGCGATGAGCGTGTCCACGTCGTCGGCGTGCACGGGGCCGTAGCCGACGCGGCCGGCGGGCGTCTCTACCTCCACGAACGGCTCGAGCCACAGCATCCCGCGCGAGCCGTTGCGGATCACCTCGACGGGGTGACCTCGGGCTGCGGCGACATCCTCGATGCGCGCGGCGACCTCGTCGGCGCCCACGGAGCGCGCGGCGGAGTCCCGGGGGACGTAGACCCGCGTGGTCATGGCATCACTCCCTGTGCGGCGTCTACCGCCGCCTTGACGCGCTCGACGTCGCACCGGCCGATGAGCCGGCCGTTCACCATGATGGCGGGGCCCAGGGCGCAGTCGCCCAGGCAGTAGGCCTTGTCGAACTCCACGGCGCCGGCGTGGGACTCCGCCTCGAGGGCGATGCCGAATTCGCGCTCGATGTCGGCGACGAGGTCCCGCACTCCCTGCGCCTGGCAGGCCTCGGCGACACAGACCTGCACGACCACGGCGGGCGGGGGGGTCTGGCGGAGGTCGTGGTAGTACGTGAGGACGCCGACCACCTCGGCCCTACTGACGTTGAGGAACTCGGCCACCGTCCCGATGGCCTCGTCGGGGACGTACCCGAAGGTCGCCTGAAGGCGCTGAAGGCTGGGGAGGATGAGGCGCTCCTCGACGGGCAGCGCCTCAAGGGCGCGCAGGGCGGCCTCGGGGGACCACGGCTCCTGGCCGACCACGTCAGACACCACCCATCCGCCTACTGCCGAGCCCCCGGAACCCGGCTTCGCCTCGCAAGCTGGACCTCCAGAGTAGGGCAGGCCGCACGATGGTGGAAAGCGGGCCGCGCCCGTCGCCCGAACCAATCCGAGGAGCGCCTTGGTGTCGGCAGGACGAGTTTCGCGAAACGGCTTGACAGCGACTCCGCCGAGGAGAATTCTCCGCATCATCGCGAGGCGAATGCGATGCACGGAATCGGTGACGGGATCTTGTGAGCCTGTCGAGCTCGGGACCGAGGGGAGTTGCTTCGGTCCGGTGCCGTTGAGGCGCCGGACCTTCCACTTTCCTCGGCACCAGTTCCTGCAAGAAGTACGGCGATTCGGGGGGTACCGAGTCCGCCGTAGCTCATTTCGCCCTCGATAACTGAGAGTCACCGCATTCCGCGGTGCCAGTGACGAGGGAGGTGCCCCTGCATGGGAGCTGTCGGACTGCTCTACGTAGGTGCCATTCTGTTCCTCAACGGCTGCATGCTG
>CAIVWG010000250.1 GCA_903909555.1 uncultured bacterium | reverse complement strand
TGTCGGCCGCGGTCGCCGCGATGGAGGCCTCCGACGCGATCCTCGTGCTCGAGGACGGCAAGCCGGTAGGGGTGCTGTCACGGCAGGACCTGCTGGGCTACCTCGCCGGCTGAGGTCACACGGATCCCGTGTAGCACGGGATCCGTGTTAGCGTGATCCCATGACGAACCTCACCATCACGGTGGACGACGAGATCCTGCGTCAGGCGCGCATCCGCGCCATCGAGGAGGGCTCCTCGGTCAACGCCGTTCTGCGTGAGTACCTGGCTCGGTACGTCGCCGACCGCGATCGGTCCGAGCGTGACCGCGCCGTACTCCGCGGCATCGTGGCCCATGCCCGCGAGCATCAGGGCAGGTCGGGGGGGCAGCGCGTGCGCCGCGAGGAACTCTACGAGGAACGGGTGCAGTGGCCCCGTTGACCTTCCTCGACACGAATCTCCTGGCCTACGCCTATGACGCTGATGCGGGGACCAAGGGCGAGCGGGCACGCGAGGTCCTGGGCAGCCTCGTCAGGGCGGTCGTGAGCACTCAGGTCCTGCTCGAGTTCTACGCGGTGCTCACGCGCGGGTTCGGACTTGCGCCTGCGACTGCCTTGGCCGCGGTCGACTCGTTGCTGGGGCTGGAAGTCGTGGCAACCGATGCGCGCTTGGTGAGGGATGGCCTGCATCTGTCTGTTGAGCACGGAATCTCGCACTGGGACGCGATGATCGTGGCGGCCGCCGCAAGCGCTGGTTGCGACGTTGTGCTGACCGAGGATCTCAGCGATGGACAGGTCATCGAGGGCGTGCGGATCGTCAACCCCTTTCAGGGGTGAGAGCGGCTATCGTCAACGGCTCCAAATGTCTCCCACGGTGAAGCCGGTAGGGAACGGGTCCGTCGGGTCGACGACGTAGTCGGCGAAGCCGGTGATCCAGGCGTGCCCGGTGATCTCGGGGACGACCCCCGGCACTCCGCCGATGTCGACCTCCTCCACGAGGCGCCCGATGAAGACGGTGTCGGTGATGCTCTCGTGCCGGAACTCCCGACCGAGCCCGAGCCGGCCGCGGGCATGCATCGTCGCCATGCGCGCGCACGTGCCGGTGCCGCACGGCGAGCGGTCGAGGCACCCGGTGAAGCTCGCCGGCGACCCCCAGCTCGGCTGACCCGTGCCCATGGTCACGGCATTGCGGCGGTCGTTGGCCGGCGATCGCGGCGGGGCGGACAGCTGCGAGATCGTCACCCCCGCGAGTGACGGATCGAGCGGATGGCGCACGGGGTACTGCTCGCTCGCCGCCAGGGTGAGCATGCTGCCGAAGCGCACGATGTCCGCTCCCTCATCCGCAGTGAGATCGAGGCCGAACGCGGAGGCCTCGGCGATGGCGTAGAACATCCCGCCCCAGGCGATATCGGTCTCGATGGTGCCGACGCCGGGGATCTCCACGGGGACGCCCAGGTGAGCAGCGAAGGCAGGGACATTGCGGAAGGTGATGGACGTGGCCTTGCCGTCGCGGACCGCGGCGGTGATCTCGATCAGCCCGGCCGGCGCCTCGAGGGTGAATCGCGTGATCGGCTCACGCACCTCGACCATGCCGGTCTCGATGAGGACGGTCGCCACGCAGATCGTGTTGCTGCCCGACATGGCCGGGTACTCCACGTGCTCCATGATCACGTAGCCGTAGTCAGCGGCCGGATTCGCCGACGGCAGGATGAGGTTGCAGCAGGAGGCCGGATACCCGCGCGGCTCATTGAGCATGAGCTTGCGGAGGCTGTCGGCGCGCGACTCGAGATAGCGGGCCTTGTCGAGCATGGTGGCCCCGGGGACATCGCCGACGCCGCCGGTGATGACCCGTCCCGGCATGCCGTCGGCGTGGATGTCGACCGCGGTGATCCGGCGATCGAATCGCATGAGTCCTCCTCGGTGGCTGATGGCTGCGTCGCGGTCAGGGCTTGAAGCGACGCATCTCCTGGGGCCAGCCGCAGGCCTCGGCGATCCTGCCGGCCCACATGAGGGCGGCATCGTCGTCGGCCACCTCGATGAGGGTCATGCCGCCGACGTACTCCTCTCCCGGGGAGACCGCCCCGCGCGTGACGACCGTCGATCCGCTCGTGGGGTCCAGCGCGTAGGCGTCGTCGATCTCCTCCTCGAGCCCTCCGGCGAAGACGAGCACGCCCGCGGCCCTCATGTCGGCCACGACGGCGCGCGCCAGGGGCCCGCGAGCGTCGTACCACTCCTCGGGGTGGTCGCCCACCCACTGCTGATTGAAGTAGACGAGGTACTGGGGCACGGTGCCTACAGTGCCGGCAGCGCGATGCCGGAGGCCGAGTGGCAGCGGTAGCCGTGGGGGACCTTGTAGAGGTACTGCTGGTGGTAGCCCTCGGCGTAGAACATCGGCCAGTCGGCCGCGGGGGCGACCTCGGTGGTGATGTCGCCGTACCCGCGCTGCTGGAGCAACGGCGCGTACGCCGCGGCGGTGCGCTCGACGAGGTCGCGCTGCTCGTCAGTGGTCCAGAACACCGCGCTGCGGTACTGCGTGCCGGTGTCGTTGCCCTGCCGGTAGCCCTGCGTGGGATCGTGCCCCTCCCAGAAGTGGCGCAGCACGTCGTACGTCGAGATCTCGCCCTCGCGGTAGGCGACCATGACGGCCTCGGTGTGCCCCGTTCGTCCGCTGCACACCTCCTCGTACGTCGGGTGCGGTGTGTAGCCGCCCTGGTAGCCCACCGCTGTCGTGAAGACCCCCGGCAGCCGCCAGTAGATCTCCTCCGCGCCCCAGAAGCAGCCCATGGCTAGGTAGATCACCGAGACCCCCGTCGGCCACGGATCCACGGGCAGGTCGCGGAGGGGAGTACCGAGGACCGCGTGATCGGCGGGGATCTCGAACGGGTACTCCGGCCGACCGGCCAGGGC
>CAIVWG010000249.1 GCA_903909555.1 uncultured bacterium | reverse complement strand
TGATGACGACGGCGCCGCCGTAGTCGAGGATCTCGGCGAGCCTCTTGCCGATGAGCCTGGCGACCTATGCCAGGTCCACGATGCGCAGGCCGTAGGCGCGGCAGCCGTCGGCGAAGCGGTCGTCGTAGGTGAGTACGCCGGCGAGCTCATCGCCGAGGGAGAGCGCTGTGGCGATGTGCAGCGCGTGCAGTGTGCGCAGCTCGGGAGGGTCGACGAACGCGGATGACATGACGATGTCTCGCCCGAGTTCGATCAGGGTGATGGCATCCATCGTGTCCCGCCCGGCGGCGAGGGCGTCGGGAGAGTGCCGCCGGCAGGCGCGGAGCACCTCGGCGCGCATCAGCTCCGAGCTGACCAAGTCGGGGTCCTCGCGTCGGATCCATGCGAGCAACTCGGCGGAGCCTGGCTCTGCAACGACGAGCTTCACTGCTGCGGAGGAGTCGAGGTAGTACGTCGTCATCGCTCGTCGCGGCGCGCTTCGGCCAGCAACTTGCCGAGGGCGGGACCCGGCGCGGGCGGCAGAGGATCCGGGAGGTCGCGGGCCCTCCGCCGGGCTGGACGGGCCAGGCCCTCGGCGGTCAGTCGGTCCAGGGCGGTGCCGCGGATGGGGACCAGGCGCGCGACGGGGCGGCCCCGGTCCGTGACCACGACACCGTCGCCGGCCGCGGCCCGGCGCACCACGTCCGAGGCGTGCTGCTGGAGCGCGCGTATGCCCACCTCCTCGGCCATGTGCGTCAATGTAGCACTTCACACGTCGAAGAGGCGTGCCGCTCGGGCGATCGTGCGCTCGTCGTCCCCGGGGATGACATGGGCGTAGGTCCGCAGGGTGAGGGATGCGGTCGAGTGGCCGGCGCGTGCGGCCACGTTGGGGACGGGTTCCCCGGCGGCGAGCAGGTGCGACAGGTGCGTGTGGCGGGTGCCGTGGAGGGGGAGGGGCGGCAAGCCGCTGAGACGGACATGGCGTCGGAAGGTGTCGGAGACGGTGGCCGGGAGGAACTCTGAGCCGTCGGCGTAGGCGAAGACCGGTGCGTCGTCGGCCAGTTCGCCGCCGGACTCCTCGACACGCTGCTCCTTCCACGCGCGGAGGGCGTCGCGGGTGCCAGGGTCGATACCGATGGTGCGCATCGAGGTGCGATTCTTCGGTGGCCCGTACATCACGTGTCCGCGGCGGGAGTCGGCGAGCATGGCGCGGGTGATGTGGATGCGGCCCCGCTCCAGGTCGAGGGAGCGCCACGTGAGGCCGAGGGCCTCCCCTCGGCGCATGCCGGTGGCGAAGAGAACGCGCCACAGCGTGTGATGGCGCGAACGCGCGGTGAACTTGAGGAACTGCTGGACCTGCTCCGCGGTCCAGATGGACTGGGCCTCGCTGCGATCGGGCGGGAGACGGACTCGAGCACACGGGTTCTCGGCGATGATGCCGTAGCGCGCAGCCTCGCCCAGGCACGCGTTGAGCGTGGAGAACAGGGCCTTGAGGCTGCCGCGCGCAGGTAGTTGGCCGCGCTGGGGGAAGGGCGTCCCGGCACGCTCGGCGAAGTACCGCTCGATCTCGAGAGTCGTCAGCTCGCCGATGGGTCGGTCGACCAGGCGCGACTCGCACAGGGTCGCCACGGCCCAGGTGCGATGGCGACGACTGCCCGAGGCGTAGGCGGGGCCCTTGCGGGGGAGCCACTCGTGGCGCAGGTAGTCCCCGAGCGGCGTGCGGGCGGTGGGGGAGTCTGAGTCGGCGGTCACGCAGGGACGGTAGGAAGATGCCGTGCCGTGCTACCGCCATCGGGACGGAACTGTGGATGAGGCCACGACTCAGCCGCTGGGGATGAGGGAGGGCTCAGCAGCCGGAATTGGTCACGGAGCCGTTCGGGCAGGTCGTGTTCGACCAGGTCACGCCGTCCAGTGTTGCACCCACCAGGTTCGCATCAGTGAGGTCTGCACCGCTGAGGTTCGCGTTCGCGAGGAAGGCGCTCTTGAGGCTGGCCCACTTGAGATTCGCTCCGGTGAGGTCGGCGTCGGCGAGGGAGGCAGAGTAGAGATTCGCGCCGGAGAGGATCGCCGCGGTCAGGTTGACGCCTGTGAAATCCGCCTTGACTCCGGTGGCGCCAGAAAGGTTCGCGCCGCTCATGGATGCCTGCTCGGCATAGACGCCCGTCAGGTTCGCCCCCGCGAAGTCGGCATTGGTCAGGATGGACGTGTTGAGCTGAACGCCGGTGAGGTCGGCACGTGTGAAGGTCGCGCCGGTGAGGTTGGCGCCGATCAGTACCGCACCGAACAGGGTCGCGTTGTCAAGACTGGCGCCGGACATGCGTGCCCTGGAGAGGTCTGCCTTCGTCAGGTCGGCCCCGGTGAGGTTGGTGCCCGTGAGGTTGGCCCCCTCCAGATCGGCCCCGTACAGGTCTGCGCCCGAGAGATCTGCGCCGGAGAGGTCGGCGCCACGGCAATTCGGCAGGCATGACGAGTCGGACCGCGTGAACGCCTGCGTCCTCGTCGGCCCGAGATCGGCTCGCCGAAGGCTCGCGCCGCTGAGGTCGGCCTCCCGCAGGATCACCCCGCGCATCTTGGCCCCATCGAGCACTGCGCCGGAGAGGTCCGCGCCATGAAGTTGAGCCCGGGCGAACCTGATGCCCTTGAGGTTGCCGTGGTGCTCAAGCTTCCATTTGTGCACGACCTCGCGGCAGTCTGCGCCCGGTGCCGGCACGCACGTCTTGGCCCCGGTCCCGATCACCACTTGCTGCGGCGCTGGCGCCGCGTACGCCGGTCCGCCAAGCCCCAATGCCGCCATCGCCGCTATCAGTCCGTAGACGAGCACACGACCGCGCATGGCGCCTCCCATCTCCGGTCTCGTAGGTCGAGGCCCGTGCGGTCACATTAGCCGCCTGCCGGCTCGTGAAGCGTCCTGAAGGGCGCGGTCCCGCGTGGGACAGTCCCCAATGCCGTTGCGGCACGCGCGAGAGGCTGCAGGACTGATATGTAGTTCTGTTTGTCAAGTGAGCATGGCGAAGCGGCCCCGTCGTGGTTCGGCGGGGCCGCTTCGCGTTCTTCGCTGGTCTGGGCCGTTGCATGCGTGTTGGCGACGCGCGGTCAGACTGATATGCGCGGGTTGATTACCGCATGACGGGCTTTCCGGCTGGAGTGTCTCGCGGGTCTAGAGATCGAGCGTGGCCATGTGTGGCTGCTCATAGTCCAATCGCGGGTCACTCCTCGCGCTGCCTGCCCGGCCAGGACCGGCGAAGTCTGGTGGGGTGCGGTCAGTCCATGACGGCCAAGGACCAGCACCAGCCGGCGAGTTCACGAGCTATCGCGACGTTCGCGATGACGGGGCGCTTGCCTCGGGCGTCGAATCGCTGCCATCGTGCGTGCAGCCGCCGGTTGCCTTCCTGCCCGCGCAGCCGGGCCGCGACCGGTGCCTGCTGCCACCGGTCCAGCATGACCTTGCCGGCCCGGTTCTGCCGTCGGTGGTGCCAGGCGGCCTCAACCAGTAGCCGGCGGGCGTGGGTGTTGCCGGTCTTGGTGATCGACCCCTGCGATCTGCTCGCCCCGGAGGATGCCTCTGTCGGTGTCAACCCCAGGTAGGAGCCGATGGTGGATCCGGTGAGCCGGTGCCAGTCGCCGATCTCCACCGCCAGACCGAACGCGGTCAGGGTGGAGATTCCGCGCAGGCAGCCCAACCGGACCACCACCGGGGTGAACGCACTGTCGGCGGCCATGACCGCGATCGCGGCGTCGAGGCGGTCCCGGCGCGCCAGCGTCATGGCGACGGTCTCGTAGGCGGACTCGAACGCCAACTGCCGCGCCGGCTCCGCAAAGCGCTGCCGGCGCAGCCACGCATCATGCGCCCCGGTCCAGGCCTGCCCGCCGGACCACACGATCCCCTGGCGCAGCAGCAGCTTGCTCAACCGATGCCGGGCACTCATCAAGTCCGACCGGCAGTCCTCCCGCGCCCGCACCAGGTCACGCGCCGATTCAGCCTCGATACTGGGCACCGCCACCGCGGTCAACTCACCCATCTTCAGCAGCCGCGCCAGCAGCAACGCATCACGCGCATCGGTCTTCACCCGATCCCCCGCAGCCCGCGTGATCTTGCTCGGCGCCGCCACCACGCACCGCATTCCCCGACCGGTAAGGAACCGGCCCAGACCGAACCCTGTCGGCCCCGCCTCATAGGCCACCGCCACCGGACCGGCGAAGCCCTGCAGCCACCGCCACAGCTCCTCGAAGCCCGGCGTCAGCCTCGCCCTCGATACCTCCCCCGTCACGGCGTCGATAGCGCAGGCAACGACCGAACGTGCATGCACGTCCAGCCCAACGAAAGTACGATCAGCAATCACTGAGGCCTCCCCACGACTGTGGCTCTGCCAGTGGTCCCTCCACCAGCAACCCACGAACACTCGCGGGTGAGGCCTCAGCCCGTCACCCCATACCGTCTAGGTCGAGGTGGGGTCCAGCACCCGGAGCGCGCCGAAGCGCCGGAAGCCCCGATCGGCGGTGACGAGGGTCGCCCCGAGGCTGAGGGCCGTCGCCGCGAGGACCGCGTCGGGGACGTCGCTGCCGGCGAGGCCGTGTTCGCGGACGAGATCGCGGCTGAGCTCGTAGATGGCCTGGTCCGACGACGGGATGAGGGTGCGGGGGTGCGCCATGAGCCAGTCCGTGAAGTCGGTTGCCAGATCCGGAGAGGAGGGAGTCGGGAAGATGACTCGACTGGTGACGATCCTCCAGAAGCCGGACAGGGTCATCAGGGGGAGCGCCAGGGCTTGCCTCTCGTCGAGGGCGGACCTCAGAAAGGTGGCGCACGCCTCGTGCGACGGGCTGGCCCTCACGAAGGCGTGGACCAGGATGTTGACGTCAACGCACAGCATCGATGCCTCGATCGGCATCCAGGGCTTCCAGGACGGCGCTGCCGTCGTTGACGTCGATCCCGGGGCGTACCCAGCTGGCGTTGGCGTCCACAGGCATCGGCCCCAGGCTCGGAGGCGTGGCAGCGGCCTGCTGAGCGAGGAGGAGGCGGAGCGCCTCCTCCACGACGGACGTCACCGTGACCCCTCTCTCGGCGGCGGACATCTTCACGCGCCGGTAGAGCTCATCGTCGAGGATGAAGGTCGTGCGCACGACGGCACGCTAGCACAAATATGTCAAGACACAGCGTCGATATGTAAGCACGACTACTGCCCCAGGATTTCCTCGAGCAGGTACTGCGCTTTGGGCGGGATGGGGTACGAGGGGCCGAGGCACTCGCGAGCCACGGAAATGGCGGCGTCGGCGCTGGTGATGCCGAGGGATGAAAGGAGGAGTTCAAGGTCGCCTCGATCCTGCTCCACGCGCGAGGCCGCAACCTTCATGGCCAGGAGGTGAGCGGCGCTGGCGACGCACACGCGGAGATGGTCTGACTCGTGGAGCACCTGCTGATCGGGGTCGACTGATGGAGGTACGTAGCCCTTCGCAGCATCGTTGAGCCAGTCGTCCTGGATCCCCCAGTCCGATGCGACCTCAGCGGCGGCAGACCTCACTTCGCTGGTGGGAGCGAAGACCGCGTCGAGGTCCCGAGTTGAGCGGTTGGCGTCAAAGGTCAAGGCCATGGCAGCCCCGCCGAACAGGTAGATATCCGCGGTGGCCCCTCGTCTTGCCAGCGCTCGGTCCAGCGCAAGTAACAACTCCGTGATGCGGGCTCGGTCGAAGTTGGTCATGCGCGCGACAGGGCCCCATCGGTGATGAAGACTCCGCGGATTCGGAACTCTCCTGGTGATTCCACCATGGCCCATGCTCGGCCATACGCCGACTCGGAGACGAACCACCAAGGGCGAGCAACTCGGGAGGAATCGCGAGCCCACGCTGGCGGAGCCCAGCCATCGCGGGCGGCCAGCCAGCACGCAAGCGCGGCGAACGCTGCATCGAGGCCAGAGTGGCCTGTCGATGGCGGCGCTTCGGCAAAGACGCGCTCGGCCGAGGCCAGTCCCCCGCGCTTTCGGCAAGACTCGTAGTCGTCCAGGAGTTGGAGTACGCCGAATCGCCACAGGTCTTCGCTGCTGCACTCGGGGCTGACGACGATGTCCCGCACCTCGCGAGCGGCACTCGCCACGCATACCTCAGCCACGAGTCGAATGTACCGCCGCCGCCCGACACTCAGGACCTACTGGTTCGGCAGGCTGGCTGACCTCGCTGACGAAACAACTCAGTCCCCGAAGAGTCCTCCCGCTCGGGCCGCGGTGCGCTCGTCGTCGGCGGACATGACGTGGGCGTAGGTGTTCAGGGTGGTGAAGGGGCTGCCGTGGCCCGCCCGAGCCGAGACGTTCTGGATCGGCTCCCCGGCCCGCAGCAGGTGGGTGAGGTGGATGTGGCGGGTGTCGTGGAGCCGGCAGGGGGGCAGGCCGGAGGCCCGGACCTGGCGGCGCCAGGTGTCCGACACCGTGGCGGGGAGCATGGGCTGGCCGTCCTCGGCGGCGAAGACGGGGGACTCGGCCGGCAGCTCCTGGGGCAGTTCGGGCAGCCGGGCGCCCGGGGTCCGGAACGCGACCAACTGCCGCTCCAGCGCCGCCACGAAGGCGGCGTGCTCGGTCTCCCTCCTGCGCCGCCAGCGCTGCAGGGCGTCGACGGTGCCGGAGTCCAGGCTGATGGTCCTCAGGGAGCGGCGGGTCTTGGGCGGGCCGTAGACGCTGTTGTCCTTGCGGGAGTCGGCGAGGACGGCCCTGCGGACCTCGAGAATGCGCCGGTCCAGGTCGACGTCGACCCACTGCAGCCCCAGGGCCTCGCCGCGGCGCAGCCCCGTGGCCAGGAGGACCCGCCAGAGGGTGGAGTACCGGCTGTCCTCGGTGGAGGCCAGGAAGAGCTGGACCTGCTCGGCCGTCCACATGGCCCTGCGGACCTCCATGGACCGGGGGAGCTCCACCCCGATGCAGGGGTTGGTCGTGAGGATCCCGTAGCGGACGGCGTCGTTGAGGCTGGCCTTGAGGGTGTCGAGCAGGGCTCGCATGCTCGAGGGGGCCGGGATCTTCCCGGTGCTCTCGAAGGGGGTCATCGCCCGCTCGGCGAACCAGCGCTCGATCTCGAACACCCGCAGGTCCCCGATGGGACGGTGGGCCAGGGGAGACCGCAGCAGGGTGTCCACGGCCCACTCCCGGTAGCGCTGGGTGCCCCGGGCCCAGGAGTGGTGCTTGCGGGGCATCCAGAAGCCGGTGAGGTAGGCCGCTAAGGCCGTGGAGGCGGCTGGCAGCGCCGGAGTGGCGCCGCCAGCGGCTTCGCCGGACGCCCAGGCGTCGGGTCGGTAGGTCGAGGTCATCGAGTCTCCGCGAGGTCCGGGGCCTCGAAGCGAGCTTCGAAGCCCGGTGGCAGGTGCCCACCCCCGCGGGGCAAGCACAGACTAGCCGAAATTGCCCATAACGGACATGTAGTACTTTGCGGTCAGACCGGTCACATGGACGGGCCGGCGGCCCCGGTGCCGGGACCGCCCTCGATGACGCCGCTAATCGTCGCGAATTGACACGACATCCCCCTATCCCCCGCGCTCCCAGGAGGCCCTGTGGCTCCTGGCTTGTGGAAACCTTGGGGATATCCAGCTCCTCGTGCCCGGTGGGCATTTGGAATTGCCTGAGAGACACGCCTGGGGTGCTCGCGTTTCTCGCCAGACCTGCTTAGATATCCGCAGAAGCGGTCTCCCTACTGGCCGTTTCGATCCGGATCAGCGTGTTCTGCGCTCGTTCGGCCGGGGATCACCGAAATGGATCCTTCGGCCCCGGGCGAGCCAGCGAAGAGCACGCGCTAACGAAAGGAAAGGCATTGTCTAACGCAATGCGCTTGGGCAAGCGGACGCTTGCCGGGGTCGCTGCGGGTGCCTTGGCCATGGGATTCCTGTCGGTTGCCGGCGCTGCGTCAGTCAGTGCCGCTCCGAAGGCGAAGCCCAAGGCTGCGATCACGAGTACGGTCTCGGCCATCCGGCCAGGGACTGTGGGCTCGATTCCTTCGGCGAAACTCACGATTCCGAAGGCCTCGGCGAAGCCCACCACTCTCGTGGTTGTCACCGCGCCTACGAATGCAGCCACCATCACCCTTGACGACACCTTCTCGGCCCTGCCGGCCACGCCTTATGACCAGGCGACGCTGCTGTCTCGTGACGACGCCTTGAATACCGTGGGGCAGGTCGTCGGCGACGACTCGACCTACGGCATCTCGGTAGATGTCGCGGGCTTCTACACCGCGTCC
>CAIVWG010000248.1 GCA_903909555.1 uncultured bacterium | reverse complement strand
CAGGTGGAAAGGCGCGGGATCCACGCCGGCACTGACCAGCACCGACGTGCTCCCCGTGGGGCTGGCCTGGGCGAACAGCGCCTGCTACCGCGTGCGCGCGGTCTCGACGGCCGGGGCCGTAGGCCCGTGGTCCCCGCGAGAGTGCACCGCCTGAGTCACCCGGGTGCGAGGATCACCCCCGTGCTGCGCTTCGTGTCCGCCGAGGAGATCTCCGGCGCCGCGCTGCCTCTCCGTCCGCTCTACGACCTGGTTCTCGAGGGTTTCACCCTGTGCGGGCGCGGCGAGGCCGAGTGCCCGCCGAAGGCCGGGATCCACACCCGGCCGGGGGCGTTCACGCACGCGATGCCGGCGTACCTGCCCACGAAGGATCTCGCCGGCACCAAGATCATCAGCGTCTACCCCGGCAACGACGCGATCGGCGTGCCGTCGACGAACGGCGTCATCGTCATGACCGACGCCGAGACGGGGATCCCCTCGGCCGTGCTCGACGCCGCCTGGATCACCAGCGTCCGCACCGCCATGGTGAGCATGGTCGACACTGCCTATCTCGCCAATCCCGAACCGGTGTTCGGCATCATCGGCGCCACGGGCGTGACCGGCCGGGCACACCTCAAGGCCATCGGCGCGGTCTACCCGGGCAGCCGCGTGCTCGTCGGGTCGCGCAGCCCCCAGCGCCTGGAGGCCCTGATCGCCGACTTCGCGTCGGCGGACGTCACTCTCATCACCACGGGCAGCGATGAGGAGATGGTCCGGGGCAGCGACGTCGTCATCGTCTGCACGTCGCACCTTCCCGAGCCGATCCTGCGCCCGGAGTGGCTGCACCCCGGCCACAACGTGCTCAATGTGCACTCCCGGGGATGGCCCGGCGACGTCTTGTCGTCGGTCGACCTCGTGTCATGCGACGACCGCCGCCCGATCACCCATCCGGTGAGCGGCCTGCTCGGCTGCTATCCCGGTCTCGATCCCGACCTCGAGCTCGGCCACGTCGTGGTGGGGGCTCACGCGGGTCGCCAGAGCCCGGAGCAGATCGTGTTCTCCTTCAACTACGGCTTGGCGGTCTTCGACATCCTCCTCGCCGACCACGTGCTGCGCAGCCTGGAGTCGCGGCCTTAGCCCACGATGAGCGCGACGCCCACGAGCACGATGGCGAGCGCTGCCACGTCTGACTTCGACAGCCTCTCCTTGAGCACGGCGAACGCCAGGAGCGCGGTAACCATGGGGCTGAGGGAGGCCAGGACTGACACCAGGCCGATGTTGCCCTCCTGGGCGGCGGTGTAGAACGCGATGTTGGCCAGGCCGACCGACAGGCCGGCGCCGACGAGAATCGCGACTGACCGACCCGTCAGGCCCGAGAGCGAGCGCGGTGCGGTCCAGAGCAGCACGCTCAGGGCGACGATGACCTGAGGCACCTGTGACACCGCCAGCGTGCCGGTGACGCTCACCCGTGAGCCGTTGTCGATCACCACGATCGCGAGGCCCCAGAACAGCGCGGCCGCGAGCGCGAGCACGATGGCCTGACGAGAGTTGCTGCCCGTGGCGATCTCGGCGACCCTCATGTGGGGGACATAGAAGACCCCGAGCCCCGCGAGGATCACCAGGACCCCGATAGCCCGCTGCGCCGAGGGCTCCTCGCCCAGGAGCAGGGAGTAGACCAGCGGCACCAGCACGCTGGTGGCGGCCACGCCGGTGACGACGCCCATCTTCCCGCGCTCGTAGGCCTTGAGGACGAGCAGCGTGCCGGTGCAGTTCATGAGGCCGCCGACCAGGCCGCGCGCAATATCAGCGCCATCGAAGACGAGGTCCCCGTCCGCCAGGCCTGCCACGACGTACACGACCCCGGCGGTCGAAGCGCTCACCAGCAGGACGCCGAAGACCGAGATGCGGCCGCGGTAGATGCCCAGGCCGAACTTCCACACGCCGTAGAGCACGGCGCTCACGATGGCGAGGAGCAGGTAGTTCACGCGGTCTCCGCCCTGGGGTGGTCGACGGTCGACGTCGCGTCATCCTTCCACTCCCGTGCTCCCACGGGACTTGTCGGCACCCCTCGCCTCTGGACCGGGTACGCCGTACCGTCGGGGCATGGCCCCTCGCCCACCCACGCCGACCCGCATCGCCGCGATCGCCGCCCTCGCGGCAGCGGTCGCCGCGGGGCTCCTCGCCTCCTCCCCGGCCCACGCCCTGCCCGCCGGCAACGCCCCCACCAGCGGCACCCCCGCGGGCAAGGCACTCGTGCACGTCGCAGGCGGGCACGCCTCGGCGACGAAGACGTCCCGGCACGAGTACCGCATCGTGCTGTCCCGGAAGGCGTCGATCTCCTGGCTTGGCGAGACCGCGAGCGGCCGCGTGGGGATCGGGACGTTCAGCGCCCGCGGCCTCGTCGCCGGATGGGCTCGACTCGGCCACGTGACGAAGCCGTGGGCCACCATCACGTGGCGCGAGCGCGGGGCGGAGCGGCCGACGTTCACCCTCGCCCGTGTCTCAGCACCGCGCGTGAACCGCGACGGGCGGCTGGTGTTCGTCGCCCATTCGGCCAAGCGGCTGCCCGACACGCTCCGCAAGGCCACGGTCAATATCCGGCGGGCGGCGTACCAGCCGCGCAGCTACCCGCTGGAGTTCTCGCGACTCACCGTCACCTCCGATGTGGGGATGCACCTCACCGCGACCT
>CAIVWG010000247.1 GCA_903909555.1 uncultured bacterium | reverse complement strand
TGGCGGGCCAGCTCCTCGTCGTCGCGCTCCTGGCATCCCTGCCCGGGGTGTGGCGCGGTGCTCGACGGTCTCGGGTCGCGGCCCTCGTGCTCGTCGTCCTCCTGCTGCTCCTGTGCCTCACCGCCGGATGGACCACCGTCGTGGCGCCGTGGTGCCCGCGCCCGCTCGCCCTCGCGGTCCTCGCGGGGGCCGGGGTTGCGCTGGCCGTCGCGCTCGCTCGGGACCGGGCCGGCGGGCTTCCCGCGCGCCACGTGGGCCTGGTGACGACGGGCGTGGTCGCGGCGTACGCATCGGTCGCGGTCGTCGTCGCGCTCACGGCGACGAGCATCCCGTCGTTCCCCCGGCTGCCCGGCCAGCCCGCGTGGGTTGCCGGGTCCCCCGGAGGCGGCGCCGTTCCTGCGGAGTCGCCGCCGCAGAGCCCGGCGCTCGCTGCTGGCGAGCACTCCGGGATCCACAACGACGCGTGGATGACCGATGCGTACGCGCGCATCGGCATGCTGGACGCCCGCACGGCCGAGGTGCGTTCCTTCTTCGCCGGCGGGGATTGCGCGTCGATGGTGTGGGATTCGCGGGGGCGCCTCGTGGCCGTATGCGTCTCGCCGACGCAGACGCGGGCATTCATCCTCGACCCCGCGACCCTGGCGCCGATCGCGGAGCGTCGCCTGGCCGAGCGCCCGCTCACCCCGGGCTTCCTCACCGACTTCTCGGGCGGAGGCTATGCCGTGCTCGACGCCCAGGAGCGGCTCGTGACACCGCTCCCCGGCGGGGTGATCGCCCGCTTCGACGTCCGCGCGGACCTGGCACCGGTCGATGCGTTCACGGTGTCGGATTCCCTCCAGGAGGGCGAGCGCATCACGTCGGTGCTCCCGGACTGGAGCGGACTGCTCTGGTTCGTCGGGCAGCGCGGCACCGTCGGCCTGCTGGACCCCGCCACCGGGGCGCACGCGTCGCTGGTTCTGGCTGACGCATCCGGCGGTGCGGTGGACATCGAGAACTCCTTCGCCGCTGTCGAGGGGGGCGGGGCGTACGTCGTGACGTCCGCGGCCCTCGTGCGACTGGCGATCGAGGGTGTGCGGCCCCGGGTGGAGTGGCAGCAGCCCTACGACCGCGGGGTGCGGCGCAAGCCCGGTCAGACCAGTCGGGCGTCGGGGACGACCCCCACCGTCTTCGCGGGGGGCCGCTTCGTCGCGATCACGGACAACGCCGAGCCGCGGATGAACCTCGTCGTCGTGGACGTGTCGGGTCCGCAGCCGCGCGTGCACTGCGAGGTCCCGGTGTTCGCCGCCGGCGAGAGCGCCTCGGACAACTCGATCATCGCCCTAGGCAGCGCGCTCTTCGTGGAGAACAACTACGACTACTCGGTGCTCTCGGTGGCCGGCGGACGGACCTCCCGCCCCGGGCTGGCGAGGATCGACGTGTCCGACGACGGCTGCGCGCCCGCCTGGGAGTCCGACGACGTCACCATCCCGTCCCTGGTGTCGAAGGGCGTGGCACTCGATGGCGCGATCCTCACCTACACGAAGGAGAGCAGCCTGGCCGGCATCGATGCCTGGTGGTTCACCGCGGTGGACGCGACGTCGGGGGCCGTGCTGTGGCGTCGGCTGGCGGGGAACGGCGCCATGCTCAACAACCACTACGCCGCCGGCTACGTCGGGCCTGAGGGCAGCGTGTACGTCGGGACGATCAGCGGCGTGGTGGCGCTGGTGCGGGCGGGGTCAGCTCCCGGCGAATGACCACTCCGGGCCGTCCGGGGTGTCCCGCACCTCGATGCCGGCCTCCGCCAGCTGGTCGCGCACGAGGTCGCTCATGGCGAAGTCGCGTTGCTCTCGGGCCCGTTGGCGAGCGGCGAGGGCGACGCCCACCACGGGTCCCAGCACCTCCCGCTCGTCCCGCAGCCCGGTCGAGGCCGCGGAGGCCAGGTCCACGAGCATCGAGCGCAGGGCGGCGCGAGCCCGGTCGACATGGTCGCCCTGCACGGTGTCGGCCGACCACGCGTGGATGGCGTCCTCGAGCTCCAGGGCCGCGGCAAGGGCGCCCTCGGCGTCGCTGGCGGCGAGGCATGCCTCGAACGCGGTGCGCAGCCGGTCGACCTCCGCGCGCAGCGACAGGCTCTCGCCCGGCGTGTCGGCGGGGGTCGAGCCCACCACCGTCACGGGGGCGCCCCGCAGGGCACCGGCCCCGCGCAGGGCGCTCGCCATGTCGTCGAAGGACACGGACTCGCCGGAGCCGAGCACGGTGGACACACCGCGGTGCCGCAGCGTGAGTCCCCCGACGCCCTGTACCTGAGCCGTCCGCGACTCCAGGTCCAAGATGACCGCCGTGTGCTCGTCGACGCCGAGGACCCCGACGTCATCGGGGAGGTCCGACTCGAGGCGCACGAGCCGCTCCTCGCCGAGGTAGCAGAAGCGCGTGTCGTGGCGCCCGCCCTCGCGATTGTCGTAGTGGGGGACGACCGCGGCGGTGAGGCCGGTGAGCGACCCGAGCAGATTGAGGCCCTCGAGCCAGTGCGGCTCGATCCCCACCTTGTAGATCTCATACACGGGGACGGCGTACCTGCCGACCGTGACGGCGGCAGCGCTGCCCATGACCACGGTGCCTCCGCGTCCCGCGAGGTCGAGGAGGGCGCCGGGCACGGGGGTGTCAGCCCACTGGCGCAGCGCGTACGTCGGGCTGCCCGGCCCTGCGAAGGCCCATGAGGCCCGGGAGAGCAGCGCCAGGGCGCGCTCCCGCTCGTTGACGGGCTCGTCGCGACTCCGCCACCTCGCCACGTCGAGCCGAGCTCCCACGGAGTCGCGGAAGTACTCCATGATCTTCTCGGTGAGATCGTCGGCGTTGACCTGGAAGCCGAACGGGGTGTCCAGCATCACGGTCGCGCCAGGACCGGAGGAGCCGATGACCTCGCGGTGAACCTTCACCATCGTGGGGGCGGTCTCCCCCGAGCCGACGATGACCAGGCGTCCCCTCACCCGAACATTGTGGCGGCAGGACGCATCAGGACCCGGTGGCGGGTCCGTCGCCGTAGCGGTTGGGGCCCGGCGTGCTCGGCCCGATCCAGAAGATGATGACGACGATGGCGCCCACGATGCAGCAGAAGTAGTAGAGCAGCCACCACCAGCCGGAGCGGTTCGTGTCGTGGAGGCGCCGGCAGCCGACGGCCAGCGTGGGGAGGAGCAGCGCGACGGTCCACACGGCGGCCAGGATGATGCCGAGTTGCGTGAGAGTGCTGACCTGCCCGCCGGTGATGGTCCCGGTGACGTCGTCCACCGTGACGCTGTTCAGCGACGACGTGATCCCGGCGTTGAGGGGGATGCTGATGATGATCCCGCCGATCACGACGAAGAGGTACCACCACCAGAACTCCGACCGCGAGGCCCGGCCCTTGAAGTTGGCATAGTTGCTGAACACGTGCTTGATGGCCTGACCGAAGCCCATGGATCCTCCCGAGTCGCGTCTTCTGGCCCGCAGCCTAGTGATGGCACGGGCTCTTGGGTAGCGTCGACGCGCGTGAGGGTCGCCATTGTCGGAGCGGGGATCGCGGGGCTGGCCACGGCAGGCCTCCTGGCGAGGCTGGGCCACGAGGTGGTCGTCGTCGACGGGGCACCGGGGCCGCCCCCGGAGGGCGCGGCGCTCGCACTGCAGCCCAATGGGCTCGCGGTACTCGACGCGCTCGGCGCCACCGCGGTGCTCGAGCCGGGCTCGTCGCGGCTGCGGCGCCTCAGCGTCTTCGACGGCGTGCGCCGACCGATCATGACGACGACGGTTCCCGACTTCGGCCCCGGACTCGATCACATCCTGGTGGCAGCCCGCGCGGACGTCGTCGCTGCTCTCGAGGCCGTCTCCCCGGTGCGCGTGCGCTGGGGGACGACCGTCGGCCATGCGTCGCCGGGGCTCCTCGATGTCCAGCGCAGCCACGACCTCGAGCGCGGCGACGCGCGGGACACGCTGGCGGCCGACCTCATCATCGGCGCCGACGGAGCGTCGTCGACCGTGCGCCGCTGCTTCGGCCTGGGTGAACGCCGTCGCGGCGGTCGTCGGTACGTGCGCGCGCTCATCGACCGGCCCAGTGCGCTCGCCGGCGCGGGTGAGTACTGGACCCGCTCGGGCCTTGCGGGGATCCTGCCGTGCGGTGCATCGCGAACCTACGTCTACGCCACCGCGACGCAGGCGATCGTCGATGCGCACGCGAGCGGCGCGGACCTGTCCGGCCCCCTCGGGCGGGCGCATCCCGTGCTCGCCGGCGTGCTGCCGGGGTTCCTCAGCAGCGAGCGGGTGCTCCTCAACGAGGTCTCGCGGGTCGACTGCGCCAGTTTCGTGGGGCCTCGGGTGGCGCTCGTGGGGGATGCCGCCCACGCCATGGCGCCCAACCTGGGCCAGGGGGCGAACTCGGGCCTCGTCGACGCGGCGATCCTCGCCCTGGAACTCGCGGAGAGGGATGGCCTCGAGTCCGCGCTGGGGCGCTACGACGCGCGGAGGCGATCGGTCCGCGACGTCCAGCGCGACGCCGACCGACTGGCGCGGGCGAGCCACGCGCGCGGCCCCCGCGAAGTACGCAATGCGCTGGCGCGCGGGCTGGGGCGGAGGTCGGGCGAAGGGGTGCTGCGCCGCGCCCAGCAGTGCGACCCGAGCGAGCTCCGCGCGCGCCTGCGCGAGGTGCTGGACTAGCGCGGCGCTGGGATAGTGGGAGCGTGCGCCGCCTTGCCGTCCTCCTGATGCTCCCCGCCGCGGGGCTCGTCGCCTGCACGTCGGCGACGCCCGCCGCGGAGCCGGCATCGGCCACCGCGCCGGCGGAGCCCGCGTCCTCGAGGCCCGCCGCGTCAGGCGAGTCGGCGGCCCCGTCGACGCCCTCTCCCGCGGCGCCGTCGCCCGCCCCCTACTCCGGCCCGGCCTTCTCGGCCCCCACCCTCGACGGGGGCTACCTCAGCGACGCCGACGTCGCGGGCCAGCCCACGGTGATGTGGTTCTGGGCGCCCTGGTGCGGGGTGTGCCAGCGGGAGGCCGGGCAGGTCGCCGAGGCCGCACTCGCCCTGGAGGGGGAGGTGCGCGTGGTCGGGGTGGCCGGATTCGACGAGGCCGATGCCATGCGGGAGTTCGTGGCCCAGCGAGGGCTGGCGTCCATCCCGCACCTGGAGGACCCGGCGGGGCGGGTGTGGGGGGCCTTCGGGGTCATCGGCCAGCCCACGACGGTGTTCATGGACGCCGCCGGCGGCGTCCAGGTGGTCCCGGGGGTCCTCAGCGCCGAGGAGATCGTCGATCGAGCCCGGGCACTGTCCAGCGGATAGCAGGCCGCGCGGATACGATCGAGCGAGGCCGCGTGCCAGTCAGGCACGGGCGAGTCAGGAGTGATACCCCATGAGCCTCGACACCCGAACCGCGCATTCCACCGACTGGCCGGCGCCCGACCCGCAGACCTGGCGGCATCTCCCGGCCGATCCCGAGCCGCTGGACCCGGCTCGCGTGCAGCACCTCCTCGACGAGGAGTGGGCGCGATTCACCAAGACGACCCCCGAGTCAGGGGCCCACAACCGACGGGCCAGCGAGTCCCTCCCCCTCGGCGTGACCTCGTCCTTCCAGCACTGGGACCCCTACCCCATCTCGATCGCCTCAGCGCGGGGCGCGTGGCTCACCGACGTCGACGGCCACCGGTTGCTCGACCTCTCGATGGGCTTCGGCGCGATGCTCGTCGGTCACCTCAACCCCGCGGTCGTGGAGGCGGTCACGAAGGCCCTCGAGGAGACCGGCACCCTCTTCGTCACCCCGTCGCCGACGGCCACGGATGTCGCCGAGCGCTTCCAGCGCCGCTTCGAACTCGACCTGCTGCGCTTCGCGAACTCCGGGACCGAGGCCACGATGTACGCCGTGCGCACCGCGCGCGCCTACACGCAACGTCACGCGATCGTGAAGATCGAGGGTGGCTACCACGGCGGCTACGACGCCCTCAGCGTCTCGGTGAAGCCTTCGGTCGACGAGGCCGGCCCCGAGGGTGCGCCGGTGGCGGTGACCCCCTTCGAGGTCGAGGCCGGCACGGTCTACGTCGTCCCCTACAACGACCTCGGCCGGCTGGAGCAGATCCTGGCAGACCATGGCAGCGAGATCGCCGCGGTCGTCATGGAGCCGGTGCTGGAGAACATCTCCATCGTCGTCCCCGATGAGGGCTACCTGGCCGGGGTGCGGGCCGCCTGCGACGCGCACGGCGTCCTCCTCGTCTTCGACGAGGTCAAGACCGGTCTCACCGCCGGCTACAGCGGCGCCTCGCAGCGGCTGGGCATCCGGCCGGACCTCGTCACGCTCGCCAAGAGCATCGGCGGCGGACTCCCGCTCGCGGCGTTCGGCGGTCGCGGCGAGGTCATGCAGGCCGTCGTCGACAACCGCATGCCTCACTTCGGCACCTACAACGGCAACCCGCTCGTCATGGCGGCCGCCGCCGCGGTTGACGAGATCTGCACCCACGAGGCGCTTGCCGCAGCCGAGGACCGCAACGACCAGGCGCTCGCCGCCATGGATGCGATCATCGCGGAAAACCGCCTTCCCGCGCAGACGGTGGGCTTCGGCGTCAAGGGAGCCGTGACCTGGGCGACCGATCCGGTCCGCAACTACCGCGACTACAAGCGCACCGACTTCGGCGTCGCCGAGTTGTCGTGGCTGTGGGGGATCAACCGCGGAGTGCTCACGCCCCCGGGGCTGGACGAGCAGTGGCTCGTGTCGCTCATGCACACCGAGGCGGACATGCAGCTGCTCGTCGACGAGTTCGCCGGGCTGGCCCGGGCGCTCCGCTCCTGAGCCGGATCGTCGGCGCCACTCCGCGACTGGTGTTCGCGGAGATGGCGCCCGACGATGCCCCGGCCCTGTACGCCGCCCTCGCAGGGGATGAGGTCGGCCGCTATCTCGGCGGCCCCGACCTCACCTCGGTGGAGGACGCTCGCGCGCGGATCGAGCGCGTGCTGCGAGGACCGGGGACTGCGGCTGAGACCTGGCTGAACTACACCGTCCGCCTGCTCGACAGCACCGTGATCGGGCGCGTAGAGGCCACCGTCCGCGATGGCATGGCAGAGGTCGCATGGGTCCTGGGCGAGCCCTGGTGGGGGCGGGGCTACGTCCTTGAGTCCGCCCGATGGCTCGTCGATCGCCTGGCCGAGGAGCGGGGGCCGATCGACATCTGGGCGACCGTGCACCCGGATAACGCCGCCTCTCGGGCGATCATGTCGCGACTGGGCATGGTGGAGCAGTCCCCGCCGTACGAGTACGAGCTGGGCTCCTGGGACCCGGGCGACCTGGTGTACGCCTACGCGCCGGCGAGGTCCGCGCGGAACGGGCTTGCCGGGTAGGTCCCCAGGACCCGCACGTACTCCGTGAAGAACGCGAGTTCCTCCAGCGCGAGCCGCAGCGGGCGGTCCTGCGGATGCCCCTCGACGTCGGCGTAGAACTGGGTGGCATTGAAGGAGCCGCCGAGCTGGTAGCTCTCGAGCTTGGTCATGTTGACGCCGTTCGTGGCGAATCCACCCATCGCCTTGTAGAGAGCCGCCGGGACATTGCGTACGCGGAACACGAACGTCGTCACCACGGGGCCGGTGCCCGGCGCCGGCTCCCGGGCGTCACGAGCGAGGACGAGGAAGCGCGTGGTGTTGTGGTGCTCGTCCTCGACGTCCTCCGCGAGGATCTCCAGACCGTAGAGGTCGGCGGCCAGGCGTGGCGCCAGCGCGGCGACGGAGGGATCCCCGAGGTCGGCCACCTCGCGGGCTGCTCCCGCGGTGTCGTCCGCCACGACGGCACGCCATCCGTGCTCGCGGATGAGGCGACGGCACTGCCCTAGGGCGTGGGCGTGGCTTCGTACCGTGGCAATGGCGCTCATCGGGGTGCCGGGCAGGGCCATGAGCTGGAAGTGGATGGGCATGAAGTGCTCTCCCACGATGTGGAGACCCGACTCCGGCAGCAGGTGGTGGATGTCCGCCACACGCCCCGCTATGGAGTTCTCCACCGGGATCATCGCCAGGTCGGCGTCACCTTCCTGCACCGTGGCGAACACGTCCTCGAAGGTCGTGCAGGGCAGGGAGTCGACACCGGGGTAGACCGCGCGACAGGCCGCGTCGGAGTTGCTCCCGGGCTCGCCCTGGTAGGCGATCGTGGGCGTCGGCATGCGTCGCAGCCTAGTGGTCGGGTCCCTTGCCGGACCGGGTGGCGAACGCGAACGCCGCGAGGGCGAGGATCAGCGCGCCGGCGCCGAGGCCGAACATCATGGTCGCCTCCGCGTCCTTGCCCTCCACGAGCTCGCCGAGGAACACGACCGCGATCACGGCCACGACGACGCCGATGAGCTTGCCCTTGAGATCGTCCAGGGACGCGATCCTCAGCCACGGCGGCAGCTGGACCGACTCGTCGACGAAGAGTTCGTAGAGCCCGTAGCCGATGACGAGGAGCACGGTGGCCAAGAGCAGGGTGTCCACGGCGGCGAGCACCGAGACGATGGACGACTTGAGGGGGACATCGAGCCGGACCAACTCGACCACGGCGGTCCCGACCTCGAGCAGGCCGATCACCACGAGGACGACGGCCCCCACGATCGACCCCAGTGCGGGGAGCACCACGATGTAGCGGGAATATTCGATGAGGCGCCGCATGTCGGCAGGCTACCGACTGCGCCGATGCGCCCGAGCGAAGGAGGCCTCATGACCCCGGAGACGATCCTCGACGCCCTGGACGTCGCGGTCTACAGCAAGGACCGCCAGGGCCGCTACACGTATGCCAACCGCATGGTCCAGGAGATCTTCGGAGCGCCGCTCTCGCAGATCCTGGGCCAGGACGACACGGCGTTCTTCGACCTCGAGGAGTCGAACGACCTGCGGGTCAACGACGAGGAGGTCATGTCCACGGGCCAGGCCGTGGCGCGCCGGGAGGTCGACGTCGTCAAGGAGACGGGCGAGGAGCGTGTCTACTGGACCGTCAAGGCCCCGTTGCGCGATCCCGACGGCACCGTCGTCGGGATCTGCGGGGTCTCCCTCGACATCACCGGCTCTGGTGACTGACCGCTAGCGCTGCCAGGCCTGCTCGCCGCCGACGTAGGTCGCGTCGAAGGCGATATCGGCCCAGCCGTCGGGCTGAGAGCCCCACGGGTTGCCGTTGGCGATGCCGAAGTCGGCATCCTTGCCGACCTCCAGCGAGCCTCGGTCATCGGCGTGGATCTGCCACGCGGCGTTGGTCGTGATGGCCGCGAGCGCCTGCTCCGGCGTCGCGCACTCCGCGGCGTTGATGACCTGGCCGTCGGCCTTGGTCTGCCGCAGCACCGCGGTGCGCGCGCTCAGCAGCGGATGCACCTCGGTGACGTTGTAGTCGGAGTGCAGCGAAGGACGCAGGCCCGCCTTGTACGCCGACGCCACGCGGTCCAGGCGGCCGGTGCGCTGGGGCCCCAGGATCGTGTCCCGGAAGGCCGCTCCCCAGTAGTAGAGGTGGTTCATGAGGAAGCTGGGCGAGAGCCCCACGGCCGCCATGCGCGTGAGCTGGTCGTCCATCGTGAAGGAGCAATGCTCGAGGCGGTGGCGCAGGTCGTGCTGGCCGTAGGCCGGGAGGAGCTCCTCGAACGCCTCGAGGACGAACTCCACGGCCGCATCCCCGTTGGTGTGCACCATGACCTGCCAGCCGTCGTCGAGCCCGGCCTTGAGGGCAGCCCGGAGCGTCTCGGGCGTGTAGTCGGACTTGCCCCCGTTGTCCTCGCCGAGGTAGGGCTGCAGGAAGTAGCCTGACCGCCCCTGGTTGGAGCCGTCGGAGACGACCTTCCATGCGTCCGCCCGCAGCATCTCGTCGCCGCTGAACGGCGTGACGCCCGCGGCCTTCCACATCGCGGCGACCTCGGTCGGCGTGTGACCGGGCAGGACCGCGAACTGCGCCGTCGATACGCGCACGGGGAAGCGGGCCTGGCCGTTGAGCTGATGGAGCAGCGCGAGTTCCTTCGGCCCGGCGAGGGCGCCCGTGGCGGCCTCCCGCACGGACGTCACACCCCGCGCCGCGCAGGCGGTGAGGATCTGCCGGATGTACGTCGCCACGTCGGCCATGTTCGGCTGCGGGAGGCCTTTGAGGATGAGCTGCTCGGCGGGGGGCTCGCCCACGACCCCGGTCATCTTCCCGTCGACGCGCTGGAAGGTGCCGCCCGGCGGGTCGGGGGTCTGGTCGGTGATGCCGGCCGCCTGGAACATGAGGCTGTTGACGTACATGAAGTGCCCGGAGGCGTTCCACACCAGGACGGGGTTGTCCGGAGCGATCTGATCGAGGATCGTCCGCGTGAGGACGGGCTCGCCCGGGTACAGGCTCGGGTCGAAGTTCTTGAAGCACACCGGCTGGCCCTTCGGCGCCTTCGCCACCGCGGCCTTGATGGCGGCGGTCGCGTCGTCGAGGGTCGGGCACACCTCATGCGCGAGATCGATGTCGGGGTAGGTGAGCAGCGACGTCCAGATGTGCATGTGGGGATCGATGAGGCCCGGGAGGATGAAGCCGCCCGGCTTCAGCGTCGTGGTGTCGGGCGTCACCAGGCCCTCGACGTCGGCCCGCGAGCCGATGCCGATGATCTTGCCGCCCGAGATCGCCATCGCCTCGGCGGTCGGCGACGCGGGGTTGTTCGTCACGATGTCGCCGACGACGAGCAGGTCCGCCGTGGGGCCGGTCGGGCGGCCTGCGGCATGGTGCGCGGGGGCGACCTGGTCCGGAGCGCCGGACAGGGCGGGGGCCAACTTGGCGGAGGCCAGCTCCTTGGGGTTGCAGCAGGACGTGCTGGACATCATGGCGACGACCCCTCTCCCGGGTGTTGCGTGGTCCGGCCGATGCTAGCCGGGGATGCGCCCCCCTGCCTCATGGGAGCGTTCGGCCGATGACCGTCCCTGGGGGAGGGCGACCCCCTGCCGAACCGCCTCGCGCAGTCGACCTCGCCCTACCTCCAGCAGCACGCGGACAACCCGGTGTCGTCCACACGGGTCAGGAACGAGATGGCGGTGAGCTGCCACGTGACCGGCGATGGTCAAGGGAGCCAGCACGAGGTCGAGCCCAGAGGCGCGGCTGCGCCGGGCTGCGGCTGTGGGCCAGAATGTGACCATGCATCGCCGGCTGCTCACCGCTCGGCGCAGAGTCGAAACTGCACGGCGTCCTGACGTGACCGTGCTGCCGCCACCGACTGACGCGATCGCCGAATGGAATGTGGAGGTTCCCGTACGGGACGGGACGATCCTGCGCGTCAATGTCTTCCGCCCGCAGTCTGATGTGCCCGTGCCGGTCATCATGTGCGCGCACCCCTACGGCAAGGATCGCATCCCGGCCAACACCAAGCGTGACTCCGTGAACGGCCAGTACCACG
>CAIVWG010000246.1 GCA_903909555.1 uncultured bacterium | reverse complement strand
GGCGGGCGACGAGGATGCCGATGCCCACGGCGGCCCCGAGCACGAAGGCGGCGAGCAGGCCCGTGAGAGCCGAGGCGACGCTGACCCAGCCGAGAGTGGCACCGAGGACAGGGGCGAGCTTCACGTCGCCGAACCCCATGCCGCGGCCGCCGCTGAGCAGCCACAGCCCCCCGATGAGGAGCAACCACGCGCCGAGCCCGATGAGCGCCTCGCGCCACGGCCACGCGGCGTTCATCATGCCGGCGAACGCGAGGCCCGCGATGGTCACGGGGTAGAGGGGCAGGACAATGCTGTTGGGCAGGCGGTGATGCTCGACGTCGATGAAGGCGAGCGCGATCCCGGCGCTCACGAGGATGAGGAGAAGGGGAAGCAGGGCCGTGCGATCAGGGACTGCGAGGGCCCAGGCGCCGGTCACGGCCCACGCGATCCCCGTGGTGAGTTCTACCAGGGGATATCGGGAGGGGATGGGGGCCCCGCACGCCCGGCAGTGCCCGCGCAGGAGCAGCCACGACAGCACCGGGATGTTGTCGCGTGCGCCGATGGGCGTGCCGCACGACGGGCAGGCTGAGCGCGGGCGGACCACCGACTGCCCGCGTGGCACCCGGTAGATGACGACGTTGAGGAAGGAGCCGACGAGCAGGCCGAGGAGGAACAGGAGGGCGAGGAGCAGCCCTGCGAGTGCCGGTCCCTCGCTCCCGAGAGAGCTCATCGCACCGGGGCGGTCGACCGGGTCAGCGGAAACTGCTCGGGCACGAGGAAGAGCTCGACGCCGTCGGGGAACACCTCCGCGAGTTGCAGCGTCTTGGCGACGCGCACGACGCCAGCCCGAACGGCGGCACCGGCGATGTGGACGGCCTCGGCCCGGGTGAGGCCCAGCGCGTGCGCGACATCGTCGAGGGTGCGGGGCTCCGTGAGCGCGGAGACGACGGCGGAGAACTCAGGGATGCGCAGGGTGTCGGGGATCTCAGCCCCGGTGGCCACGAACGTCACCGTGCGGGGGCTGGCCCAGACACGCAGGTCGGTCCAGGTCTCCGCCATGCGCGAGGAGCGCATCGACAGGGTCCGCTCGAGCGGCTCCCAGTCCAGGGGCAGCGTGCACATGCGGCCCGTCGTCGGCCCGGGCTCGAATGTCACGGTCGCCTCCGAGGCATCCCGGGCAGCACCGACGGAGGCGAGGAGGTACTCCTGGTGCAGCAGGGCGAGGTCGTCGACCGAGATCCATCCCTGCGACTCCGCGTAGGCACCGGCCTGGCCTTCCGGCTGCAGCCGCAATGCGTCGCGCTGGGCCGGCGTGATGCGGCCCCCGGAGAGCATGCGCTCGGCGATGAGGGGCTCGAGGCCATCGAGGTGCGCGGCGTAGACGCGGCCTTGGAAGAGGTAGATGCGCGCGATGGAGTCGCTGTCCTTCGCGGTGACCGTGACGACGCCGGTGGCGCGCTGGCGTTCGAGGCGGGCGAGGTCCGTGTCGAGCCCGGCCGACTCCTCCGACGGTGCAGCCGCTGAGGTGGCGCCCATGCCACTGTCCTCGGCCGCGTCGTCCCGCTTCAGCCACGCCATGCTCGATCACCGTCCCTCGCAGGGAGGTATCGGACGGGAGCCCCGCCAGTGGCCCCCGTGCTGGGCTAGCGGAGCAGGGCGTCGGGGAGCCCCTCCTCGTGGAGGGGGCAGCGGGGTGCGCCCGCGTGATCGACCGTGCCCACCTCGAACCCGGCCCGGCCGGTGCACCCGGGTCGGGGGTCCTCGCGGTAGATCCGGCCCACCCCGGAGTACGACTTCGACCGGGTGATGGCGGCGGCCCGGTCGGCGGCCTCGGAGCGATTGGTGATGCGGACGGCGTGCTCCGGGACGATCTCGAACTCGTGCGATGGGGTGATGACGTGCCAGCGGTAGCCGGCCACGCTGAACTCCCCGGTGACGCTGCGCTCGGTGCGGTCGGGATTGAGCACGGTCACGACGCAGCGCGTGCCGACGTACGGGCTCACATCGACGGTCTCTCCCGTGGCCAGCGTGAAGGTGAAGGCGAGTTCTCGGGAGAAGCCCGCGTAGCCGAGACGTCGGTCGTAGCACTTGCCCACGTGCTCGCGCAGAAGGAGCTCGGCCCCCTCGAAGCTGGGTGCCGTGCCCTCGACGAGGAGGCGGGGGAGGTCCTGGTGGCGGCGCATGAGGTCCGACAGGTCCCAGGCGTAGGAGCGCACGTGCCGTCGGGCGTCCTGCTGAGCGGGGATCTCGCTACCACGGATGCGGGCGACGAAGTGGTCGGTGATCCAGGTCCACATGAGGATCCCGGGCTGGTCGGTGAAGTGCCAGGGGATGGGCTCGCGAAGTCCCGCGCTCATCGCAGGTCCGCGCTCATCGCAGGTCCGCTGTCATCGCAGGTCGGTCGGGTCGATCTGGTCGAGGGCGCGTGCCGTGGCGGCGGTGATGGTCTTAGGGAGGACGTCGAGTTCGCGGGCGACGTCGGGGCGCCCCAAGCCCTCGTAGAACGTGAGGTAGAGGGCGGCCAGGGCCAGCGGGTCCTGGGCGCGCTTGCCGGTGGCCTCGGGATCGTGGACCGCGGCCATGACGGCGCGGGTCATCGCAGCGGCACGCGCGTAGTCGAGCGCCTCGCCCTCGGTGTCGGCGTCGGCCGCGACCTGCGCGGCGTCGAAGCCCGGTGCGTCATCGTCGCCCCTCGTGAGGCTGTCGTAGTTGCGGAAGCTCGACAGGGTGGCGATGGCGGACTCACGGCGGCGCAGCTCGGTGACCGTGATGCCGAGCGAGTCGGCGAGTTCGACCTCGTTAGGGGAGCGCCCCTCATGGGCGAGGAACGCATCGACAGCGCGGCTCATCGCGATGCGATCGGCGACCGTGGTGCGGCCGTACGCCGTACGGGCGAGGTCCTGGGGCCAGGTTTTCATCTTGCCGATGAGGTAGGCGAGGAAGTTCACCGTGCCGAGTCGTCCGGTGCGTCGGGAGTCGTAGCGGTCGGCGAGGTCGCTGACGAAGAGGTACATCATCGACAGGACGTCGTCGTCGTCGACGAGGTCGAGGTCGGCGACCAGCTTGCGGCGGACCTGCGCCATCCGGGGGTAGAGCCACTGGACTGCGGCCTGGAAGAGGTCGGCCAGGGTCTCGCGGTCGATCAGGGTGAGGTCCCGGAAGGGAACCCCGGCCTCGACCCGCATGTTGACGGCCTCGACGGCGTGGGACTCGCACCAGGACCGGATGACTTCCCGGGCCTCGTGCCCTGTGCCCGCGGGGATCCAGACCCGGCACTGGCCGTCGCTCCACTGGCGAGTCCAGGCCGGTTGGCCAGTCTGCTCGCGGAGGTCGGGGAGGAGCTCGGCCGGATCGAAGGGGTCGACGGTGTCCCAGTGCACCCGGTCGCATTCCAGGACCGGCGCCTGGTCGAAGATCTCGGTCTCGGTCAGGCCGCGGACGACGAGTTCAGGGACACGGCGTTCGGAGTCATCGCCCGTCGACTCCGTCTGCGCGTCGTCGACGTCGCCATCGCGAGCCATGGCCCGGCGGGATCAGCTCAGGTGCGCGAGCTCGCGCACCGCGAGCGGGAGGCTCGCGGTGCGCTGGACCTGGTCGGCGAGGCGCGCCTCGGGGCTGGCGGGGTCGGGAAGCGCGACGAGCGCCGGCTCGCAGGAGGGCATGGCCTCGATGAGGGCGTGCAGGGCGCGGACCGCCCGGCGCGAGCCGTCGCCGCTGACCTTGATGTCGTCGATCGTGCCCAGGGTCACGCCGAGGGTGAGGTGGATCCGGGAGCCCTCGCGGCCGAGGGCGGCGAGGCGAACGGCCACCCCATCGAGCGTGTCGAGGTGGGCGGCGAGGGCCTTCGCGGCCGGCAGGGCGCCCGAGAGGCTGGGGGCGAGGCGAAGGCCGACCTCGAGGGACCGCTGGAGGGTCACCTCGTGAGCCCCTGGTGCGCTGACCGTGGGCTGGGTCATGGTCACTCCCTCACGCTGGGCCGTTCCGGTGACCCAAGTGTAGGGACTCAAGGGCCGGGAAGGCGGTCGACGAGGGTTTCGGACCGAATTCCCAGGATGTGCCCCAGGAATGGGGGAAGGGGCCCCGGATCCGGTGGGATCGGGAGCCCCTTCCCTCGCGCAGTGATCGCGACGATCTAGGGAACGACGGTGCTCTAGGGAACGACGGTCCCGACGCCAGAGGCCGTGGCGCTGCAGGCGGTAGTCAGCGTGTCGTCGGCAAGTCCGCCCGCGGCCGGGTTCCACACGAACCACGTGCCGTTCTGAGCGTTGCAGCCGCGGATGAGATACGTGCCCCCGCTGGCCGGTGCCGTGTAGAAGACGAAGTTTCCGTCAGTGACCTGGATGCCTGCGCTGGCGATGTTGGCGGCCGTGGGGTAGGCGCCCGACGTCGCGTTGAAGGACTCGACGGCTTGGGCAGCGCCGTTGAGGTCGGACTCGACCGAGGCGTTGCGGGCGCTGCTCTGCTGATTGAGGAAGAGGGGGATGGCGATGGCGGCGAGGATGCCGATGATCGCGACGACGACGAGCAACTCGATGAGGCTGAATCCGCGGTCGCCGGCGGCGCGCTGCTGAAGACGAGTGAACATGCTGACTCCTGGTTCGGTGCCCCACCCGGGGGGCGGCCCCTGCCGCCACGGGGGGTATCGGCCCGCCGGACCCGAAATGGCCCCTACTGCCCCACCACGTCGTACAGGGCGAAGATCGGCAGGTAGAGGGAGATGACGATCCCCCCGATGACGATCCCCAGAACGATGATGAGCAGGGGCTCGATGAGGCTGGTGAGCTGCTCCGTGGTGGCGGTGACCTCCTGGTCGTAGAAGTCCGCGACCTTGGACAGCATCTCGTCCAGGGCGCCGGTGTCCTCGCCCACGGCGATCATCTGGACGACCATCTCCGGGAAGACGTCGTGCTTGCTGAAGGGGACGGCCATGCCGGCACCTTCCCGCACGCTGGCCTGGACATCGGTGACGGCCCGCGCGATCACGACGTTGCCCGAGGTGTCTCCCACGATGTCGAGGGCGGTGAGGATGGGCACCCCGGCCTTGAGCAGCGTGGCCAGGGTGCGCGTGAACCTCGCCAGGGCCACCTTGGTGAAGAGAGGTCCGAACACCGGCAGGCGGAACTTCAGGGGATCGACGACATTGCGCACCCTCGGGGAGTTCTTGTTGCGCCGGTACCACCAGACGGCACCGACGATGATCACGATGGCAGGGATGATGAAGAAGGGGTTCTTGAGCAGGTCCGAGACGAAGATGAGGATCCGGGTGGGGAGCGGGAGCTCTGCGTCGAAGGAAGCGAACATCTCGGCGAAGATGGGCACGACGAAGAACAGCAGGCCCGCCACGATGATGATGGTGATGAAGCCCACCGCGATCGGATAGGTCATGGCGGCCTTGATGCGTCCCTTGAGCTTGACGTCGGCCTCGAGCGCCTCGGCGACCTGGTTCATCGATCCGTCGAGGAAGCCACCCGTCTCCCCGGCTCGGACCATGCTCACCATGAGCGGGGGGAACTCCCGGTGCTGGGCCATGGCGTCGGAGAGCGACGCGCCCTGCTCCACCGAGACGCGGACATCGAGGTAGAGCTCCTTGAGGGCCCGGTTGTCCGTCTGGTCGGCCAGGACGGTGAGGCAGCGCAGGATCGGCAGCCCCGAGGCGAGCATCGTCGCCATCTGCCGGCTGGAGATGGCGAGGTCCTTGGTCTTGACCCGCGGCTTGGTGAGGTGGATCTCGCGGTTCAGTCCGGTCTTGGCAGGCTCGACCGCGATGGGCAGCGACCCCTGCTGGCGGACGATGTTGAGTGCCTCGGCCTCGCTCGTGGCTCGGACCTTCGACTCAACCAGCCGCCCGTTGCGCGCTCGGGCCTTGATGACGTACTCAGTCTGGCTCATCGGCGCTCATCCCGAGGAGTTGGTGCAGTTCGCTCACGTCGGAGGCCTTCTCGAGCGCGATCTCGTAGGTGATCGTTCCGTCCTGCACGAGGCGGGCGAGGTCCTGGTTGAGCGTGTGCATGCCGTAGCGCGAGCCTGTCTGCAGCGATGACGCGATCGACTGCAGTTTGCCCTCCCGGATGAGGTTACGGACCGCAGGCGTCGCCACCATGACCTCCGTGGCTGCGACGCGACCCTCGCCCTCGGCGGTGCGGCAGAGGACCTGGCAGACGACGGCCTGCAGCGACCCAGCCAACTGCGTGCGGACCTGAGCCTGACGCTCGGCGGGGAAGACGTCGATCACCCGGTCGACCGTGGATGCCGCGGAGCTGGTGTGCAGGGTGCCGAAGACCAGGTGCCCGGTCTCCGCGGCGGTGAGGGCGATGGCGATCGTCTCGTAGTCGCGCATCTCGCCCACCAGGATGATGTCGGGGTCCTGGCGCAGGGCGTGGCGCAGTGCCGCCTCGAACGACAGGGTGTCCGAGCCGACCTCGCGCTGGCTGACCAGGCTGCGGCGGTGCTGATGCACGAACTCGACCGGATCCTCGATGGTGACGATGTGACCGGGCCGAGTCCGATTGGCGCGGTCGATGACGGCGGCCAGGGTGGTGGACTTGCCCGAACCCGTGGGTCCGGTGACCAGGACGAGGCCGCGGGGGAGCTGGGCGAGGTCGCCGAGGATGTCGGGCAGGCCGAGCGTCTCCAGAGGGGCGATCTCCCAGGGGATGGCGCGGAATGCCGCGCCCATGGTGCCGTGGGCGAAGCGAAGGTTCACCCGGAAGCGCGCGGCGCCTGGGAGCTCGTAGGCGAAGTCGAGTTCGCGGTCCTCTTCGAAGCGCTGCTTCTGCCGATCGGTGAGCAGCGCGTAGACGGCTTCCTGGATCTGCAGCCCGGTCATCGTGGAGTAGCCGGGCACCGGCTCGAGATCGCCGTGCCGGCGCATCATCGGCGGGGATCCCACGGCGAGATGCAGGTCAGAGGCTCCCTGCCCGAGGACGTCGACGAGCACGTCGTCGAGCAGCAATTGGGGCCCGGTCCGCTGACGCTCGCGCACGACGATGCCGGTGTCCTCTGGGCGCGGCGGTCCGGTGGGGCCTGGTGGCGCGGTGGGGCCCGAAGGCGCGGCGGGGCCTGATGGCGCGGAAGGACCCTGGGGAGCGGGGGGCGCCCCGGGGGTGGTCGGTGTGGTGCGCGTCGGGATCACGTCGGCAGTGGGGAGCGTAAAGCCGCCCTCGCCGGCGCCCATCACGACACCACCCGCAGGACTTCGGGGATCGTGGTGAGGCCTTCGGCGACCTTGAGCCAGCCGTCCTGGCGCAGTGTGCGCATGCCCCCGGCGACGGCGGCTTGCTGAATCTCCGTCGACGCTGCGCGGCGCAGTGTGAGGTTGGCGATCTCCTCGCTCATGGGCATCACCTCGTGCATGGCGATCCGACCCCGAAAGCCGGTCTGGGCGCAGCTGGAGCACCCCACGGGGTCGTAGAACGTCGGCTCGATTCCCGGCGGCAGATTGAAGCCCACCGCCGCGAGATGCGCGGGCGACTTCTCGACAGGGGCCTTGCAGACCTCGCACAGACGGCGCGTGAGCCGCTGGCCCGAGGCGCAGGTGAGAGCAGAGCCGACAAGGAAGGGTTCCACCCCCATCTCGATGAGCCGCGTGACGACGCTGGCGGAATCGTTCGTGTGGATGGTGGTGAGGACGAGGTGGCCGGTGAGAGCCGACTCGATGTCGATCTGCGCGGTCTCGTAGTCGCGGATCTCGCCGATGAGGATGATATCGGGGTCGGCGCGCAGCAGCGAGCGCAGTGCCGAGGCGAAGGTGAGCCCGGCCTTCGCGTTGACCTGGACCTGGTTGATGCCGGGAATGCGGTACTCCACCGGATCCTCGACGGTCACGACGTTGACCTCCGTGCGCGCGATCGCGTTGATCGTGGCGTAGAGCGTGGTGGACTTGCCGGAGCCGGTCGGCCCGCTCACGATGAGCATGCCGTAGGGCCGGGTGTAGGCGTCGCGCCACTCGGCGAGGTTGGCCGGGGAGAATCCGAGCTCGCTCAGGCCGAGGGTTGCCGCGGTGTTGTCCAGGATCCGCATGACGATCTTCTCGCCCCAGACTGTCGGCACGCTGCTCACACGCAGGTCGATCTTGCGTCCGCCGGAGTTCACCGACAGCCGGCCGTCCTGCGGAACGCGCCGCTCGGCGATGTTCATGTCGGCCATGATCTTCAAGCGCGAGATGATCGCTGACTGGATCTCCTTCGGAGCCGGGGCCATCTCCTTGAGCACGCCGTCGATGCGGAATCGGATCCGGATGGTGTTCTCGGTGGGCTCCACGTGGATGTCGGACGCATTGTCGGAGATCGCCTGGGCGAGCAGGAGGTTCACGTAGCGGACGAGGGGCGCATCGGTCGAGGAGGCGACCGGTGCGAGGATGTCGACGGCGGGGCCGTCGTCGAGGATGTCGCGGACGAGCGCGCCGAGCTCTGCTTCGGCACGGTACTCGAGGTTGATCCGCGCGTCGATCTCGGACTTCAGGGCGCATGCGAAGTCCACCGGGTGATGCGTGATCTGCTGGAGGTCGTCGCGGACGTGCCAGTCGAGCGCGGTCTGGGAGTCGGCGATGACCGTGAGCGTCCCGTCGGCCATCCGGTAGGGGATGACGCCGTAGCGGCGTGCCTGGTCGCCGGTGAGCAGGGCGGTGAGGGCCGGATCCAGGCCGGCGTCCATGACCTCGACGAACTCCATGCCCGCCGCCTCGACCGTGCAGCGAACCACCTCCTTGCGCGCCACCGCGCCCTGGCGCACGAGCACGTTGAGGACGGAGTCGCCGGAGGAGTCGGCTGCCGCCTTGGCAGCTGCGAGCTGGTCCGGAGTGACGAGGTGGCGCTCGACGAGGACGTCGGCTACGGATGCGGGCATGCGGTCCGCCCTTCCGGGTTCGGCGTCCGGCGGCGCTGTACGGACTCAGCGTAGGCGGTCATCGCTTACTCCTGCCTTGCGCAGCGCGACGTGAAGGTCGGCGACGTGGGTCACGGCACGCTCGGCTGATTCCACCGAGATCTCCCCGGCGAGGACCTGCCGGACCGCGTCCTGCTCCAGCGTGTACATCCCGTAGTACTCGCCGTCGGCCATGACGTCGGCGATCGCGCTCACCTTCTCCGGCTCGCGCACCGCCTCCTGGATTCGTGGCGTCGCCACCGCGACCTCGGTGACGAGCCGGCGCTCGCCCTCGCGCAGGGCGGGAACGAGGCGCTGGCACACGACGGCGAGGAGGACCTCCGACAGGGAGATCGCCGCCTGGCGCTGCTCCTCCTGGGGGTAGAGGTCGATGACGCGGTTGACGGCGTCGACGACGGTGCGCGCGTGGAGGCTGGCGAGGACGAGGTGTCCGGTCTCGGCGGCCCGCAGCATGGTGCGGACCGTGTCGACGTCGCGGACCTCGCCCACCACGATGACGTCGGGATCCTGGCGCATGCCCGACCGCAGGGCGCGGGAGAAGCTCTGGGTGTCCGTGACGATCTCGCGCTGGCTGACGGTCGCCATGCGGTCGGCATGGAGGAACTCGATGGGGTCCTCGATAGTGAGGATGTGGCAGCGGCGTCGGCCGTTGATCTCCTGGACCATGGCCGCGAGCGTGGTGGACTTGCCCGATCCCGTGGGACCAGTGACGAGGACGAGGCCGTCTGGTCGGAGGGCGAGATCGCGCAGGATGCCGGGCGCGTGCAGCCACTCCCACGACGGCACGCTCTCGCGAATGTGCCGGAGGACCATCGCGGGAACTCCTCGGTTGAGGTAGGCGTTGCCCCGGAACCTCCCGGCGCCGGGGACGCTGAGGGCGAAGTCTCGCTCGTGATCGACGGCGAACGCCTCGCGGTCTCGGGCGGACCCGAGCGCCTGGTCGGCGAGGGCCCGCGCCTGGTCGTCGGTGAGGGCGGGCATGTCGAGGTCGGTGAGTTCGCCCGAGATCCGCAGGATGGGTGGCGAACCGGATCGCAGGTGCACGTCCGAGGCGCCGTGCGCGGCAGCCGCGGCCAGGACCGCCCGGAGGAGGTCCCCGACCGGCGAGGGCTCGGCCCGGAGGGCCGGCTCCGGCGGCGGCGACGTGGGCAGGG
>CAIVWG010000245.1 GCA_903909555.1 uncultured bacterium | reverse complement strand
TGAAGGGCCCGCGCTCTCCTGCGCGTGCCCAGGCAGCACGCCGCTGCGCCCGAGGCTGGTCCAGGTCGAGGTTCATGGCGCCCCAGGCGTCGACCACGTCGTCGCGCCACGCCGCGAGCAGCGACTCGGCCACGTCCATCGCCTCGCGGGTGCGCGGCCACAGCCGGTCGAACGCACGTGTGCGCCGAGCCTGCTCGGCGTCACCGGCGACGATCTCCTCGAGGATCGGCGGGCAGGCCTTGCCCATCGGCGCGTACGTGCGATTGGCCAGCGCGACGATGCCCCAGCGCGTGTCCGGATGCCAGCGCATGTGGGAGCCGAAGCCGGGGTAGCCGCCGCTGTGGTGGACGAAGCGGCCGAGCCGGACGTCATCGGCGACGTACAGCCCCATGCCGTAGGACTGGGCCACGGCCGGAGATGACTCCGAGGGAGGGTCGATCCGGGCCAGGACGTGCGGGCGCTGCATCTCGCGCCGGCTCCAGCGCGAGAGCGGCTCCTCGCGCGGGTCGTCGGCCCAGGCGGCCTCGAGGAAGCCGATCCACGTCGCGAGGTCCTCCACCGTGCTCCACAGGCCGCCCATGGGACTGAAGGCCCCGGCGGACGTGTCGGGCTCGGGCACGAGCCCGTCGGCGAGCGGGTGGTAGCCCGTCTGCCGGCTCGTCGCGGCACCCTCGACGGTGACCGCGTCGACGTCGTACGTCGTCGCCGTCATGCCGAGGGGCTCCAGCAGCGTGGTGCGCACGACGGTGCGGTAGTCCTCGCCGGTGGCCTGCGCGATCACGCGACCGAGGAGCGCGTACCCGAGGTTGGAGTACTCGAACTCCAGACCCGGCGGACGGCATGCCGACAGGCCTTCCGACACGAGCGCGTCGAAGTCGGCCAGGGGCAGGGACTCCTGGCGATCGCCCCACGGATCGTCGGTGGGGAAGCCCGCGGTCATGGTGAGCAGGTGCCGGAGGGTCACCTCCTGAGCGCCGCGGCGTGCACCGCTGGGCGGGCCGAGGTGCCCGTCGGCCCAGGGCAGCCATCGGCTCACCGGATCATCGAGGGCGAGGATGCCCGCATCGCGCAGGGCGAGCACGGTGGCGGCGGTGACGCTCTTCGTCATCGAGGCGATGCGGAAGGCGCTCGACGCGGTCGGTGCTGCGTGGCCCTCCGCCGCGACGGCGCCCGTATGCACGAGGGCCCCGCCGAGGGTGAGGCCGTAGGCGATCGTGGGGACGTCGTACTCCGCGCGCGCGACGGCCATGCGTTCGTCGACCAGTGCGCAGGCCTCCGCGATGTCCACGGCGCGACGCTATCGGGCTCTCCACGCGGGGGCGTTCTCCCTCCTCGCGAGTGCGGCGTGCCGAGCCCGGGGTGGACTCCGCCGCGGGGAGCGGGCACGCTGGTCGGATGATCTCCGCCCCCCGCCCCGCGCGCGCCGTGTCCTGGGCCGCCTGCCTTGCCGCCCTCCTTGTCCCACTGCTCGGTCCCGCACCCGCCGCTCAGGCGTCCACGGTTCCCCTCGATCTTCCGGAGGTGCCCAATTCCGTGGCCGTGACCGACACCGGCGTGAAGCTCGTGAGCCTGAGGGACCTCAAGACGGTCGCCCTCGTGGACTCGACGGGTCAGTTCGAGGTGCAGATGATGTGCTCGCCGAGCGCGGTCGCTGTCGCACCGGCGGGGGACCGAGGCTGGGCGGTCTGCGAGGACGACCCCCACCTCAGGGGAATCGACCTGGCCACGGGCGAGACGGTGGTCGCCGACGTGGGCGTCGAGAATGCGCTGTCCCTGGCCTATATCCCCGGGAGCAAGAAGATCGTCATCGGTGACCTGTCCGGACAGATCACCGTCGTGAGCGTCACGAGCGACGAGGACTACCAGGTGCTCAAGCGCATCCCGCTCGACGGACCGGCGTGGATGATCGCGATGGCACCTGACGGTCGCACGGGCTACAGCTGGACCGGCCCGGGCACGGTCATGCGCTTCGACGTCGACTCCGGAAGCGCTCAGCCGCTGGCGACGTTCGACCTGCCCCGCGCCAACCTCTTCTCGCTGGCCGTGTCGCCGTCCGGACGCACGCTGTACGCCGGCGCCTGCGATCTCTGCATCGGGGCACCCACGTCGGCGGGTGCAGTAGCGGAGTCGCCGATCCCGGCCGTGCTCTTCGCCCTCGACGCCGGCTCCGGTCGTACGCTCCAGCGCACGGTGCTCCGCCCTGAGGGTCAGGACTTCTCCCAGATCTTCGTGGCCGCCAGCCATCGCGCCCTCTACGTCGGAACCGGGGTGGCCGTCCCGGTGGGCATGAACCCCACCGGGGTCTTCCAGGTGGCCCTCGACGGGTACGGCCGCATGGGCGCCCTGTCGACCCTCCTGCCCGAGCCCGCCTTCGTCGGGGCGATCGCCC
>CAIVWG010000244.1 GCA_903909555.1 uncultured bacterium | reverse complement strand
CGTCGTCGACAGCAATCGCACCGCGTGTTCGATGCGCAGGCGCTGGAGCACTCCGCGAGGGGACATGCCCAATGTCCGACGGCACAGTCGCTCGAGCTGTGTCGTCGACAGGCCCGCGATGTCCGCGATCTCGGATACTCGCCATGGATGCGCGATGCTGTCCCTCACCGCGACGAGCGCTTGCGCGAGACCGGAGTGCGCACTGTCCATTTGCGACTGCAGATCCACCGACATGACCGCGACCCCGAGAACGTCGCCGTCATCATCGAGGAGGCGTGACTTCGAGGTGAGGTACCAGCCCAGGCGCCCATCCCCGCGCACGATGAGCTCGAGGTGGCCGGAGAGTGGTTGCCCGGTGCGCAACACCTCGGAATCCTGCGCAGCGTACGACGCCGCGAGCTCGGGCGCGAAGAGCGCTTCGACGGTCAGCCCGAGCACGTCGCGCGCCCGACGGCCCACCCGCTCGGCGAAGCCCCGGTTGACGTAGAGGTAGCACCCGTCCGTGTCCTTCGCGGCTGCCATCACCTGGGGCAGCCCCTCCACGAGGTCGACGAAGGACACGAGGGACCTTGCCTTTGGTATCGATTCGACACCCACGTGGTCACTGTGGCACAAGACGGGAGGAGCGTTCGTCGATTTCCTAGACCCATGACCGTGACGATCCCGACTCCCCTGGTGACCCTGGCCCCCGCGGCCGAGGCCCGAGCCGCGCGCCTGCTCGACACCGCCCTCGCCGGAACGACCCGCCGGGAACGCCGCCGCTCCCGCGCTCTCGGCCGGCTGCTGGCTGACGATGCCGGACGGGATCTGCTCCTCGACCTGACGGACCAGGTGCTGCGCATCCGGGATCGCAGGCGCGCTGCGCGCCGACTGCGCGATCTCGTCAAGAGTGGCGTTCCGCGATCGCTCGGCCTTATCGACGGCACCGGCCTGCGCGTGCTCGGCCGCATCGCGCCGTACGCGCCCTGGCTGGCAGAGCGCGCGGTCGACTGGCGCGTCAGCCGCGAGACCGATGGCGTGATCCTGCCCGGCGAGAGCGCGCCCCTGGGCCGCTACCTCGCCAGGAGGCGTGCTCAGGGATTCGACCTCAACGTCAACGTCCTCGGCGAGGCGATCCTCGGCGATGACGAGGCCGACGCCCGCTTCGAGCTCGTGACCTCGCGCGTGCGTCGCCCTGACGTCAACTACGTCTCCATCAAGATTTCGGCCCTGTGCGCCAACCTCGACGTGCTCGCCTGGGACGACTCCCTGGCACGCATCAGCGACCGTCTCGCCGCGCTCTACCGGGTGGCCCGTGACAACGGCACCTTCGTCAACCTCGACATGGAGGAGCACCGCGACCTCGACCTGTCCGTGGAGGCCTTCATCGCCGTCCTCGACCGGCCGGAGTTCCACGGTATGCGGGCCGGGATCGTGCTGCAGGCCTACATCCCCGACTCGCACGCAGCCCTGGACCGCCTCATCGCCTGGGCCAACGCCCGCCACGCGCTCGGACGAGCCCCCATCAAGATCCGCCTGGTCAAGGGCGCCAACCTGGCCATGGAGCAGGTCGAGGCGGAAATGCACGACTGGCCTCAGGCCCCGTACTCGACCAAGGCTGCGGTGGATGCGTCGTACAAGGCCATGCTCGAGACGGCCGTGACACAGTCCGATCCGGGAGCCCTTTGGATCGGGATCGCCTCCCACAACCTCTTCGACGTCGCATGGGCGCTGACGCTGCGCGAGACGCTCGATGACCCGTCGATGATCGAGATCGAGATGCTCGAGGGCATGGCCCCCGCCCAGGCGCGGGCCGTGCGCGACGACGCGGGAGCGCTGCTGCTCTACGCCCCCGTCGTGGAGAGGGCCGATCGTGATGCCTCGATTGCCTATCTCTCGCGCCGGCTCGACGAGAACTCCGGCCCCGAGAACTTCCTGCGGTCCCTGTTCGACCTCACTCCCGACTCACCCGCGTGGCAGCGGGAGCGTGACCGCTTCCGCGACTCCCTCGCGAGGCGCCACGAAGTCGAGACGACGAGCCATCGCACTCAGGACCGTCGCACGGACTCGATGACGTTCCCGACGGACGGCTCGTTCAGCAACGTGGCCGACACCGACTTCACCACCCCCGGCAACCGTGCGTGGGCCGCCGAGGTCCTCACGCGCGCGCCACATCCCGAGCCGGACCTGACGACGGCCACGCGCGGTGTCGACGATGCGGTCGCACGCTCTCGAACGGCACAGCGCGCGTGGCAGGCCACCAGCTGGCAGCAGCGGCGCGAGGTCCTCGCACGCGTTGCCACCGTCATGGAGTCCCATCGCGGAGACACGCTCGCCACACTGGCGCGCACCACCGGCAAGACTCTCCGCGAGGGCGACCCGGAAGTGAGTGAGGCGATCGACTTCGCCACGTACGCCGCACACCTCACCGTGGGCCACGAGCGCCTGTCCGGACGCCTCGAGTGGCGCCCCCACGCGCTCGTGCTCGTCGCGGGACCGTGGAACTTCCCCTACGCCATCCCGGCCAGCGGACTCGTGCACTCCATCGCTTCCGGGTCCGCGGTCATCCTCAAGCCCGCGCCCGAGGCACGCGCGGTCGCCGCGGCACTGGTCGATCACCTGCACGAGGCCGGCGTGCCCCGCGACCTGGTGCAGTTGGTATGCACCCCCGACGACGAGGTCGGCCAGCACCTCGTGACGCATCCCGGCGTCGACGAGGTCGTGCTCACCGGCAGCCTCGCCACCGCGGATCTCTTCCTCGACTGGCGTCCCGACCTGCGTCTGCATGCCGAGACCAGCGGCAAGAACGCGCTCATCATCACCGCCGCAGCCGACATCGACGTCGCCATCAAGGACCTGGTGAAGTCTGCCTTCGGACATGCCGGGCAGAAGTGCTCAGCCGCGTCGCTGGCGATCGTGGAGGCCAGCGTGTACGACGACCCGTCGTTCCAGCGGCGCCTGGCCGATGCCGTGCGCAGCCAGCGGGTGGGCTGGGCCGAGGATCCCGCGACGATCATCGGCCCGCTCATCAGCGCGCCGAGCGGCAGCCTCGAGCGGGCGCTCACCACGCTCGAGCCCGGCGAGACCTGGCTCGTGGAGCCCCGCGCCCTCGGTGGTCCGGATCGTCCTGCTGGCGCCGACCCGGATCCCCAAGCCGCACGTTCTGGGGATCTGTGGTCCCCCGGCGTGCGCTGGGACGTCGCCCCCGGGTCCTGGTTCCACCTCACCGAGTGCTTCGGCCCGGTCCTGGGCGTCATGCGTGCCGACAACCTCGACCACGCGATCTCCCTGCAGAACGCGCCGGAGTACGGCCTCACCGGAGGCATCCACAGCCTCGATCCCGAGGAGATCGACAGGTGGCTCGAGCGCGTCCAGGTCGGCAACGCCTACGTCAACCGCCACATCACCGGGGCCGTCGTACGCCGACAGCCCTTCGGTGGCTGGAAGCGATCCTCCATCGGCGGCGGGGCCAAGCCCGGCGGGCCCGGGCATCTGTCGACCTACGGCAGTTGGCGGTCCCCTGAGCTGGACCCGGCGTACGCCCGCGACTCCTTCGCGCGTGCCTGGAGGGACCGGTTCGGCATCGAGTCCGACCCCTCCGGCCTGCGCAGCGAACGCAACGTCCTGCGTTACCGGCCTCTGGACGGCGTTCTGGTGCGCATGGATGAGAGTGTCGATGAGGCGGCCCGGGAGATCCTGCAGGCCGCGACCGTCATGAGCGGGACTCCCGTCCTCTGGTCGCTGACGTCGCAGGAGTCAGACGAGTCGCTTGCCGAGCGTCTGGGCTCCTTGCGCATCGAGCGTCTGCGGCTCCTGGGGCCCGCGAGCCCTGACCTGCTGCGGGCGGCCCACGCGGCCGGTATCGCGGTCGTGACGGACCCGGTGACCGATGAGGGCGAGACGGAACTCCCGCACTGGCTCAAGGAGCAATCGGTGTCCATCACCCGCCACCGTCACGGCCGCCTCCTGCCCTAGGGGGCTAGCGGCTGCTGGCGCCGGCGAGGCGCTTGGCCATGCGATCCACCTCGTTGACGAGCGCGCCGCCGAGGACGAGGGCATTCGTATCGTCGGTCCCCTTGAGCTCCTCGACCGAGCGTGTCCGGTCCTCCTCCACAGCTTCGAGGGCCTCGATCACCCCGGTGGCGGGATCGCCCTCGGCGATCGCACGGTCCATGGCATCCGCGTGAGCGGTGACCGCCGTCCCCGTGGAGGAGAGCATCTGCCCGACGCCCTGCGGGAGCCTCACCGAGCCCTCCGAGGTGGCGTCGAACAGGCCGCGGGCAATGGCGTTGACGTGGTCGCTCGTCTGCTGGATGAGGTGGTACTGGTCGCGGATCGCACGTCCGACGGCCCGCTCGCTGCCCAGGCTGAAGCGCCTGCCCAGCCCGAGTTCATCGAGTTCCTCGCCGATGCGGCGGGTCTCAACGCCGAGTTCCCGTGCCTCGGTGAGCCATTCGGTCGACTGCCGGCGGGTGACACGACGATCGGAGACCTGTCCCATCGCGACGAGCAGTTCGCCCAGGCGTACGCCCAGGTCGGACAAACGCTCGGTCATGCGCTCCTCGGGGAGTTCCGGATGCGCCACCATGGAGAACACGAGCCCGACAGCGACTCCCAGGAGGGTCGCCACGATGCGCGAGATGATGAGGTCGTCGGTGAGAGCCTCACCCATGATGTAGAGGAACAGCGCCGTCACCGGGATCTGCAGCGCCCCCTCGGGCCCGAGCCGCATGAGTCGGCCGATCACCAGCGAGACGATGACGAGCACCCCGACGGTCCAGACGTGCAGGCCCCACCACTGGTAGAGCGCGAAGGCCACGATGAGCGCTGCCGCCGTTGCCCCGACGAGCGAGAGGCCTGATCGCAGGGAGCGGTTGAGCGACAGTGCCACGGTGATCACCGCACCGGCCGCTGCCGGGACCGGGCTGCCAAGATCGAGGTAGAGGGCTCCTACCCAGGCGACACAGGCGGCCAGGGACGTGACGCCGATGAGCCATACGGTGGCCCAGGATCGTGACGCGAGTCGCAGGCCGCGCTGCAGGACCGAACCTCTCGGCGCTCGCGCGACCGCGAGGTCCAGGGTCTCCTGCACCGCCCGCGACAGGTCGCGGACGAGCGTTCCGGGCGTGCGCACCGGGGTGCGCATGCCCTTGGGCGGAGGCGTCGCAAACACTGATTCAGGGTCCCTTGCGTCCCGGGGAGCGCCGTGCACGCCCCCCGGAGAAGGTGACGCCCCTCACCCCGAGCAGGTTCCCGTGAGAAGCAACACCGCCTCACGAGGAACGCCGCCTCACGAGGAAGACCGCGTCAGGGAACGACGAGCACCGGCACCTCGGCTCCCCTCACCACGCGTCGGGCCACCGCGCCGAAGAGCGCGCGGCGGATCCGGCCCGCGGTGCCGTAGCCCACGATGAGCATGCGGGGGGAGCGCTCGTCCATGACGGTGTAGAGGGCCTCCACGGGGTCGGCGTCCACCAGGATGGCCTCCGCGTCGATGCCCGCGCTTCGGGCCTTCGCCACCGCGGCCATCACGAGCGGGGCGATGTCCTCGACGATGGCGTCCTCCGTGGCGTCGTACTCCTCGCCCACTCCTCCCGCAGGGGCGACCCCGCACACCACGAAGAGTTCCTCCTCGAGGTCGCGTGCCAGGTCGATCGCTGCGTCCAGCGCCCGATCTGCGGACTCCCCGCCGTCGTATCCCACCGCGAGACTCATGCCTCGTCTCCTCCTTCGGACACGGGCACAAGGTCGGGATCCACGACGCTGGGACGTTCCTTCCAGTACGGCGTATTCGCGATGCGGGACGAGACCGTGAAGATCACACCCAGGGCGAAGAGGAACAGTCCGATGACGAGCGGCGGACCCATGCCGAACCACGAGACTCCCCCGTAGGAGTTCTCCGGATTGGACATCTCGATCCCCGAGAGGATCAGCAGCCAGAACAGGAGCACGGCTCCCACCACAGGCCCCAGGCCGATGAGGAGGAATCCCTTGAAGCTCGTGAAGAGGAGCTTCCGGTAGTAGATGGCGCAGGCGAAGCCCGTGAGCGAGTAGTAGAAGGCAATGAGCAGGGACAGGGCGCTCAGCGAGTCGTAGAGGGCGTTCTCGCTGAGAAAACTCACCACGACGTACCAGATGATCGCAATGCCGGCGACCCACCAGGTCGAGACGGCCGGGGTGCGGTACTTCCTCGAGATGCTTCCGAAGTAGCCGGGGATGGCGTGGCGGCGAGCCATCGAGAGGGCGGTCCGTGACGCGGGGATGATGGTGGTCTGCGTCGACGCAATGGCCGACATCGCGACCGCGAGCAGGACGATCCACCCCCATCCCCCCAGCGCCTCCCGGGCGATGAGCGCGAACACCATCTCCTCCTCGCCGGCATTGTCGGAGAGGAAGGTCGGCCCCACGAGGACGAGGACGGCAATCGCGGTGCCGACGTACGTCGCCAGGAGGATGACCGTAGACAGGATCGCGGCCCTGCCGGGGGTGCTGTCGGAGTCCTTGGTCTCCTCATTGAGGTTGACGGCGGACTCCCATCCCCAGTACGCGAAGACACCGAGGAGCAGGCCGGCGGTCAGGGCGGCGGATCCCTGGCCGAAGGGGTTGAGCCAGGAGATCGAGGGCGTCTCGGCGCCGGCCAGGCCTTGTCCGGACAGTCCCTTGTAGATCGCAACGACGCAGAACACGATGAGGGCGGCGATCTGCGCGAAGTTGAGCACCGTCTGTATTCGGCCCGACAGGCTCGTTCCCACGATGCAGATCCACGTCATGAACAGGATGAGCAGCACGGAGAGCACCATCACCAGCACGTCGTTGCTGGCCATGTCGTCCTGGCCGAACATGAGGAGCAGGAAGCGCACCGCCACGCTGGCGAGCGACCCGATGACCAGCACGCCGGTCATGGCGATCGCCCACCCGCCCATCCACCCGAACCACGGACCCATCGCGCGGGTGACCCAGGAGAAGGTCGTCCCGCAGTCGGGGTCCACGCGATTGAGGAAGTAGAACGCGGAGGCGATGAGGAGCATCGGGACGAACGACGCGATGAGGACGCCGGGGGCCGCCACGCCGACGAGGACCACGATGGGCCCGAGCACCGCGGCCAGCGAGTAGGCGGGGGAGGTGGCGTTGAGCCCGATGGAGACTGCGTCGAGGAAGCCGATCGAACCCGCCTCGAGGCTCGGCTGAACCTCCAGGCGGTCGTCGGCGTGGGCCTCTTCCGTCGCCATGCGCCCAGTCAATCCCCGGAGCGGGGCCTGTGTCGGGGGAATGACCGAAGTCCTACCCTCAGAGCATGCGCGCAGTCGCCTACGACGGGGCCCGCGGGGCCCTGTCCGTCCGGAAGGTCGATGACCCCGTGGCACCCCCCGGCGGCGTCGTGCTCCGCGTCGGAGCGGTGGGCCTGTGCCGAAGCGACTGGCACGCGTGGAACGGTCACGACGACGTCGCGGGTTATCCCCACGTCCTCGGCCACGAGATCGCGGGGACCGTGGCGGAGGTTGCCGACGGTGTCACGCGCTGGCGCGTGGGTGATCGTGTCACGGTGCCCTTCGTGTGCGCGTGCGGCCGATGCCCGGTCTGCGAGTCGGGGAATCATCAGGTGTGCCCCCACCAGTGGCAGCCGGGGTTCGACGGTTGGGGCGGGTACGCGGAGTACGTCGCGCTCCCGAACGCCGACACCAATCTCGTCGCGCTGCCGCCGAAGATGGAGATGACCACTGCTGCGAGCCTCGGATGCCGCATGGCGACGGCCTACCGCGCCGTCGCCGCGGTGGGCAAGGCGATCCCCGGTGACGAGGTGGTCGTGCACGGCGCGGGAGGCGTGGGGCTGTCCGCCCTCGCCGTCGCACGTGCCCTGGGGGGTCGCGTGACCGTGCTCGACCCGTCGCCAGCCGCCCGCGAGATGGCGGTGGCCCTCGGCGCCGCGGCCGCTATCGATCCCGGCGAGGGAGATCCGCTCACGAGCATCCTCGAGGTGACGGTCGGCGGCCCCACGCTGTCGATCGAGGCCGTGGGCGATTCCGCAGCCTGCCACCTGTCGATCCGCAGCCTCCGCCCCCGCGGGCGCCATGTTCAGGTGGGGCTCCTGCCGCCGGAGATCACCCACGATCCGGTGCCCATGCACGAGGTCATCGCGCGGGAACTCCAGGTCTTGGGCAGCCATGGCATGTCGGCGGCGTACTACTCGGACATGCTCGGACTCGTGGCGCAGGGCCGTCTGCGGCCCGACCTGCTTGTCACTCGGGTGATCGGCCTGGAGGACGTCCCCGCGGCCATGGCGCAGATCGGCACGCCGGAGCAGCCCGCAGGCGTCACGGTGATCGCTCCCTGACGCGCTAGAGCTGCACTCCGCCGTCGGGCCAGTCCGCCAGGGTCGCGAGGAACATCCCCCGGACCCTCTCCACCTGCCGGTCGATGCCCCTGGGGGTCCACGACGTCGTCGGGAGGGGCTTCAGCACCGCGACCTGAATGGTGCCCGGCGAGATGAACGCACCGTGCGACGGCATGAGCTCGCCGGCATTGCGAATCACGACCGGCACCATCGGGACGCCGGCCTGCATGGCGACATGGAAGGCGCCCTTCTTAAACGGTCCGAGCCTCGGGGTGGCCGAGCGGGTGCCCTCGGGTGCCATGGCCAGCGAGCGACCGTTCTTCAGCGCGTCAACGGCAGGAGCGAGAGCCTGCTTCGCCTGCTCGGTGTTGGTCCGATCGATGAAGGCCACGTCTGCGAGCCACCCGAGCGGCGCGAACGTCGGGTCCTTCTGGAGTTCCTTCTTGGCGACGCCCGTGAAGTCCGTGCGCAGCAACGCCGCCATGATGATCACGTCGAGTTGGCTCTGGTGATTGAACACGAACACCGCGGGGCGCGCCGACCAGAGGTTCTCCGCGCCGACGACCCGGATGCTCACCCCCGCCGCGGCCAGCGCGAGCTCAGATCCCACGGAGGCGGTGATCTCCACGGCCGTGCGGCGGCTGCGATTGACCAGGCCCAGTCCCAGTCCGGCCACGAGGCCGGCGCCGACCCCGGCGTAGGCGGCCGCGCTGCGAACGACGAGCTCAGGCGTGATGCGCTGCGGCCGGGTGAGGCGTGCGATGGGCCATCCCCTCTCGCGTGCTGCCGCGGCCAGCGAGTCGGTGGGGTTGAGAGGACGCGGATGTCCGACCGTCGACAGGTAGGCGACGTCCTCGCCGCCGTTCCCGTAGGCGAAGGACTGGGCCAGGTCGATCCCCTCCGCGTCGGCGAACTCCACCACGGCGTCGGCCTTGGCCTGCCCCCACAGGATCGGACCTGACACGAGGCCGGTGAGGACTCCATCGACGCTATCCATGTGCGTGCACAGCACGTGGTCGACGCCGAGGTCGCGGGCCGCGGCAGCGGTCTGGAAGGTCAGCGCGGAGGACGCCATCACGACCGTGTGGCCGCGCCGCTGGTGAGCGTCGATGAGGATCCGGGCCTCCGGGTAGATCATCTGGGCGATACGCGTGCGGAAGAGACGCTCGCCCATGTCCTCGACGTCGACCACGGTGCGCCCCGCCAGCGCCCCTACCCCGACGCTCATGAGGCGGCTCACGTCGTGCCCGCGCATTTCGACGTTGACGCTCTCGATAATGGATCTCAGCAGCTCGGACGTCCCCACGTCGCGGGCGAGAAGGCGATCACGGAAGTAGGCGACCGCAGAGTAGCCGTCGATGAGAGTGCCGTCGAAGTCGAAGAACGCCGCAACGTGCGGGCCCTTCGGGGACTTCTCGATCTCCGCGACGAGCCCATCGATGTCCGGCACGCCTACATCCTCCTGAACTCTCGTGAGACGGTACGACGCCCGTCTCCTTCGAGCTGCCCGAGAGCGGCTCGCCTGATGATGGACACTCGGGCGACCGCTGCCCGCAACTCTTCGGCGAAGTCTTCCCGGCGCTTGCGCAGGTCGTCCCCTCCCACGGAGAGGAGGTCACGGTTGCCGGCGAGTTTGATCGCGCCCTGCATGAGGTCACGGGAGATGGACTCCGGGCTGTGCAGCCGGTGCATGAGCCAGTCCTGGCGGGCGATTCCGAGGCACTCGGCCACGAGGGCGTCGGTGTCCACAGGAGCGGCGGGCTCCAACTGCGCAAGACGTCGCGCCACCACGAGGTACGCCTCGAGGAAGGGGCCGATGATCCGATGCGAGACGTAGAGGTGCGTCTGGTCCAGCCGGTCGAGCACGGAGTCCACGGTGAACTGCTGACTCTCCCACCCCGGCTGCGCCAGGCTCACCTCGCGGCGGATGTCCTCGGCGAACTCCCGCTTCCGTGGGAAGAAGAACTCGAACTTGAGCAGATCACGCAGCTCGAGGGCCGCCTGCCAGGTCTCGTCGACCACATCGCCGCCCGCCTCGGCCGCGGCGAGCAGGGCGTTCTCCGCGATGGCGCGGTACACGAACCAGTGGGCGAGGGTGTTGCGGTAGAACGCGGCCTCGTGGAAGCGGTCTTCCGCGATGGAGTACACGGGCTGGAGGCCGCCGTCGTAGCACTCGACGACGCCCTCGGCCTGCAAGGTCCGCAGTGCTTGGCGCAAACCGTCGGGACGAGCGAGGTCGATGCCGGAAGTGAGCGGGAGTCGTCGTTCACGCACGTAGGCGAGGAGCGGGTCAAGGATGTCGAGCAGTTCCGCGAGCGTGAGGGCACGGCCGTCGTTGTCGAGCAGGGCGAAGGTCACCAGGGCGGAGGGGGTGATGGGAGTGGCGTCGTTGATGCGGTTGGCAATCTCGAAGGCCACTCGCGGCACGACCGTCGTAGGATCCGCCGATCCTGCCCGTTCGCGGGCGTCGTCGACGACGGAGGCGAGCGACAGCGGCTCCCCGAAGCGGACGTGAACCTGGCCCCGACGCGTCGATTGAGCCCGGGCGAACTTCCACAGCCAGCCCAGACTCTCGGGAGTCTTCGCTCCCCCGGTGTCCTCGAACGAGATGGCCTCCACCTCGTGCTGCTGGTCGTAGACGATGGAGACCGGGACGATGTAGACGTCCTCGCGCGGGGCGTCCCGCCCCTGCCGGCTCTCATTGCCCAGGAAGGCATCGATGAGGTAGCGCAGGACTCCCATGCGAGGAGGGCGCAACTTGCCGGTGCGGGTGCGGCCGCCCTCGAAGTACCACTCCAGGTTCGCGTGCTCCTGCAGCAGGCGGCCCAGGTACAGCCGCATCATCGCCGGGTAGACCGGGTCGTCTCGAGTGCTCCTGCGAATGAAGATCAGTCCGGAGCGCTTCGCCAGGACGGAGGCGGGCCACATCGCGAGGTTCATCCCGCCGAGGATGTAGTTGGGCGGGAAGCCCTGCTTGCTGAGGACACGCCGCAGGACCAGCGGGTCCAGGTAGGACCTGTGGTTGGGAAGGAAGACCAGGGAGTGCTGCAGTCCCAACTGCCGGATGGCAGGGAGGTTGTCGCCCGCCGCGTCCACACTGTAGGAGCGCGACAGCCAGCGGCCGAATCGGTCCCAGACCTCGGTCGAGCGCGGCTCGACGTCGGCGACCATCTCTTCGAGACAGTGCCGCGCGTCGCTGCCGACGTCCTCCGGGGTGCGGCCCGTGCGCGCGGACAGCTCGACCACGGTCGCCGCGAACTCCGGCGACGCGATGATGCCGTCGACACTCACGCCCATGACCCCTCCGATCGCGCCTAGCCTACGGGCGGCCGCGCTTCCTCGTCGGGGGATTCCCCTTCAGGCGCTACTTCACCTCGGCGACGCCGGGCACCCCGTCCTCGATCACGACCGTCTTGTCCGTACGAGGACGACCCTCGGCGGTGTTCCTCTTGTAGTTGGTCTTGGCGATGCGGTACTCCGCCTCTACCGACTCCGAGGTCACCCGGTTGACGATGACGCCGTTGTTCTGGAGTTCGCCGTACGCAGCCCAGGGGGTGTTCCGCAGCGTCCCCGGACCGGCGGCCGCGACGATGCCGGAGCCGAAGAAGGTCGGGGACGACACGGCCCCGCAGCACAGTTCGGTGCCGATCTTGGTGCCCTCCCAGGCCTTGATGGCCGTCGTGAGGTCGGCGGCGGTGGGATAGTCGCGCGGGTCGGGGTACTCCGACAGCAGGTCGAAGGCCAGATTGGTGTGGAAGTCGCCGGTGAGGATGATCGGGTTGCGCACCTGGTTCGTCGCGATCGCCTCGATGAGCCGTCCGCGCGCCGCCCAGTACCCGTCCCAGGCGTCATAGTTGTAGAGGCCCTTGGAGAGACCGAGTGCTGCGGGGTTGTCGAAGGCGGCCCCGCCGTTGACGTCGGAGAACACCGTCTGCTGGGCGATGAACGTCCACTTCGCCGCGCTGTCGGCGAGTTGCTGAGACACCCAGTTCTCCTGAACCGGCCCGAGCATCGTCGTGTCGGGGTTGAACATCCCCTCGTCCCACCCGCCGAAGTCGCTGGTGCTCGAGCCCGGCTGATCACTGCGGTACTGGCGGCCGTCGAGGAAGAGGAACGTCGCGGTCGAGCCCCAGTCGACACGTCGGAAGATGCGCATGCGCCGTCCGTCCGTGGGCGGCACTCGCAGGGCGTGGTTCTCCCAGTAGGCGCGGAATCCCGCGGCCCGGCGGCGCCGGAAGTCCACGCGGTCCTGCTGGCCATCGCCTCCGCTCTTGCGACGGGTGAAGTTGTTGTCGACCTCGTGGTCGTCCCAGATGGCGGAGTAGGGGGCCTGAGCATGGAGGGCCCGGAGGTCGGGGTCGGAGCGGTAGAGGCCGTACTGACGGCGGTACTGCGGAAGGTTCACCGGCTCCTTGCCCCACGGAATCTCACGATGAGCGACCTTGTCGTCGCGGACATAACCGCCCTTGTCCGGGCGCTTGGGGTCGTAAGCGCCGTACTCGTAGATGTAGTCGCCGAGATGAATCCAGTAGTCGAGCTCCTGCTGCGCGAGATCGGCGTACAGCTGGTAGTGGCCCGACTGCCAGTTCGCGCAGGACGCCTGCCCGAACGTGAACGCCGATACCGCAGCCCCGAGTGCAGGCGTCGTGCGCGTACGCGCGGTCTCAGTGATGTGGCCGCCGTGCTTGAAGCGGTAGAAGTACCACGAGTCCGGTGTCAGCCCCTGCACGTCGACGTGAACGCTATGGCCGTGCGACGCCGGCGCGGCCGCGATGCCACTCTGCACGACGTTGGAGAACGCCTCGTCGGTGGCGATCTCCCACTCCACCTCCTGGTCGGTGGGCGGCATGCCCCCATCCAGGTCGAGCGGCTTGGGCGCGAGACGGGTCCAGAGGATCACCGACTCCGGGAGAGGGTCCCCCGAGGCGACGCCCAGCTGGAACGGATCCTCCGTGCTGCGGCGGCGGGACTTCGTCGCCGGGGCTGTCGCACTGGCGACACCCGGGGTCAGGGCGCCGGCGCCGACGACCGCTGCGGATGCGGCGGCGGCACCGATGAGGAGGGATCGACGGGGGATCTGCGAGGACTCGGTCATGGTCGGAGGATAGGGGTACGCCTACGGTGGAGTCGTGGCGAGCGCGGGATTTCCCACCCGGACTGGCGTGGTCCCGACGACGAAGCACCGTCGGGGCAGGATCACCCCCCGCCAGGCCCGGGCCCTCGCGTCCGGATCCAGTTCCCTGGTCCCCCTCGAGGAACTCGCCGCGCTCCTGGCCGGTCGGCCGGGACCCGTCGTCGTGGACATCGGCTTCGGGACGGGTGACGTCGTGGAGCACTACGCGCGCTGCGAGCCGGATCGCCTCGTCGTTGCGGTGGACATGCACACCCCGGGGATCGGGGACCTGCTCGCCCGCATCTCCGAGGGTCCCCTGGACAACGTGGTCGTCGTCCAGGCCGATGCTCGAGAGGTACTGAGCCAGGGCATCACCGCCGGCCGCCTCACCGGCGTGCGCACGTTCTTTCCCGATCCGTGGCCCAAGGCGCGCCATCACCGGCGGCGCCTGATCCGCGGCGACTTCCCGGCCCTGGTCGCGCGTGCCGTGCAGCCCGGCG